>NZ_KB911364.1:0-1111 GCF_000383455.1 Methylobacterium sp. 285MFTsu5.1 | reverse complement strand
TCCTGGACCTGCAGGCGCGGCTGGTGGCGGGGCATTTCGACCACGGCTTCTACCGGGCGCGCCACGGGCTGTCCGAGGCGGAGGACGCGGTGCGCGACTACTGCGACACCGGCTGGAAGACGGGCCGCAATCCCCGACCCGATTTCAACGGCTGGGCCTACCGCGCGCACCATCCCTCCGCGGAGGCGACGGGCCTCGCGCCCTTCGTCCATCACCTCGCCCGGGCCCTTCTGCGCGGCGACGACCTCGCGGGCGAGGCCTTCGATCCGCGCTACGGCGCGCTGCCGGCCGAGGAGGACGCGGAGCTGTTCGAGCAGGCCCGCCTGATCGAGCCGCTCTTCGACGCGCCCTGGTACGTCAAGCGCTACCCCGACACCCGCGGCTTCGAGAACGGCCCGGTGATCCACTTCCTGTCCCACGGGCAGGAGGAGGACCGCGACCCGAGCAAGACCTTCTCGACCCGCTTCTACCGCCGGGCCTACGGGCATCTGCTGGGCGCGGGGGAGTCGCCGTTCCTGCACTACGTGCGGACCGGCCGCGCCGCCGGGCTGATGGGCTGCCCCGAGGATCTCGGCACCTACCCGCCCATGGAGGCCCCGGCGGCCGATGACTGGGACCGCCTGCCCCGCGCCCTGCCCATCGTGCAGGCCCGCGTCGTCGTCATCGTCCCGGTCTACAAGGGCCGCGGCGAGACCCTGCGCGCCATCCATGCCTGCCTGTCGGCGCCCCAGGCCACCCCCTTCACCCTGCTCGCCGTCAACGACCGCTCCCCCGACCCGGAACTCACCGCGGAGCTGGCCGCCCTCGCCGGCCGCGGCCTGTTCCACCTCGTCGAGAACGAGCAGAACCTCGGCTTCGTCCGCTCGGTCAACCGCGCCCTCGGCCTGCGCCAGGGCCGCGCCGTCGTCCTGCTCAACTCCGACGCCGAGGTCTTCGGCGACTGGCTCGACCGCCTCGTCGCCCACGCCGAACCTCAGGCCGGGTCCGGCGGGGAGGCAGGAGTAGAGGCGGGAATGGGCGCGGGGCTGCCCGTGGGCAGCGTCACGCCCCTGTCCAACAACGCCACGATCTGCTCCTACCCGCGCTTCAACGCCAACAACACCATGCCGCT
>NZ_KB911363.1:0-1113 GCF_000383455.1 Methylobacterium sp. 285MFTsu5.1 | reverse complement strand
CGGCGGTCAGGCGGCGCGGTGATCTGGGCTCGCGACGACCTCGGTCCCGTCGCGGAAGATGACGCCGGCCACGACCTTCGGCAACTGGTTTTCGCTCTTCAGCCGGCGCCAGGTTTTCGACGCCGCCATGACCAGCTTGAACACCATCAGCTTGGCGGTCGTGGCCGAGAGCGCCCCTTTGGTCCGCACGGTCCGATGCCGCACCGTAGCGAACACGCTCTCGATCGGGTTCGAGCTGCGCAGGTGATCCCAGTGCTCGGCCGGGAAGTCGTAGAACGTCAGCAGCGCCTCCCGATCCTTGGTCAGGCAGGCAGCGGCGCGGGGGTACTTGGCCCCGTATTTCTCAACGAACACGGACAGCGCCACCTCGGCTGCCGCCCGGGTCGGCGCGCCGTGGATCTCGCGCAAGTCCGCCTTCATCGCCGGCTGGATGGACTTCGGCACCTTGTCGAGGACGTTGGCCGTCTTGTGGACCCAACACCGCTGGTGAGCGGTGCCGGGGAAGACCTCGTCCAGCGCCCGCCAGAAGCCGGGAGCGCCGTCGCCGACCGCGATCTCGGGCGCGATTGACAGCCCGCGCCGCTTCACGTCGACGAGCAGTTCCCGCCAGCTCTGGGCACTCTCGCGCACGCCCACCTGGAAGCCGACGAGCTCCTTGCGACCCTCGGGCGTCGCCCCGATCAGCACGAGCATGCACTCGGCCTGCTCCTCCATCCGGGCCTGCAGGTAGACACCATCAGCCCAGACGTAGACGTAGCGACGGGCCGAGAGGTCACGGCCCTGCCAGCGGGCGTACTCGTCCGCCCAGGCCGCGGTCAGCCGGGCGATGACGGTCGGCGAGAGGTTCGGGGCGTCACGACCCAAGAGGGCGGCCAGCGCGTCCTGGAAGTCGCCGGTCGAAGCACCGCGTAGGTACAGGACCGGCAGCAGCGCATCCAGGCTGGGGGTGCGCCGCGCCCATTTCGGCAGGATGGTCGAGGTGAACCGGACCCGGTCCTCAGACCCGCTCGCGATCCCGCACACGGACCCGCGCGACCGGCACCGGGCCGATGCCGGTCTGGATCGCCCGCTCCGGCCCGTGACCGTGCCGCACCAGCCGGGCCCGTCCATCCT
>NZ_KB911362.1:0-1114 GCF_000383455.1 Methylobacterium sp. 285MFTsu5.1 | reverse complement strand
GGTCAGGCGGCGCGGTGATCTGGGCTCGCGACGACCTCGGTCCCGTCGCGGAAGATGACGCCGGCCACGACCTTCGGCAACTGGTTTTCGCCCTTCAGCCGGCGCCAGGTTTTCGACGCCGCCATCACCAGCTTGAACACCATCAGCTCGGCGGTCGTGGCCGAGAGCGCCCCCTTGGTCCGCACGGTCCGATGCCGCACCGTGGCGAACACGCTCTCGATCGGGTTCGAGCTGCGCAGGTGATCCCAGTGCTCGGCCGGTAGTCGTAGAACGTCAGCAGCGCCTCCCGATCCTTGGTCAAGCAGGCAGCGGCGCGGAGGACTTGGTCCCGTACTTCTCGACGAAGACGGCCAGCGCCACCTCGGCTGCCGCCCGGGTCGGCGCGCCGTGGATCTCGCGCAAGTCCGCCTTCATGGCCGGCTGGACGGACTTCGGCACCTTGTCGAGCACGTTGGCTGCCTTGTGGACCCAACACCGCTGGTGAGCTGTGCCGGGGAAGACCTCGTCCAGCGCCCGCCAGAAGCCGAGAGCGCCGTCGCCGACGGCGATCTCGGGCGCGATCGACAGCCCGCGCCGCTTCACGTCGACGAGCAGCTCCCGCCAGCTCTGGGCACTCTCGCGCACACCCGCCTGGAAGCCGACGAGCTCCTTCTTGCCCTCGGGCGTCGCCCCGATCAGCACGAGCATGCAGTCTGCCTGCTCGGCCATCCGCGCCTGCAGATAGACGCCGTCAGCCCAGATGTAGGCGTAGCGGCGCGCGGAGAGATCGCGGCCCTGCCAGCGGGCGTACTCATCCGCCCACGTCGCCGTCAGCCGGGCGATGACGGCCGGCGAGAGGTTCGGGGCGTCACGCCCCAAGAGGGCGGCCAGCGCGTCCTGGAAGTCGCCGGTCGAGACACCGCGTAGGTATAGAACCGGCAGCAGCGCATCCAGGCTGCGGGTGCGCCGCGCCCATTTCGGCAGGATGGTCGAGGTGAATCGAACCCGGTCCTCAGACCCGCTCGTACCGCGATCCCGGACACGGACGCGCGACCGGCACCGGGCCGATGCCGGTCTGGATCGCCCACTCCGGCCCGTGACCGTGCCGCACCAGCCGGGCCCGTCCATCCTGCAG
>NZ_KB911361.1:0-1115 GCF_000383455.1 Methylobacterium sp. 285MFTsu5.1 | reverse complement strand
GCTGCATCAACAGGCCGGACACACGGCAGCACCTGATCCTGCGCGCACAAATCTCTCCAACACCCCCTTGAATCCGATGGGGCGTCCACACACGGTCATTCGCACTCGTCCTCCCTTGCCATCGATACTGCCGAGGGCACACCCGCTAAGAACTGTCCGAGGGGTACGCCGTACGCCTAAGCGGTTTTCCGAAACGCCGCCTGCCTGCGGGATCGCAACCCCGTTCATGATGGTGCCGAGGCCACTCGCGGAGAAAGTGTCTCAGAAAGCGCCTGTCAACTTCTGGACGAAGCTGATTTTTTATACAGGTTACGGTCCGACAACTCACCATTCGGCTCTCGGATATATCGAAATGATCTTCGTCACACAGGCGGACGGCCGCGTGACCTACGTCAGCCCCGAGTGGGCCGCATTCATCGGCCAGGCAGCTGCTGAAGCCGTGGGACACGGATGGCTCATCTGCATGCATCCTGACGACTACGAGACTGCCGTCACTTTCCTGCGCAGCGTCCGTGATCAGCAGAGCGAATACAGCCTCCGCACTCGCCTACGTCGGGCCGATGGCAGCTACGCCTGGGTGATGATCGGCGCCGTGCCATCCTATGGTCCACCGGGGCACACCTTCCTGGGCTACCTAGGCTCACTAACCGAGATCATTTCCAGCGGCTCGGAGCCGCTGAGTGCCTACGGCACCCTCGCGCGCTTTGTCCCTCCGCCTACGAGCCCGACGACGCCACCCGGCTCAGCCCTGGAAGCCGTAGCTGACTACCTGCTGATCGCGCACGGGCTCATTGAGCAGGACAGCGCCAAGGAAATGCTCCCTGTGCTGAGACAGGCACTCGTGGTGGCGGGCATTCTGCTGGCGCGGAGCATGAGCTCGTCTGAACCGACCGACCAATTCCATTGAATGGGCTGCTGTACGCCCAAGGATGCCATAAAGTCGGCCCTTGGCTGTTTCTGAGAGCAGCTATTCGTAAGCCCTCCGGCAATTTCGGCTCGGGATGGGAAGCGTGCCCTGACCTGTCAAACGGCATTGGAACGGGACCCCGGATCGGCTTCCAATCGGGACCCCATCGTGAGCGTGGCGTGACGCCCCTGGTCAGCCCGGCGGAGCG
>NZ_KB911360.1:0-1108 GCF_000383455.1 Methylobacterium sp. 285MFTsu5.1 | reverse complement strand
GGAGGGGAATGGCTGCGCCGAGCGCTTCATCCGCATCCTCAAGGAGAACCTGTTGTGGGTCGAGCACTTCGATACGGTCGAGGATCTGCGCCACGGCCTGCTGGCGTTCCGGGATCTCTACAATGAGGCGTGGCTGATAGAGCGACACGGGTTCCGGCCACCGGCCGATATCCGCGCCGCGCAGCTTCCACCCGCGGCCATCGCCGCGTAGGCTTCAGATCGGTGTCTCACAATCCGCAGGCGGTACACCCGGTCGCATCTCGGGCAAGATGACTAGGCTTTCGCGGGCATCCTGCCATACGCGGCGTCTCAGGGTTTCTGAGGGGGCAAGGTCCCGATCGCGGTTTGGAACCCAGCCGACGCAGGAGCCAAGACATGTCGGTCCAGCCGGCGTTGGCTTCGATTGTCGCGCCTTCCGAACCACGAGGTCCGGTTAGACAGCGGAGCAGCTGTTCGGCGTCCGTCCGGAGCACGGCTTCTGCGTGTGGAATATGCAGGCCTTCTAATGATGACCGAGCGGCCGGCGGCCGCCGTCGCAGGTGATCGGATCGTGTTCGATCGCTTCGTGGGATACCGGACGATCCCGGGTCGGACCTGAGGCGTGACGGTTTGGGAGTTCAAAGCGAAGGGCGCGAGTGTGTTTGACGGCCTTCTGATCTCACCATGGGACGGTATACACGGCGGCCTGGGTCGAGCTTTGCATCACAGCACCCAGGCCGCCTGCCGCAGGCCGGTTGGGGCGGGCCTTCGCGACAGGGACAGCTAATATACTTTTTCTTTCTGATCGATTTCAAAAGGCCGAGATTTTGGTTTCGACCGTAACCGTTATCGGGGACTGTCAGGAATTTCGTGTGCGGGCGGCCATAGTGGACCCGAAGGAGGTTCCCGATGGCACGACGCAAAGCACCCCGCATCCCTGACGCAATCCTGGATCACCTCCTGGCCGGGGCCGATCCGAAGACGGCCTTCGAGGCCGATGGCCTGCTGGACGAGCTGAAGAAGGCCCTGGCCGAGCGGGCGCTCAACGCCGAGATGGACCATCATCTGGCGGGCGAGGACACCGGCAACACGCGCAACGGCTAGGTGACGCCAACGTCGCGGATCTGCG
>NZ_KB911359.1:0-1217 GCF_000383455.1 Methylobacterium sp. 285MFTsu5.1 | reverse complement strand
GGCCCTGGCGGTGCAGGTCCAGGATCATGACGAGTTCTCCGAGCTGGATCACCGCCGACACTCCTCGTGCGCTCACGAGGTTCGATCATCGGCGAGGTGACGACGCCCGGCTGCCCAGATCAGCGCCTCCGACCCTGCGGACGCGCGCAGAACTGGGGATTTTTCAGTCGGCGCCTTCGTCCATCATTCACCCGGCGTCGACAGCGCCTCCCGCAACAGCGTACGACGCTGGCTGCGCGTGGGAGCGTTCGTGCCCTATCGCCGGGCGCCGGCCCCGAGCCGGCTCGATGCTCATCTGCGCTTTGTCGAGGCGCGCTGGCAGGAGGGTCAGCACAACGCGGCGGGCCTGTATCGCGAGCTTCGCGCCATCGGCTTCGAGGGCGGCTACGAGATCGTCCAGCGCTGGGCGAAGCGACGGCGCCGGGGCCTTCCAACTCGACCGCCCTCGGCCCGCATCCCGTCGACACGCCGCATCGCGCGGTGCCTGATAAGCGATCCGGCCAGCCTTCCGCCCGCGGATCGCCGCTTCATCGCAGCGCTGTGTGCTCTTGCGCCCAGGCTGCAGGCCGCGGCCGAGCAGGTACGCGGCTTCGGGGCAATCCTGCGCGCCCGCGATCCGGCCGCATTGAAGCCGTGGCTGGAGGCGGCCGCCGCGAGTGAACTTGGTGGCTTCGTCGCCGGGCTGCGGCAGGACGAGGTCGCTGTCCACGCGGCCATCGGCGAGCCGTGGAGCAACGGGGCGGTCGAGGGGCAGGTGAACCGCCTGAAGCTGATCAAGCGCTCCATGTACGGCCGCGCCGGCCTCGACCTGCTCCGGCAGCGCGTCCTTCACGCCGCGTGAGGCGGAGCAGAAACCGCCCGACAAACCAGACCGAGCGCCTCCCACCGTCAGCACCGAACCTGCGGAAGAGCCAGTTCCGGATGTCGCTTGATAGTCGTCCTTGACGGCGAGATGCACGTAGCGGGAGGCCCGGTCGATGGCGACGTATAGGTAGCGTTTGCGCGAGACGCGGTCGCGGTCTTGCAACTTGGGCAGGTGCTTCACGTCGACGTGGATGAAGCCGACCTCGAAGTCCTTGAAGCTGCCGTGCGGCTTGTGGGCCTTCTCGGACGGCGGAAGCCGATTGAGGCCCTCGGCTTTGAGGATGCGGTAGACTGATCCTCCCTCGGCATCGCGGACACCTCTGATACGCTCATGCTGAGCGGGGAAGGTGTCG
>NZ_KB911358.1:0-1285 GCF_000383455.1 Methylobacterium sp. 285MFTsu5.1 | reverse complement strand
GTGACCTGCCCCCACGAGGTGGTCCGAGTTCAAAATTAGTGCAGGGTCGGCCTCTGCTCTACGGGTAGCTTGGCCGCCGGAGCCGGTCGGGCGAGCGCAGTCGGGCAAGCGGTCGTGGCTGGCACGAACACCTCCGGCGCTGGTGGCTTGTAGCCAAGCGCACCGTGCGGGCGGATCGTGTTGTAGTGCCGACGCCAGCTTTCGATGATGATCTGTGCCTCCTTCAGGGTGTAGAAAATCTCGCCGTTCAGGAGTTCATCCCGCAATCGCGCGTTGAAGCTTTCGACAAAGCCGTTCTCCCACGGTGAGCCTGGCGCGATGTAGGCGGCCTTCGCGCCAATGGCCGCAATCCAGGACTGCACCGACTTGGCGATGAACTCGGGCCCGTTATCGGAGCGAACGTGCTCGGGCACGCCGCGCAGGATAAACAGGTCCGAGAGCACGTCGATCACGTCAGCTCCCTTCAGCTTGCGCGCAACGCGGATCGCCAGACATTCGCGGGTGAACTCGTCGACGACGTTGAGCATCCGGAACTTGCGCCCGTCATGGGTGCGCGCCTCGACGAAGTCGTAGGCCCACACGTGATCGCGCCGCTCCGGTTTGAGCCGGATGCAGGAACCATCCCCGTCCCACAGTCGGCCCTTCTTCTGCTGGCGGCCGGGCACCTTGAGCCCTTCGCGCCGCCAGATCCGCTCGACCCGCTTGTCGTTGACCAACCAGCCGGCCGCCTTCAGCAGCGCGCCGATCTTCCGGTAGCCATAGCGCCCGTATCGGCGCGCCAGTTCCACGAGATCGGCGGTCAGCGCCGCCTCATCATCTCTGCCCCGCGGCACCTTGCGCTGCGTCGAACGATGCTGACCGAGCGCACGGCACGCGCGGCGCTCGGAGACGTCCAGGACGTCCATCACATGCGCGATGCAGGCGCGTCGGCGCGCGGGGCTGGTCAGTTTCCCCGGGCAGCCTCCTGCAGAATCAGCTTGTCGAGCGTGAGATCTGCGATCGCCTTCCGGAGCCGCTGGTTTTCGGTCTCCAGGTCCTTCATGCGCCGGACCTGGTCGCTCTTCAGGCCGCCGTACTCCTTGCGCCAGCGGTAGTACGTCACCTCCGTCACGCCAATCGTGCGGATCGCGTCCCCGACGCTCTGGCCCTGCGAGACCAGCACATCCACCTGCCGCAGCTTGGCGACGACATCCTCCGGCTTGTGCCCCTTCGTTCCCATCTGTCCGTCCTCGTCCTGGCCCGAAAGCCATACCTCAGGGCGGACCACTTCACTGGGGGCGGATCA
>NZ_KB911356.1:0-1362 GCF_000383455.1 Methylobacterium sp. 285MFTsu5.1 | reverse complement strand
CGTAGGGGTGGACGCCCCCTGACGGCATCGATGTGCCAGAGTGGAGGTGTTGCAACACCACTGCAGGAGGCGTCCATGGGTGAGGTTAGCACAGTCGGGATCGATCTGGCGAAATCAGTTTTCCAGGTTCACGGCGCGGATACGAGCGGTGTCGTCGTTTTCCGCAAGAAGCTGCGGCGTGATCAGGTGCTGACGTTCTTCTCGACACTTCCGCGTTGCGTGGTTGCTATGGAAGCATGCGCCAGCGCTCATTACTGGGCCCGTGAGATAGCTTTGGCAGGCCACGAAACGCGGCTCATCCCGCCAGCCTACGTGAAGCCGTTCGTGAAGCGGCAGAAGAACGACATGGCCGATGCTGAGGCGATCTGCGAGGCGGCGCAGCGGCCGACGATGCGGTTCGTTCAGGGAAAGAGCGCGCAGGCCCAGGCCTCCGCAGTGGTGTTCCGTACGCGCGACCTGCTCGTGCGTCAGCGGACCCAATTGATCAATGCACTGCGCGGGCACCTCACGGAGTTCGGGTACGTCGTTCGCCAAGGTGTCGGGCACGTAGGCCAGCTCGTGGCGATCGTCCGCGACCCCACATCTGACGTGCCGGCCGAGGCAAGGCCGGCCTTGGCCATCATTGCGGGCAGCCTGGAGGCGCTCCAGGCGCAGATCGCACTTCTCGACCGCGAGATCGCCCAACGCGCGAAGGACGATGCCGTGGCCAAGCGGCTGATGACGATACCGGGTGTCGGCCCGGTGATCGCGACCGCACTCGTGGCTCTGGCACCGGCCGCCAGTACCTTCCGCCGCGGGCGCGACTTTGCGGCTTGGCTCGGTCTCGTCCCGCGGCAACACTCCAGCGGCGGCAAGGAGCGGCTGGGGCGAACGACCAAGATGGGCGAGCGCAGCCTGCGACGGTTGCTGATCCTGGGCGCGAGTTCTGCGACCAAGGTCGCGGCGCGTGATCCCGATAAAGCTGGGGCATGGTTGGCCGGCATGCTGTCGCGCAAGCCGCGCATGCTGATCACCGTCGCCCTTGCGAACAAGATGGCGAGGATCGTCTGGGCCTTGATGGCCCATGGCGGCTCCTACAGAGCTCCGGCCACGGCGTGATCGCCACGGCCTGAGGCGTCAGGGAGGCAGGGAAGGTCAGTCGAGAGGTATGGCGCAACGGTCAGAAGACGGGGTCGGGAAAACCAGTGAATGGCCAAGCGCCTCGAGCGCGCCAAAGCGACTTGGACCCGATCCGCGCTCTCCATACAGGCCAGCAGCCGTGATGAAGGCTGCATCAACAGGCCGGACACACGGCAGCACCTGATCCTGCGCGCACAAATCTCTCCAACACCCCCTTGAATCCGATGGGGCGTCCACACACGG
>NZ_KB911355.1:0-1403 GCF_000383455.1 Methylobacterium sp. 285MFTsu5.1 | reverse complement strand
ACGCATCCACTCGGCACTCGGCTATCTTACGCCCGAGCAAGCCGAGAGGACCACGAAATGATCTCTCTGTGTCCGCGACACCGAGGGAGGATCACTCAGCTGTTCAAGGCGGCGAGGATAGCCGATGGTCATCCACATTCGCTCAACCGGCTTCGTTTACGAGGAACGGGCCATGTCGCAGGCCGAAATTGCCACGGCGACCTTCGAGGTCCATCGCGCGCGGCTGTTGCGCATCGCCTACCGCATGCTTGGCTCGCGCAGCGAAGCGGAGGATGTCGTGCAGAATGCCTGGCTGCGCTGGGTGGCGGTGGACCAGACGAAGGTCTCTGCTCCCTATCCGTTCCTCGCGCGCATCGTTACGCGCCTCTGCCTCGACGAGATGAAGTCGGCCCGCGCCCGCCGGGAGACCTACGTCGGCGCTTGGCTGCCCGATCCACTCGTCGAGAACCAGGAGGATGGGCTGGACAAAGATGACCTAACGCTGACGCTGATGATGGCGCTGGAGCGTCTGTCGCCGCTCGAGCGGGCGGCATTTCTCCTCCACGACGTCTTCGGCGTGCCGCTCGGCGAGGTGGCAGACACGCTTGACCGGGAGGCGGCGGCCGTGCGCCAACTCGCCGTCCGGGCACGGCGGAACGTGGAGGCTGCGCGTCCGCGCTTCCCCGTAGAGCGCGAAGAGGGCGAGCGGATTGCACAGGCCTTCTTCGCGGCATCCACCAGCGGCGACACCGCAGCGCTGCGTACACTTCTCGCCGAGAATGCGGTGCTGCGCTCCGATGGCGGCGGCAAGGTTTTGGCCTTCATCAACCCCATCACTGGATTGGACCGCCTCCTGCGCATGTTCGAGGGTGTGCGGCGCAAATGGGGGCAAGGCTGGGCGCAGATACTCGAACCCGTCTGGATCGACGGCTTGCCCGGCTATATCAGCCGCGAACGCGGCGACGTTCTCCAAACAACTGCGCTCGCCATCGAGGACGGCCAAATCACCGCGATCTACATTACCCGCAATCCCGACAAGCTCCGCCACGTCGCGCAGGCGCTCGCGGTGGCACCGGTCCCTACCTCGCGGACACAGTGATCAGGCAGCGGGCGCCCCCGGGTCGGCTTGCCTGACATTCAGCCTCTCAAGATGTGCCCCGGTCGTTGGAGGCTGAAGGCAATAACCGCCGAGGTCGCGGCCGACTGCCCCTTGGTCTTCGGTTGACAGTAGGAAGCAGGCGCGGCGCGATGTCCGCTCTCCCCTGCTGCCGATCAATAGCAGACCGACGGAAAACCACCCTACCCGGCCGCCCGGACCGCCGTCGGCGCTTCTCCAAAGCGTAGGGGTGGACGCCCCCTGACGGCATCGATGTGCCAGAGTGGAGGTGTTGCAACACCACTGCAGGAGGCGTCCATGGGTGAGG
>NZ_KB911353.1:0-1508 GCF_000383455.1 Methylobacterium sp. 285MFTsu5.1 | reverse complement strand
CTTCCGCACTTCGTGTGGCGAAGTGTGCCGGCCGGCGGGACGTGCCCCATCTCCGGAGATCGGCTTTCCGGAGGACGCCATGCCCCGCCGTATCCGGGACTGTCAGGAATTTCGTGTGCGGGCGGCCATAGTGGATCCGAAGGAGGTTCCCGATGGCACGACGCAAAGCACCCCGCATCCCTGACGCAATCCTGGACCAGCTCCTGGCTGGGGCCGATCCGAAGACGGCCTTCGAGGCCGATGGCCTGCTGGACGAGCTGAAGAAGGCCCTGGCCGAGTGGGCGCTCAACGCCGAGATGGACCACCATCTGGCGGGCGAGGACGCCGGCAACACGCGCAACGGCTACGGTCGCAAGACGGTCACCACCGAGACGGGCCGGATCGAGCTTTCGATCCCGCGCGACCGGCAGGCGACGTTCGACCCACAGTTGATCGCCCGGTATCAGCGCCGCTTTCCCGGCTTCGACGACAAGATCGTGTCGATGTACGCCCGTGGCATGAGCACCCGGGAGATCGTCGCGCACCTGCGCGAGCTCTACGGGATCGAGGTCTCACCCGACCTGATCAGCGCGGTGACCGACGCGGTCCTGGAGGAGGTCGCTGCCTGGCAGGCCCGGCCGCTCGAGCCGGTCTACCCGATCGTGTTCTTCGACGCCTTGTGGATCAAGGTGCGTGACGAGGGCGTGGTCCGCAACAAGGCCGTCCACATCGCGCTGGGCGTGCGCGCCGACGGCGCCAAGGAGATCCTCGGCCTCTGGCTGGAGCAGAACGAGGGCGCCAAGTTCTGGTTGCGGGTCATGAACGAGCTCAGGAACCGCGGCGTCGAGGACGTGCTGCTGGCCGTGGTCGATGGCCTGAAGGGCTTCCCCGATGCGATCCGGGCGGTGTTCCCCGAGGCGCTGGTCCAGACCTGCATCGTCCACCTGCTACGCCATAGCCTCGACTTCGTGTCCTACAAGGACCGCAAGCTCGTGGCGGGTGCGCTGAAGGACATCTACCGCGCGCTCGATGCCGCGGCTGGCGAGGCGGCCTTGGCGGCCTTCGAGACGAGCGAATGGGGTCGGCGCTACCCGGCCATCGCCCAGAGCTGGCGACGGGCCTGGGGCGAGGTGGTCCCGTTCTACGCCTTCCCCGGCGAGGTTCGCCGGATCCTGTACACCACGAACGCCATCGAGGCCCTGAACGCCACGCTGCGCCGGGCTGTGCGCGCCCGCGGGCACTTCCCGACCGACGAGGGGCGCTGAAGCTGCTCTACCTGGTCTTGAACCGCTCCGAGAAGGCGTGGAAGATGGGGCCGCGTGAGTGGGTCATGGCCAAGGCGCAGTTCGCCGTCATCTTCGGCGAGCGCTTCACCCGGGCCATGGCGGCCTGATGTTCAACCCGCCGCCCGCACACGGAATTCCTGACAGTCCCCCGTATCCTGCCCCTCGTGCCCGATGGCCTGACCGTCGTCGGCGTCGAGCCAGCGACCGACCCGCTCATCGTGCGCGTTCTACCCCGTCCGGGCC
>NZ_KB911352.1:0-1623 GCF_000383455.1 Methylobacterium sp. 285MFTsu5.1 | reverse complement strand
GCTGCGGCTGGTGGGCTACGCGGTGCCGGCGGCCGGCGGCGCGCTCGACGAGCCCGCGCTGCAGCGGGCCCTGGCCGACACGCTGCCCGACGCGCTGCGCCCCGCCCGCATCCTCGCCCTGCCCGCCCTGCCGGTCTCCGCCAACGGGAAGCTCGACCCAGGACGGCTCCCCGAACCCGACTGGGCGGGCGCGGACGCCGCGGGCGGCAGCACCGGCTTCGATCCGCCGCGCGGTCAGACCGAGACGCGCCTCGCCGCCCTCTGGGCCGGCGTGCTCGGCCTCGACGCCCGACGCCTGTCGCGCCGGGACAGCTTCTTCGAGCGCGGCGGCGACTCGATCCTCGCCCTCCAGCTCGTCGCCCGCGCCCGGGAGAGCGGCCTCGCGCTGACGCCGCGGGACGTCTTCACCCACCCGCGCCTCGCCGCCCTGGCGGCGCATCTCGACGCGGCCCCGGACAGCGCGGCCGCGCCGGCCCCCCAGGTCGACCCGGCGCGCGAGGCCGGTCCGGTTCCCCTCACCCCGATCCAGCGCCGGTTCCTCGACGGCCCCGTCCCGAACCGGCAGCACTGGAATCAGGCGATCGTGCTCGCGCCCCGGGCACCCCTCGACCCGGGCCGCCTCGCTGAGGCCCTCGCGGCCGTCGAGGCCGCCCATCCCGCGCTGCGCCTGCGCTTCGCGCGGGACGCGCACGGGGCCTGGACCCAGACCTGCCGGGCACCAGGGCAGGAGCCCCCGCTGTGGCGGCGCGCGGCGGACGGTGCGCCGGCCTTCGCGGCCCTCGCCGCGCAAGCCCAGACGAGCCTCGACCTCGCCGAAGGGCCGGTCTGGCGGGCCGTGCACGTCACCCTGCCGGCGGACGGGACCGAGCGGCTCCTCCTCGTCGCCCACCACCTCGTGGTCGACGCCATGTCGTGGCGCATATTGATCCAGGACCTCGCGGCGGCCCTCGCCGGGCGGCCGCTCGCGCCCCCGCCGACGAGCTTCCCGGGCTGGGCCCGCAGCCTCGACGTCCTGGCCCGGCACCCCGGACATGCCGGGCGCCGCGAATCCTGGCTGGCAGGCTGGCAAGCCGGGGGGCCGTGCCCCGATGCCGCGTTGCGGCCGGTCCGGCCCGACGCCCCCAACGTCGAATCCGCCCAGACCGAGATCGCCGACAGCCTCGACGCCGACGCCACCGACGCCTTCCTGCGCCGGGCCGGTCGGCCCTACAGCGCCCGTCCCGACGAGATCCTGCTCACCGCCCTGTCGATCGCGCTGGTGCGGCGCGGCGACGGGACGGCGGTGGGCGTGACCCTCGAGCGCCACGGTCGCGATGCCGACGCCCTGGCCGACGCCCTCGCCGAACCCCTCTCAGAACCCTTCCCCGAACCCCTCTCCGACGCGCAGGACGGCCCGACCCTGCCCCGCCACGACCAGAGCCGGACGGTGGGCTGGTTCACCACGCTGGTGCCGCTGCGGCTCGACCCCCTCGGCGGCGAGCCGGACCTGCCGCCGGACGACGACGCCCGCGGCCACGCCCTCGGTGCTGCTCTCTGCCGGGTCAAGGAAGCCCGCCGCGCCCTGCCCCAGCCCGACCTCAGCCACGACCTCCTGCGCCACGGCCCCGTCGCGGACCTGCGCCA
>NZ_KB911351.1:0-1651 GCF_000383455.1 Methylobacterium sp. 285MFTsu5.1 | reverse complement strand
GGCGGTCATGTTCGGCAAGCATACGGTGATCGGATCGGAAACGATCTGATCACTGGTCTTTTTGTGACCGTGTCGCGCTGATCAGCCAGCCTTACGGCTGTCGGATCAGCGACGGACATCGATCACGAGAGCGATCAAGTGCCTTAAGAGCATTCGGTGGATGCCTTGGCGCTGAGAGGCGATGAAGGACGTGGTACGCTGCGATAAGCCTTGGGGAGCTGCGAACGAGCTTTGATCCAGGGATTTCCGAATGGGGAAACCCACCTTCGACCTTCCGTATGGCGGCTGCATGTGACTCACGTCACCTGCGGCTCTCATACGGTTGGTCACATGAAGGTATCAAATCCTGAATTCATAGGGGTTTGAAGCGAACCCGGGGAACTGAAACATCTCAGTACCCGGAGGAAAGGACATCAACGAGACTCCGTCAGTAGTGGCGAGCGAACGCGGATCAGGCCAGTGCCTGTGTTGAGTTTACCGGAACGGTCTGGAAAGGCCGGCGCGATGGGTGACAGCCCCGTACGGGACGGACGATACACAGGACTCGAGTAGGGCGGGACACGTGAAATCCTGTCTGAACATGGGGGGACCACCCTCCAAGCCTAAGTACTCCTCAGCGACCGATAGCGAACCAGTACCGTGAGGGAAAGGTGAAAAGCACCCCGACGAGGGGAGTGAAACAGCACCTGAAACCGGATGCTTACAAACAGTGGGAGCCCAAGGTTCGTCCTGGGTGACCGCGTACCTTTTGTATAATGGGTCAGCGACTTAAAGTTACGAGCGAGCTTAAGCCGATAGGTGGAGGCGCAGCGAAAGCGAGTCTGAACAGGGCGTTCAGTTCGTGGCTTTAGACCCGAAACCGAGTGATCTAGCCATGTGCAGGATGAAGGTGGGGTAACACCCACTGGAGGTCCGAACCAGTGCCCGTTGAAAAGGTCTTGGATGACGTGTGGCTAGGGGTGAAAGGCCAATCAAACTCGGAAATAGCTGGTTCTCCGCGAAAGCTATTTAGGTAGCGCCTCGAGTGAATACCTCACGGGGTAGAGCACTGGATGGGCTAGGGCCGCCCACAGCGGTACCAAACCCAACCAAACTCCGAATACGTGAGAGTACTGCTCGGGAGACACACGGCGGGTGCTAACGTCCGTCGTGGAGAGGGAAACAACCCTGACCGACAGCTAAGGCCCCCAATTCGTGGCTAAGTGGGAAAGGATGTGGGACTCCCAAAACAACCAGGAGGTTGGCTTAGAAGCAGCCATCCTTTAAAGAAAGCGTAACAGCTCACTGGTCTAAATAAGGGGTCCTGCGCCGAAAATGTAACGGGGCTCAAGCCACGAGCCGAAGCTTCGGGTGCATCTTTGATGCGCGGTAGCGGAGCGTTCCCTAGGCCTGCGAAGCGGTACCTGTGAGGGGCCGTGGAGGTATGGGAAGTGCGAATGCTGACATGAGTAACGACAAAGAGTGTGAAAGACACTCTCGCCGAAAGTCCAAGGGTTCCTGCGTAAAGTTAATCTGCGCAGGGTTAGCCGGCCCCTAAGGCGAGGCCGAAAGGCGTAGTCGATGGGAACGGGGCGAACATTCCCCGGCCAGCGGATGGTGACGGATGCCGTGTATCGTTTGACCTTATCGGATTGGTCAGGCGGTGAAGGGG
>NZ_KB911350.1:0-1711 GCF_000383455.1 Methylobacterium sp. 285MFTsu5.1 | reverse complement strand
CCTCGTCGAGCCGGTGGCCTGCACCCCGGCCTCGGGCTGGGAGAAGGGCCAGGTCGAGAACCAGGTCGGGCTGGTGCGCGAGCGGCTGTTCACCCCGCGCGTCCGGGTGAAGAGCTACGACGAGCTGAACGCCCTGCTGCTCGATGGGGTGATCGCCTACGCCAAGGCCCACCCGCATCCCGAGCAGTCGGATATGACCGTGTGGCAGGCCTTCGAGGCCGAGCGAGCGGCGCTGGTACCCTATGCCGGTCGCTTCGACGGCTTCCACGCCGTCACCGCCTCGGTGTCCTCGACCTGCCTCGTGCGCTTCGACAACAACCGCTACTCGGTGGCCGCCTCGGCCATCGGCCGTCCGGCTGAGGTGCGAGCCTATGCCGAGCGCGTCGAGATCCGGCAGGACGGCCGCATCGTCGCCGAGCACGCCCGCGTCTTCGGCCGCAACCAGACGGTGTTCGATCCCTGGCACTACGTCCCCGTGCTGGCCCGCAAGCCCGGCGCGCTGCGCAACGGCGCACCGTTCAAGGACTGGGTCCTGCCCGCCGCCCTCGACCGGGTCCGGCGCAAGCTCGCCGGCTCTGCCGACGGTGACCGGCAGATGGTCGAGATCCTGACCGCCGTGCTCGGCGATGGCCTGCCCGCGGTGGAGGCCGCCTGCGCCGAGGCGCTGCGCGAGGGCGTGCACTCGGCCGACGTCATCCTCAACATCCTGGCTCGCCAGCGCGAGCCCATCGCACCGGTGACCCTCCTGACGCCCGAGGGTCTGCGGCTCCGCCATGAGCCCGTCGCCGACTGCGCCCGCTACGACAGCCTGAGGAGAGCCCCATGATGGAACGTCAGCACATCCTCGCCACCATGGGCGAGTTGAAGTTGTTCGGGATGAAGGCTGCCTACGACGAGATCATCAAGGTTGCGGTGAAGCGAACCCACGAGCCGCAGCAGATCGTCGGCGACCTGCTTCAGGCCGAGATCAGCGAGAAGCAGGCGCGCTCGATCCGCTACCAGATGACGATCGCCAAGCTGCCCCTGGCCAAGGACATCGCCGAGTTCGCCTTCGATGGCACTCCGATCAACGAGATCCTGGTGCGCGACCTCGCTGGCGGCGAGTTCCTGGCCCATCAGCGCAACGTCGTGCTGGTCGGCGGCACCGGCACGGGCAAGACCCATCTCGCCATCGCGATCGCCCGGGCCTGCATCCGAGACGGGGCACGAGCCCGGTTCTACAACGTGGTCGACCTCGTCAATCGGCTCGAAGCCGAGGCGCGTGCCGGCCGGCAGGGCCGCATCGCGGACCATCTCGCCAGGCTCGACCTCGTGGTGCTGGACGAGCTCGGCTATCTGCCGTTCGCGCAGTCGGGCGGGCAGCTGCTGTTCCACCTGATCAGCCGTCTCTACGAGACCACCTCGATCGTGGTCTCCACCAACCTCGCCTTCGGTGAGTGGCCGAGCGTGTTTGCCGGCGACGCCAAGATGACCACGGCGTTGCTCGACCGGCTCACACATCACTGCGAGATCGTCGAGACCGGCAACGAGAGCTGGCGCTTCAAGAACCGCGCCTGAGGTCGGCTCGTACCCCGCGCCTCCAGGATCCCTGCTCAGCCCGGCTGCGCTACCCCGACCCGCTCCGCCGGGCTGACCAGGGGCGTCACGCCACGCTCACGATGGGGTCCCGATTGGAAGCCGATCCGGGGTCCCGTTCCAATGCCGTTTGACA
>NZ_KB911349.1:0-1734 GCF_000383455.1 Methylobacterium sp. 285MFTsu5.1 | reverse complement strand
TGATCGACGTCCCACGCGCGAAACACCTTGGCCATGAGCCGAGTGAATCATCCTCCCGATCCGCCGTCGAGGGAATTACTCGGACAGGCTCCTAGCTGTCTGGATGTGAGACCTCCATAGCATCTTCAACGATGCGGAGGGCTTGTTTGATGAGACGGGGACTGGGTGGTCTGTAGGTTGGGTTGGCCAATGCGGGATCGGCTTCCAGACGCTGACGCAGCACCATTTCGGGCGAGAGCCCGTTCAGCACGCGCTGCCGGCGGCCGGTGTAGGCGGCGTTGAAGCCGCGCAGCACGATCTCCAGGTCGGCGTGGCTATAGAGCGTGATGCCGAGCACCTCCCGCTGGACGCGGCCGTTGAAGCGCTCGACCATGCCGTTTGTTTTGGGTGTGTAGGGGCGCGTCTTGCGATGCTGCACACCGTGCCGCTCGCAGGCGTCCTCGAACGCATCGGCCGTAAGGCAGGAGCCGCGGTCAGTGAGCACGTGCGTGACCTTGAACGGAAAAGCCCCAAGGGCGTCTGTCAGGAAGGCCACCGCCGAGGCGGTGGTCTCGTCGTTGTCAGGCGACAAGGCAAACTGGTTCTTCCGCAGGTTCGGTGCTGAGCGCCTTGTGAAGCGTTGATCCCTGGGGTGGCGGAGGGAGAGCGCGATGCGGATCTCGAACCCGTTATTGCCCTCGGTTTCAGAAGGTGTGCAGGTCGACGAGCTTGCGCTGAACGCCGATGCGCTGACGATCACGGCCAGGACGACCGCAGCCCGCGCAGCCTGCCCGCAGTGTGGGCGATGGTCGGCCCGGGTGCATAGCTCGTACTGGCGAACCCTGAAGGACCTGCCCTGGCAGGATCGCTCGGTCACGTGGCGGGTGAAGGTGCGCCGCTTCCGCTGCAGCCATTGTCCGGGCCGCATCTTTGCCGAGCCTGTTCCCGGCCTCGCCCGTGCGAGGGCACAGCGCAGCGATCGCTTGGCCGAGGCGCAGACCGATATCGGCATGGCGCTCGGCGGCGAGGCCGGCGCCCGCTTGTCGCGACGGCTTGCCATGCCGGTCAGCGGCGACACCGTCCTGCGGCTGATCCGCCGTTGCAAGAGCGCAGGGTGCGCGTCCGCGCGTGTGGTCGGGATCGACGACTGGGCTTGGCGGCGGGGCCGGCGCTACGGCACGATCGTCTGCGATCTGGAACGGGGTCGCGTCCTTGATCTCCTGCCCGGCCGCGCCTGCGAGCCCGTGCGGGATTGGCTTGCTGCGCATCCCGGCATCGCCGTCGTCAGCCGGGATCGAGCGGGGCCGTACGCCGAGGCTGCGCGGCTCGGCGCGCCGCAGGCGATCCAGGTCGCGGACCGCTGGCACCTTCTCGCCAACGCTTCCGAGGCGCTGCGTTCACGCGTCGAGCGGCATCAGGCAGAAATCCGGGAGGCCGCCCGCCAGGCAGCGTTCCAAGACGCTCCAGCCGCCATGGTCGCGCTCGCTCCTGCTGACCTGCCTCCGGAGCAGGATAATGGGCACGGGGGCAGCCGGCGACGACAGCGCTGCGAGGCGGCGCTACGCCTGCACGGTGAGGGCGTGGCGATCAAGACGATCGCGCGCACGCTCGGCGCCTGTCAACGCCGAGTGCATCATCCTCAGATCCGCCGAAGCAAAAATCCCCACTCCCGTGGGTCAGGCCGCATTGGGGTCGGGCTCGTGACGCATTGGCGGACGACCGCGGCGCTTGGGGGCCGGCGGCGGCGTGATCGTC
>NZ_KB911348.1:0-1820 GCF_000383455.1 Methylobacterium sp. 285MFTsu5.1 | reverse complement strand
CCAGTGCTTGACCGTGTTCTTCGAACAGCCGAGCTCGGTCGCGATCCGCTTGGCACCCCAGCCCAGCGCCTTCAGCCGCACCATCGCCGATACGTCGTCCGGCGTCTTCATCTCGGCCCTCCGCGGATCGTCCGTCCGCTGAAGAGCCTGATCTTCGTTCCTGATCATCTCGACCTCCTCGCTCATCGAGGGGGTCAGGTCCTCATGGCGTCAGGGGGTCAGTTTGCCGTGTCGCCTGACATGAAGGTGCTCGGCTGGGGCTGGTACGACCTCTCGACCGTGCTGGATGACTTCTCGCGCTACATCGTGGTGTGGAAGCTGTGCGCGACGATGCAGGCCAGCGACGTCACCGCCACGCTCGACCGCGCGCTGGCAGCCGCCGGGCTCGACCACGTGCACGTGGTCAGCGGCCTCGGCGGCTCTCCGACAACGGGCCGAGCTACGTCGCGGGGGATCTCGCCGACTGGCTCGGCAGCCGGGGCATGACCCACATCCGCGGTGCGCCCCGCCATCCTCAGACGCAGGGTCAGATCGAGCGTTGGCACCCGACGCTCAAGAACCGCATCCGGCTCGAACACGCCGACCTGCCCGGCGAGCTGGAGGCGCGGGTTGCCGCCTTCGTCGAGCCTTACAACCAAGCTCGGGCTCACGAGAGCCTGGGCAACCTCACCCCCGCCGACGTCTACTTCGGCCGCGGCGAAGCCATCCTGCAGGAGCGGGCGCGGATCAAGCGCCAGACCCTTATGGACCGCCGCTTGCGCCACCACGCGCAGGCTGCCTAACCTCTCAACCCAGGTGGACCAGAGCCTCCCTTCCTGAGGGTCCCAAATCGTCTCAAATCATCTGACAACGGACATCAGGCCATTTTCCTTACCAACCGTCCGGATGGTTCGGCCATTTCTGGCCAAACGTCCCGATCGAGCGTTATCAAGGGCTTAGCCATTCCTTGGACCTGTTCCAATTCGGACCGTATTGATTTCACTAGCTGCCACAGTCGCTTGAACCACTTAAAAAGTTCGGCCATTTTTGGCCAAGCCCTTGGCCATTCTTGGCCAAAAATATCAACCGCTGATGGACGCGCCTGAAGACCCGATTCAGAGGATAAAACGATCCACCTGATAGATCAGGCGCTTGAGCTGAAAAAGAAAAAATAATTTCGCCCCAGAACGGCTTGGCACGAACTCTGCCATGTATTCCCCGCGAGGCCGGAACACAGCGCAGAACACCGGGCATAATCTAACCGGACCTGCGGATCGACCACCACCGGCCCCGGATCATCGGGGAAGACCATGCCGACACCCGCCTATATCTCGATCGAGGGCGCCACCCAGGGCAACATCACCCAGGGTGCCTTCACCGAAGCCTCCGTGGGCAACATCTGGCAGGAGGGCCACGAGAACGAGATCCTCGTCCAGGCGATCGAACACCGCGTCACCATCCCGCGCGACCCGCAGTCGGGCCAGCCCTCGGGCCAGCGCGTCCACCTGCCGTTCAAGTTCACCGCGCCGCTGAACAAGGCGACCCCGCTCCTGTACAACGCGCTCACCTCGGGCGAGATGCTGACCAAGGTCGAGGTCAAGTGGTTCCGCACCAGCTCGGCCGGCAAGCAGGAGCACTTCTTCACCACCCGGCTGATCGACGCGACCATCATCGACATCGACGCCCAGCTGCCGCACTGCCAGGACGCGCGCAACGCCGACTTCACCCAGCTGATCGCCGTGTCGCTGTGAATCGCCCCGGGATTTTCGGAGGCTCCAACTCTTGAGAGACTGGAGCCATGACGAAGCATACCCCACCCTTTTCCCCTGAGGTTCGCGAGC
>NZ_KB911347.1:0-1901 GCF_000383455.1 Methylobacterium sp. 285MFTsu5.1 | reverse complement strand
TGCTCGGCCATAGACACAAAACGATCCCATCCAGGGGCCGTCAGCATCATCCTCTACGCCGGCCAGCGAAAGGTGGGCTCTAAACATCGCATACCTTGAAGAAGCGGTACAGGCTGCTGACCCCAACCCGCAGACCCAGTTCGGCCAGACGGTCGCACAACTCATGCAGGAACAGCTCGGGCTGCGCTTCGTAGGTCTGCCGGATCAGGTCGGCCTGTGCCTCGATGGTGTGCGAGCGTTGATCGCCGCCCATCGGCTTGGCCTGTGTCCGACCCTCCTGAACGAAGGTCCCGTGCCAGCGCACGGCGCTGGCCGTGCTGACCTCGAAGCGCCGCGTTGCCTCCCGGCGCGAAGCCCCCGCCTCGATCGCGGCCACGACACGCTCGCGCAGATCAACGGACAGGGCAGACGCCATCAGCTCTCCTCCTCGGAAAGCCGCGCATCGAATCACATCACCGCCGCGGCCGAAACCCTAAACGATTCAATTCGATCGGTGACCGCTCTAGATGTTTGACCCGGGCGGTTGATGGTGCAATTTCCTCACGCGAGTGGAGGAACGCCGTATGGGCCAGGTTCGGCACGGGAGCGCCACGACGGCAGCGGCAGTCCGTCAAGCGATACAGCATAGTCAAGCGAGCTTTAGGGCGCGGGCGGCGACACTCGGCTATCTCACGCTCGAGCAGGCCGAACGGATTACGAGCTGAAACTCCCCGTTTCCGCGAAATCAGGAGAGGATCAGTATCACCTACCTGCGCTACGAAGTACCATTTGCTCGCCCAATTGAAGTACCTCACTTCGAGACGATGACGGCCCACTGCTGGGAACGTCCTCAATCGCCTTTGCTATTATCGATGAAAATCTTTTCGCATCGAGCGATCTGCGCCCAATACTGGTCAAGACAGAACAAAGAACAATCCGAAATCCCAGAGCCCGCGACCGCTCCGCTTCGACCTGATTGGACAAATCTTCAATCATCGATAGATGATGGTCGGTTTCATGCCGCGTTTCCACTTCAACATTGAGATCACCTGCCTCCACTTTGGCCGGCAAATCATCCGTTGGATAGCAAATATTAACGCTGAAATTTTTAAGATGTTCAATAAAATAATGGTAATTCAAGCCGCATTTATATTTCTTCCAATCTGGATCCCCAGTCATTTGTATTGTACAGCCATTGCCATCTCCGAATGGGATGATGATCTTAATTTGATCGACATTCAATAATGAAACTGCCCCTTCAGGCGATGTTATCTGAACAAGTCTCATTCGGTGCATCCCAAGCGGTAGATCTTTCGCAACGTGTGTAGCCGAAGGCGTGGTCGACCATCCAGTCCCCACACGCGACTGTGGCTGCCGGCCCTCGGCGCTGATGGTCATGTCCATAATGGTGGTGAAATTTGACGGTAGCGAGGAAGCCCGCGCGCTCGCCTTCCACAGGGCTGTGGCGGCCGAGGTTCCTCGCGGGGCAGTCATCGGCGGTTGCCGGGCAGGGTCGGGTTGCGAGCGCCAACTCCGAACCCGAGAGACCTCCGTTGACCGAGGAGACGATGGCCCTGTGCGAGCTCATGGAGAAGAGCGCCGACACAGATCTCCCGCGCGAGATAATCGGCGTTGCGGCCGAACACCTGATGGGGCTGGATGTGGGCGGCCTGACTGGGGTGACTCGCAGTGAGAAGGGCGTAGAGCGGTTGGTCAAGCGCAGTGGCTACTGTGACCGAGACCGGAAGACCCGGGCCGGCATGGTCGAATTGCGCATTCTCAAGCCGCGCTAGCGCGTGCGTCGTCCGCTTCCGAACCTCGATCACCGTCGGCGGACGCGTGGCTTCCTTCGCAGCCTGCGCTGCCTCGACCTCCTGATCGATGAGCGCACGACCGACGGCGCGGATCACGCCATGATGATG
>NZ_KB911346.1:0-2175 GCF_000383455.1 Methylobacterium sp. 285MFTsu5.1 | reverse complement strand
CACATGGCGCTTCCAGGTCAGGCTTCAGCACCCTCCTGGAATCATCGCCATCCCGGCCACTCAACCCCGCCTCAGACCCTTACCGGACGGGCTCTGAGACGCGCACCTGCGGCGTCGCGATATTGGAGACCTTCGCGGCTGGCTTCGCGCAGGACGGGCCGGCGGTTCGGGCGGCGCTAACGACGTTTGGAGCAACGCGCAGGCCGAAGGGCAGATCAGTCGGCTGAAGATGCTTAAACGTATCATGTACGGCCGCGCCAGCTTGGCACTCCTCCGTCGCCGCGTGCTCCTCGCTGCCTGATCCACACAAAGTGCGGGAGAACCGCGAAGACGAGGGAGGATCAAAGGCTTGACCATTCTACCTGCGTTCGTCCACTTGGGCGTGAGCCAACAATGCGCACGATCGGATCTATGAGTCACCGCAGCACAATCGCACATTTGCTGTTCAGTCTGGGGCTAAACGGTGCTGCAGCTATCTCTTTCCGCAATCGACTCGTCAACGGGAATTTTTTCATCAATCAGCGGGGTGCGTCGAACGCTCCGACGGTGTACCCGCCGGGCGCGTTCATCCGGGATCGCTGGAAAGCGGGACCGGCAGGCTGCACCGCGGCTTGCGTAACGGCAGCCAACGGCGACACGACGATGCATATCGGCAAAGGGACCGTGCGGCAGGACGTCGAGGGCGCGCTCTACCTCTTAGAGGGCGGCCGCTATTGCTTATCATGGCAGGGCGATGCGATCGGACGCATCGTGGTCTCCGATACCACGCCAGTCTTCGAGTCTGGTCAGGTGGTCGCTTCAGATATACCGGCTGGGACGAATGCCATCGTAGAGTTCAGCTGTCGGTCTGGCGGCCCACCGGTGTCGCTGCGCCTCGCACAGCTCGAGCCCGGTTCGACGCCGACGGTGTTTGAGCGACGCGACGACGAAGCGATCCGATGTGGGCGGTACTTCCGCCGCATAGCCAAACCGCCGCTGCGCGGCGTGGTCTGCACCGTAGATATGGCCGCGCGATGCGGCATGCCCCTGTCGCCCACTATGGCCGTTGTGCCGAAGGTCAGCTTGGTGGAGCATTTGCCCGTGTTCGACGGCGCATCCATATCCATGGCAACCACGATCCTTACAGATTACAGCACGAGTGAAAGCATTGAACTTGATTTTGCGCTGTCGTCCGAGCTCACAGTTGGCCGGCCTGCCATATTCTTCGCCGGCCAAGGCGGAATACTAGATGTTGAAGCTGAGGTGGTTTTTTAATCTAGATCGTGTGTCATGTGCGGGCGCGGTATTCGTGCAACTCTCGGTGTTGCCTCAAGCGCATCGCGTATTGGCTTGCTTCACAACACTACGTATAGTGCCGCGCAGCTTGTGGTTTTTAATTTCTGCATCGACGCGCCTCCCGAGCTGAACTGTTTCAGTTATTGGCTAGATCGGCATCCGATCATGTTGGATCATATGCGTCGTAGCCTGCGGCGGCGAGATAGCGGCGGCATTCGGCTGGCGTGAAGCGTCTGAAGGCTCGTCGGATAGTGTCCCAGTGGTGGCTGATCGTGCGAGCAGCCTCGGCACGAAGAATGGCCTTGAGCTTGGCGAAGGCGCGTTCAATCGGGTTGAAGTCGGGGGAATAGGCCGGGAGATAGAGCAGCCTCGCTCCCGCCGCCTCAATGCACTCGCGGATGCCGCTGACCTTGTGGGCGGGCAGGTTGTCGAGCACGACCGTGTCGCCGGGCCTGAGGGCTGGGACGAGGGTTTGTTCGACATAGCCACGAAAGCGAGCGCCAGTCATCGGTCCATCGAAGAGTGCGGTGGCTGTCAGGCCGCTGGTGCGCAGACCGGCAGTGACCGTGATGGTTTTCCAGTGGCCGAACGGCACCGCCACCCGGCAGCGTTCGCCGCGCGTGGCTCGCCCATAGCGGCGGACCATCTTCGTGTTGGTGGCGGTCTCGTCGAGGAACGCGAGCTTGTTCGGGTCGAGATCGAGCTGGCCGTCTAACCAGGACAGGCGCGCGGCCTTCACGTCTTCCCGCTCCTGCTCGGCGGCGTGGTCAGTGTTTTTTGCGCGTGATGCCGTGGCGCTTGAAGAGTAAGCGCTGTCCTCAGGCCACGGCTTTGAGGGCTGGCGTTGGCTGGTAAGCCCATGGCAGCAGATCATCGAGGTGCCGTTGCGGATGGCCCTCG
>NZ_KB911345.1:0-2253 GCF_000383455.1 Methylobacterium sp. 285MFTsu5.1 | reverse complement strand
CGCATCCACTCGGCACTCGGCTATCTTACGCCCGAGCAAGCCGAGAGGACCACGAAATGATCTCTCTGTGTCCGCGACACCGAGGGAGGATCAGCAGGTACTTCCACTGCATGCCGGTACACACCGGCTCATCGTCACCGCTCGGCTCCTGCCCCAAGACCCCCTAACACCGGGGGAATTGAGAACTCCCGTGGAACCCAAGCGATGGTGGGACATCTGCGTCCATGAAAATGAAAGTAAGCCGCGCAATTGGCAGATAAAATTGGGAGTGTTGCAATTAAGCAACGACGAAACATCAAACTTGTGCTAACGTTCTTGGAGCTTCACGCTGAAGATGCTCGATCTTCAGCGTGCATAGATACAGGCTCGCGTTTTGTCGCGCGATGACATGGTGCTGTTTAATTAAGCTGTATGGGCCGCTGTACAAATTTCAAATGACGCGCATATGATAGCGAGTCGTCGACTCAAGGATTGGCGGGGAGCGATGCCACGCTTGCTGTCGGCTTTAGTAAATCTGTCGAGGGTGATTTTTTTCTTGGTTTTGGTTGGACTGGGAGCCTTCGGGCTTGTCAGTGTCCTCCCTACCAATCCAGTTGTCGAGCCGCCAAAGAGCATCTTTCTTGCGGACACGGCTGCCCAGACCGCACTCCAGACGGCGCCACCGCCCATCGTGCCTGAAGCGCGGGAGACCGTGTTAATCGAGGAGAAGACGGTCGAGGCGGTAAGAGCGGCCGCCGCGCTGAACTCGCTCGCGTCCGAGCAGCCCAAGCAGGTATCACCCCCTTCACGTGTCTCGCGTAGTGAATTTGCGGCGCTTCCGCAGAGCTCGACGGCGAGTCCGCCGCGGCCACAATCTCATAAAGCGCGGCAGTCTCCCGCTCCCGCGCAAAACCCACATTACAAAGATCTGCTGACTCCGTCCGAGATCCGACGGCTCAAGCTCTCTCTGCGACTGACGACGGAGCAGGAGGCTTACTGGCCGCCGGTCGAGGCGGTTCTGACCGAGATCGGTGCGCAGCAGATGGCGCTGGCACGGGCCGGCCAAAACACCGCAGATGCCTTCTCAGGCACGACATTCCGCATTTATTCTGCAGCGCGACCGCTGATCGGACTTCTTCGTGAAGATCAGAAGGCCCAGATCCGCAATAAGGCACGCTCTATGGGGCTCGAGTCGGTCGCCTCATATCTTTGAGGCCGCTCCGATTATGTGAAAGCAACATCATCACAAGACTTATGATAAAAAATTCTTTTGGCCCGCAGCTCTAGAATGAAATTAACCACCGCGGAGCCTATAAGCCGCTTAGTGAGATATTCGGTCGGGCCTCAAAAATGCTGTATTCAGCGCTCAGCGAGGCCCGCGATGGAAATTACTCAAACTCGCGCCCCAGCCGGAAATAGGTTGCACGAATCTGTTCAGCCATTGTCAATGCTTCGGCGCATTACTAGAGTGGGTTCTGGGATGGACGGTGCCAGACAGGCGAAGCGGAAGAGCTGAAGTGATGGTGTATCAATTCATGAGCTCAGCCGCACTCGAACCGTCGTTCGGAGGAGGTCGAACAATGATACGGGCTGTGCGCATTTTTGGTGTCGCGTGTGCGTGCGCTATCGTGGTTCTCGGCTCCGGCTCAGCCATGGCACAGAACGAGGTCGTCGACCCAGTACGCTTGACGGTTGCCAAGCGGTACATGACTCAAGTCTGTCAACCCTTGGAGGCGGCTCGTCAGTATGCCCGAGCCGTTCGCTGCTTCTCGAACGTGACCGCTTATCTTACAGATCGCGCGGTGCAACTGGACAATCTCGTGGCGACGCAGCGGGTCACAAAGGAGGCGGCGCCAGCTCCGACACGGGTGGCTATGGCTACCTACCGTCGCTCGAACGAGCTTCTCGCGCCGATTTTCCTCCCGCTTGGTGTAGGATACTGAGAGCTCATCGCGCGGCCTCGACTTCCCTGTAAACGCCTCACACGTCATCGCCGCCGTTGAACGGCGAGGGTTTTTTCAGCCTCGTGAGTCGCGTGTTCCGCGCTTCGCCGTGCCCGCTCGGCAACGGACCGCGCTGAAACGGGACTTGCGACCTTGTGGCTAGATTTCGCCTTTTGGTCTGCGGACGATACGTGTCAACGCCGAGTGCATCGTCCTCAGATCCGCCGAAGCAAAAGTCCCCACTCCCGTGGGTCAGGCCGCATTGGGGTCGGGCTCGTGACGCATTGGCGGACGACCGCGGCGCTTGGGGGCCGGCGGCGGCGTGATCGTC
>NZ_KB911344.1:0-2384 GCF_000383455.1 Methylobacterium sp. 285MFTsu5.1 | reverse complement strand
CCTCAAGGAGAACCTGTTGTGGGTCGAGCACTTCGATACGGTCGAGGATCTGCGCCACGCCCTGCTGGCGTTCCGGGATCTCTACAATGAGACGTGGCTGATCGAGCGACACGGGTTCCGGCCACCGGCCGATTTCCGCGCCGCGCAGCTTCCACCCGCGGCCATCGCCGCGTAGGCTTCAGATCGGTGTCTCACAATCCGCAGGCGGTACAGGTGGATGACCGGCGGGTGCTCAACGGGATCTTCTGGCGGCTGCGCACGGGCGCGCCCTGGGCCGACATTCCGGCGCGCTACGGCCCGCATATGACCTGCGGCAACCGCTTCCGGCGCTGGCGCAAGCGCGGTATCTGGGATCGGCTTCTAGACGCGGTGTCAAAGGCTTACGACGGCGACCTGCAGATGATCGACGCCACCAGCGTGCGGGTTCACCAGCATGCCGCCTGCGCCCAAAAAAAGACGGCCGATCCGGTGGCATGGGTCGCTCGCGCGGCGGCCTGACGAGCAAGATCCACGCGCTGGTGGATGCCGAGGGCCGTCCCGTCGCACTCAAGATCACGGAAGGCCAAGCCCATGACGGGCGTTCGGCGGCCGACATGCTGGGCGGGCTTGGCACGGGTCAGATCCTGCTGGGCGACCGAGCCTACGACAGCGACGCGTTACGCGCCCGGATGGCTGAGCAGGGCGCGTGGGCGAACGTCAGGCCGATGCCCAACCGCAAGCGAGTGCCGGCCTTCAGCCCGTTCCTGGACAAGTACCGCAATCTGGTCGAGCGCTTCTTCAGCAAGATCAAGCACTTCCGCGCCGTCGCCACGCGCTACGACAAGGATCCCGACAACTTCCTCGCCAGCGTCAAGCTCGCAGCCGTGCGGGTCTGGCTGCGAGCTTAATGAGTCCGCGACCTAGAGAGGGGCTGCTTCATAGATCCAAAACGGATTACGCACTTTCAGATAAACCTGTTCAAACCCTCCCATCAACATCGGTGTTTTCGGATCATTTTTATTCATTTTGGAGCGAATTGGTTGCGATTTGATCGCACCCGCTAATCCTTCGAACGTTTCTCCTGTGGGAATTTTCATCTTGTGAAATTGAGAGAAATCGTTCCAATCCTCGCAAACAGCAGAGCCCGCCCGGTACTTTGCTCTGGCGCTTTGCTGTAGCTCCTTGGCGGACAGCCAACCTGTGTATTGGCTCAAATTCGCGTCAATTTGAGAGATAACGGACCCATCAACCCAATATCCGCCACCGTAGGCAAACGCTTGCTTTCCTGTGCTGTCCGTTCCTGTTCCACGCAACAATTCTCCCGGGCCCGTGAATTTGTAGACATGAGGCGGGCTAGAAAAAGTCGCGAGAATCTCCGAAGCTCTTGCCTTGCTGCAACCGTTAGGCGCAGCAATCAACCAATCTAACGGGTTAATTCTAAGCTTGATCTTCTCCATAACATATCCCTTTCATGCACTTGAGCCTTCAGTGGTACCTCTCGGGCATAATTCACCGAGCAAATATCAACGCAAGAGATTCGGCTTTGTCGATGCTTGGCAGAGGCCGAAACCTGAAGCACGGCACTGACCGTTGCCCTTGATCTGACCGGTATTTTGGACCGACCCGATTGAGAGGCTACTGCATGGTCGCGGCCATGGGTAGCCGGAAGGCCAGACCCGGGTAGCTGACAGGCGCGGGCGGCCGATAGCCCAGCGACGAATGCGGTCGGACGCGGTTGTAGGTCGATTGCCATAGACCGATCACGATCTGCGCCTCCTTCAGCGAGTAGAAGATCTCCTGGCGCAGGCACTCGTCGCGCAGCTTGCCGTTGAAGCTCTCACAGTACCCGTTCTCCCACGGCGAGCCGGGTGCGATGTACTGGATCTGCGAGCCAGCTTTGGCGACCCATTTGCGCAGCGCCTTTGAGATCATCTCAGGTCCATTGTCACAGCGGATGTGCTCGGGGATGCCGTGCAGGCACATCGCACCGGCCAAAGCCTCGATCACGCCGACGCTGTTGATGCGCCGCGCCACCTTCAGCGCGACGCAGGTCCGGCTGTGCTCGTCGATCAGCGTCAGGATGCGCAGGCTCCGGCCGTCGTGGGTCTGGGCCTGCACGAAGTCAAAGCTCCAGACGTGGTTGCGGTGGAGCGGGCGCAGGCGCACGCACGAGCCGTCGTTCAGCCACAGGCGGCTGCGGGGCTTATGTCGGTTGGGGACTTTTAGCCCCTCGCGACGCCAGATGATCCTCCCTCGGTGTCGCGGACACAGGGAGATCATTTTGCGGTCCTCTCGGCTTGCTCGGGCGTGAGATAGCCGAGTGCCGAGTGGATGCGTTGCCGATTGTAGTAGCCCTCGATGTAGGCGAACAGATCGCGCCGCGCTTCATCTCGGGTCGCCCATCG
>NZ_KB911343.1:0-2944 GCF_000383455.1 Methylobacterium sp. 285MFTsu5.1 | reverse complement strand
GGACTACAACACGATCCACCCGCACTCCGGCCTGCGCATGCTCTCGCCCCGAGAGTACCTCAGCCGGACTGCCTAAACCCGCCCCGCTGCCTGTCTGTCCGGTCAAACAGGGTGCACTCCAGGTCCTCCAACGTCAGTGCCGCATGCAACGGGGTAGGCACCGCCCGGTCCACGACCGGGGCTGGTGCTGTCGCGACGTGGACGATCAGCGGCGGCCAGACGTCACCGCAGGTCTCGGTCAGGTCAACTTTGTTGCCTATCCCGGTGGTCGCGCGCTTCCTGGCGTAGTGCACGTCCCGATCGTGGGGTGAGGCGATCATCGCCAAAGCCGTCGGGATGCCCTTGGCCTCCGATCCGCCAGCGGATGGTTCGGCGACGTGGAAGTTCTGCAGCCAAGCGCTGCGGTAGGCCATTACGGCGGGGACATTGCGCAGCCCGTTCGGCGCAGCTTTGGCATGTCGACAGCTGCAAGAAGCTGATGCCCGTCCTCCCAACCGCTTCAGCGCACTCGCGGCGCCCCGTCTGGCCGTGCTGGATACGGAAGTCGGTGATGGGATGGACGTAGCGCTTCATCCAGCTCAAATCGGTACGAAGCTGCAGCTGGTCCGGTCTGGAGAGCGCCAGAGCGTTCAGGGGAGCCGGTAAGGCCTCGATGGCGCAGCCGAGGGGGTTGAGGCTGCGGACCGCCCGTGAGCAGGGTGTCGTACAGCAAGGCCTCGGTGCCGCCAGCCGCCACACGGGAGCGGAACTCACTCAGAACCGAGGCATCGAAGCCGGCGTCGGTCAAGTCGAGGCCGAGCAAGTACTCCCAGTTGATGCGAGCTCACCTCGCATCGGTCGCATGGGGGCGGACAGGTTCTCGGAAAACTGTAATCGAGTGATCAGAGCGAGCCGCCAGGGGCAGGCCGCGTGCTGTCCCACGTAGGCGAACAGAACGGGCTCTCGCCCTAGACGGACCTACGCCAACGCCTCGAAATGCGGTCTTTGTGGCCGATCCTAAGCACCACACCCGCAACCAGATCAGCGCCAACCGCCGCTGCGAAGCTGTTGGCGCCTTAACAGGCTAAGCCTCCGTGATCTATGTCATACCACACGAAATGAGCGATGATCCCGCTTGATATCTTCGAGGAAAGCTGTAGTCTTGCTCTCTTGAGTGATTCGGGGGCGAGAGCCCGAGTCATTGTGTGGCCGGATTTGGGCCGCTCTTACGGCGCTGCCAAATAGGTGACGCTCGATGCGTTGGCTGCAGGCCAATACACGCACTTGATGTGTCATTGAAGCCTTAGAGCATAGACCAAGTTTCGCTTGGCCCCTTGTGCTGGTTGTAGGCACAATTAACTCAGCACTCCGGTCATGCCTCTACAAACAAGTGTCTTTTGTTGCGCTTTAGGCGATCAATAAGACCTTCTGCTTGAGTCGTTTTGGCACACATCTTGTCGCAAACATTCAAATATTCGCGTCTGCAATTATGCAGTCACACGAGAATGCCCGCTGTCTTTGGCTGTATTGCTTTTAGCCGACAAGGTAAATTCTAGAGGCGACGCCACCTGGTACATGCCGCTTGATGGGCAAATGGCTTCGAGGGTTCGTAATGACTTACAGAAGAGTTCGACCATTTCGCGGAATTTTAGAGGGGAATCGCGACGACGGTATCATTTCGATTGAATTCATTGGGGCGGACGCAACAGTTTTCTATAGCCCAATCTGGTCCATAGATACGCTTCTTGAACTGCCGGCACTGCTCGGGCCGGGAGTTTATATCCTGTTGGGCCTTGGCGACGATGAATCAAAGCCCAGAGCGATCGTGGGCGAAGGAGGCATGTTGCAGGAAAGATTAGCTGCGCACGCTGGAGACGATGACCTTGATTTTGTTTGGGATATATTGGCTGTAACCGGACAACGTGTAATGAACGAGACTATAAGGTTAATCTTACAGCGGCGCTTCGTAGATGAAATAACGCATTGCGGAAGTGCAAGAATCGCGAACGGTCACGATGCAGACCGTTTCACTCGCTGTGATCACAGCTTAGCAGTAGCTGATAGCGTCATGGAAGACGTCAGGCCCTTCTTCAGCATGCTCACGCCTGGTCTATTCGCATCAACACCACCGGTGCTGGTACCCATCAATGCTCGCCGCGCCGGGTTGCCGCGCGGAGTCGATGCCGAAGGTATGTCTTGGAGCCGGCATGAAATGAGGTTTCGAGGAGCGCACGCTTTGGCGTCAATGCGGGGACGAACAACTATGCTTCTACCCGGATCTCAAGTCTTAAACGGGGGAGATAAGCCGCTATGGGTAGCTCGAAAAAGAGACGAATTATTGCAGAGAGGCGCTATGCGCCCGATCGGAGACAACAGGCTGTTGCTTGTGGTAACAATAATATGTTTCGACACGGCGTACGAGGCCGCGACATTTGTCTCTGGCGGCGCGTCGATTTCAGCGCGCCTGATTTGGACCCCTATGGATCCTTAAGGCCTGTGCCCGGTTGCGCCAAATGGATCTCAATTATCCGGTTAATGCGAGAAATTGCCGTGGGTCAGCGCCCAACCGCGAAAGATCTTGCCAATGCACCTACCATCTCTGCTTGTTGGGTGTCGCCGAAAGACACCAAATTGCTGCGCGGCTACGTTTACGGTCACCCAGAGATGACTGCCGGAAGTTTGCATTCATTGCGACCCATCGTGATATCTCCCGATGACAAATGGGCTTGGGCTGATTCCATTTTTTGGCATCTTAAAACCAATCGCTAACAGAGCAGGTGTACATAACATTCCAAGTGGCCTCATTGTTGTAATATCTTATGCATCCAAGCTGCGTTGATTTCGGCTACGTGTCGATATTCCCACACGCCTTTGTATCGGCCTTACTTCTATATGGTGCGCATTCAAAGCAGCGTGGTGGAGTGCACCCTGTTTGACCGGACAGGCAGCGGGGCGGGTTTAGGCA
>NZ_KB911342.1:0-3025 GCF_000383455.1 Methylobacterium sp. 285MFTsu5.1 | reverse complement strand
CATCATCATGGCGTGATCCGCGCCGTCGGTCGTGCGCTCATCGATCAGGAGGTCGAGGCAGCGCAGGCTGCGAAGGAAGCCACGCGTCCGCCGACTGAGCGACGAGGCCGACCCGGTATTTTAAGCCGTCGCCGCGCTGCGGGCCAGCGGCGTGCCGGTGGCGCCAATCGGCGATGAGCATGATCGCTGACAGTTCGGCGACCTGGCGTTCTCGGACCGCGAGCTGTGGCGCCTAGCCGCGAGCGGCGAGCTGGTCGAGAACGATGACCTGCGATAGCTGGGCACCCATGGGGAAAGCCCACTCGCCAAGCGGCGTTCGAGCGGGCCAGGATATCCGGCCGCGTGTCCTGGCCGCGCTCACGCCAAAACCGTCGACTGCAACGGAAATCGCCGAGCGCGCCGGGTTGCCCGGTCGAGAACGAGCGATGCACGCTACCCGCGCGCTGGTGCGCCCGGAGGCTGACTGCCTCGCGGTCGGCGCGACCTGACGAATCTTAAAGCGCCGGCGCTCGCTCGCATCAGGCAGCTCGCCTCATCAACGGCCAGTCAAAATCGGCAGGCCCTGTGTCAGCTGGAACACACCTACGATCACGCTTTCGTGTATTCTATCTTTGGTTGTGCTGCTGGAGATCATATGCGCGAGCCGTCTGATCAAGCCGATGACCGCAATCTAACGCGGCATACGCTACAGCCCCGTGTGGCGCGGTGGCGCGTCCTCGGGCAGCGTCCAGCGATCGTTTGGTTTAGCGGGCTGCCAGGTGCTGGAAAATCCAGCATTGCCAACGCCGTAGATTACACTCTGACGCATTTCGGCCGCAGCACGATGGTGCTGGACGGCGACAACTTACGCCATGGTCTCAACTGCGACCTCGGCTTTAGCCCCGCCGATCGCGCCGAGAACATCCGCCGCACAGCCGAGACGGCCCGGCTTATGGCCGAGGCCGGTTTGGTTGTGATTGTCTCGCTTATCTCGCCGCTTAGCGAGGATCGCGCTACGGCTCGCCGCATAGCGGGCGATGTGCCGTTCCTTGAGATTTTCATCGACACGCCGCTTGAGGTCTGCGAGGCACGAGATCCAAAAGGACTGTACGACCGTGCTCGCGCGGGGGAGATTCCGAATTTCACCGGCATTTCTGCCCCTTACGAGCCTCCAGGGAAGCCTGATCTTGTAGTCCGGACAGAAGGGTGCACGATCGAGCAATCCGCTGCCGCGCTCATCCCAAAGTTGATAGAAATCTCAGCACCAAACTTTTCGGATGAGATGAGGCCACCTTCACGAGGTCGTGACGTATCGTGCCAGCGCAGAGCGGCCTGATGCACTGATGCTGCCTAGTAGATGTCGTGACGCTGCGCCGGGCCGACGTCGTCGCCTGCGATGAGACCGGCGTGCGCATCGGGGGCTCAAACACCTACCGCTGGCTCTCTCACTCAGCCGCGGCCGTAGTGCACACGGCCTCCTCAACACGCGGCGCTGTCGTGGTGCGGGCGATGATGGAGGGCGCCGGTCGGCGGTGTGGATCTCGGACCGCTACAAGGCTCGAATCCTGCCACGCGGCCGAGCACCAGACCTGCCTGGCGCGCCTGGCCAGCGACGTCGCCTATGTCGTCAGGGCTAGCGACGGTCCCGTACCGTGGCGCCTGCAACTCTGGCTGCAGCACGTGTTCGCCCTGGCCCAGCGCGTCACGTGCGTGTGGATTCTATCCATGTCGCGGTTCAGCGGCTTAGGGATGACCTGTTTGATCAACGCGCATGTTCAGCACGATGTATGCCTCCTTGTGTAGTTAAGATACCTTCTCGGCAGAGCTAACCTAGGGCAAGCAAGTGCCATAATTTAAGTCGACTCCGAGCCAGTAAATTTCACAGTCGCTAGACAGAGAATCTGATGACTCTTTTTGTGCACGTTGGATATCATAAAACCGGAACAACGGCTTTACAAGATTTCTGTACGAGTCACAGAGAGTACTTGAAAGAGGAAGGTATTGAGTACCCTCAAGGCTGTAGTAGCTGGCTTGGACATCCGGAGTTTGCCTGGGCCGTAGATGCAAAGGAGTACCCGTGGCAGGATAATAAATATCATATATACGACATACTGGAATACTATTTACCGATTTTGGACCGGAGCAAAAACTCGGATGTACTTCTGTCTTCTGAGGAGTTTTGTCGATTGGAGTTTGATGTGATGTCAATGCTCCGATTTAAGGATATTTTATCAGAATACAACCCAGTCATAATTGCGGTAGTGCGAGACCCGCTCTCATTTTTGCTTTCAAGATTCCGGCATGAAACGCAGCAAGGCAGCGAGAAGCGGAGTTTTTTGAACTTCTTATGTGATTTTGACAATTTGTATTCTGCTGATTTCTTTCATCGAACCAAGTTGTGGACAGATATCTACGGCGATCGGGTGCTGGTGAGAAGGTATGAGCAATTATTGAGCGAAGACGGGGGCATGATAGCCGCATTCTTCCGCATGCTGGGCAGATCATTGGATGACCGCGCCCGGCAGTGGCAGAGCGAGAAAAAATTGGCTCCCTATTTCCTCGAAGCCGCAAAAGTCGTCTTCGGAAAACCTGAACTCTCAGCGGAAGTGGGAATGATAATGGATCAGCTCTATGATCTAAGCGGGCGGATCGGAAGCGTCAACATTGAAACTTCCTCTGAATATAACAATATTCCACCGCATCTGTTGCAGATCATGTTGTCATTTAAAATGAATGAAATCGATTATTCCCGTCAGATTGAAAATAGATCGTAATTTCTTGACACGACTCGTATGAGGCGTTTCCGCATGGGGGGTGACCAAGGCGTTGGGCGTGCGGGGAGCCGGGATATCGTGCGAGATCTGGGCTCGCGGATCCACTCGTATCCGGCGGAACAAGGCGTTCCTGACCGAGACGCCTCATGGGAGGCGAACCGGCTGAAGGTGGCGGGACTGATCCTCCCTCGGTGTCGCGGACACAGAGAGATCATTTCGTGGTCCTCTCGGCTTGCTCGGGCGTAAGATAGCCGAGTGCCGAGTGGATGCGT
>NZ_KB911341.1:0-3037 GCF_000383455.1 Methylobacterium sp. 285MFTsu5.1 | reverse complement strand
TGATCGACGTCCCACGCGCGAAACACCTTGGCCATGAGCCGAGTGAATCATCCTCCCGATCCGCCGTCGAGGGAATTACTCGGACAGGCTCCTAGGTGTAGGGTCTCCACCTCCTCCCCATGACGCCCTGGCTCGGCGATCTGGAGGGCCGCGCCCGCGAGCCGGTCCAGCGTCGGGTCGTCGATCGGACCGCCGACGAGGTCGGTTACGAGACCGCGCAAGCCGCTCGTCCCGAATTTCAGACTGCTCACGGTACCTCCTTCGTCGCCGCACGGGCGCTCGTGCACAAGATCGATGCCTCAAACCGTACGTAGGCTCAATGCTTGGCGTTGAGTAGCGCGCTCGGGCGGGTTGAATTTGGGCTACACTGGGTTTCGACTGATCTACGGGCGCGGCTGAACAGCGTGTCGTGCTGGCGTGCGGCCCATTCTCGAAGCGCCCATGTGCACCGCGTCAATCATTACGGCGTCAGGAAGCAGGTAACTGCTGCTCCAGATGCGCGCGAAGGATCGAGTAATGTCGGACGACTTCGTCGAGCCTTTCGGCGTTCTTCTTTCTCATCGCCTCCGAACCGAGGGGCTCGCGGTAGGTAGCGGCGTAATGGGCGGCGTGCGACTTCAGTTTGACGGCGACGAAGTCGAGATCGGCCGACCACACGGCTTCCGCGCGAACCTTCTGGAGGCGTCTAGTGATCGCGAATCAGTTGAGATCGAGGGTGATGCAGCTGCCCATTTCTTTGAACAGATCGAACATCGCATCCAGAATGGCGATTGCGGACTGCGCGGACATAGCCGAACCCTCCATCAGGATCGTTCAGTTTGTTGCTGTTGGATCCGGCGGATGTACTTCGTATCGATGGCATGAACGGCATTGGACATCGTGTGACAGTCCTGGCCCGAAGCGGTTGGAGAATTCGAAGCCGAAGGCTCGCGTCCCGATCACGCGGAAGCCTGCTGTCAACTCTGGTGGGGCAGCCTGAGGATCGTGCCGGCCGCGGGTTGCGCGATTGTAGGGCAAACGCGCAACCCTCCATTCTTCAAGCTTGAAGCTTGCTGACGACATGCTTGACCAGCAACAGGCCGATGCTGGCGCAGGTCAGGCCGAACATGATGATGTAAAGATAATCTACCTGAATGCCTGCGTAGGGATAGTAGGCGGATCTTACCCACTCTGCCAGCTGCATGGCTGGATTGTACTTCATCCAGTAGTATACTTTGTCGGGCATGTAGCTTGGGAGGAACATGACTCCGCTTGATACATACAGGATGATGCTGAAAAGTGCGTAGCCGATCAGCCAGCCTGGGAAAAAGCCGATGATCGCCACATTGATTGTTCCAATCCCGATGCCAAGTACGATCGCGGCAAGGTAGCCGCACATAGCCGTGAATGGGTCCGCTGGAATCGGATTGGTCCCTATGACGACCAAGATGGAGCAGACGACCAGCAACGCGAGGAAGCCGGTCACGATCTCCACGAGGATGCGGGCCAGGATCACGTCGAACAGCTTGACCTGCGGGTAATAGGTCAGCGGCCGGTTCATAATCACCGCCTTCATGACTTCGCGCGAAATGTACTGGAAGACTAGAACTGGCACCGCGCCCGTTGCAAAGAAAAGGGCCCTGTTGTCGCCGAGAGGCGCCGCCAACTTCTGGAAAGTGTAGATGGCGATCAGCATGAAGACGTGCACGCAGGGCCAGAGAACGACCACGCCGTAGCCCCAGAGGGAGGCTCCGAAACGGGTGCGCATGTCCCGCAGGATCAACGCATGCAGCACGTGCAGATAGGACTCGATCGGGCTCTTCTGTACCTGGACCGGCGGGAGGGCGGGCATCGACGTGACCTCTGGTTGCCGGGCCTGCTTCGATGAGAAAAGGGGCTAAAGTGCGTTGCCCGGCGCCCCCCGATTGGACGAGGAGCGAGTCGCGAGATCGTAGTAGTCGCGCAGTAGGCACTCGTAGGGCGCGGCTTGGATCAGCCGGGCGCGGCGGTCATCCGCCGTGATGTCGATGGCCAGCAGCAGGTCGTTGCAGGCGGCGGGATCCGTGACCAGCGCGCAGGGCAGGAGATGGCCGTTCGGCATGCCGCGCAGCCGCTCGGCCGGCGCGCCGAGGTCGAAGGCCGCCACCGGTAGGCCGGTGCGCAGAGCCAGGGTCAGCGCGTATGCGTAGGTCTCAGGCCAGATAGACGGCAGCAGCACGAGGTCGGCCGAGATCTGTGTGACGAGATCGAGTGTCTCGTCGTCCTCCCAGTGGTGGCCGGTCTCGGCGATCTGGAGGGCCGCCCGGGCGACCCGGTCGAGGGTCGGATCGTCGGTGGAGTACCGCCCCGTCTCGGCAACGCCGGCGCGCTGCAGCCCGCCCGTCAGGGCCGGGTCCGAGTGACCTACGATCGAGAAGTGCAGCGGCAAATCCCTCTTGCGCGCGTCCGAGGCTAGGGCCTGCAGGAACAGGCCGCCCTCGGGGAGGCTGATCGCGCCGAGCACGGCGACGCGGCGGATGCGGCCGGGCCGCTGGAGGCTGGTGTCACGCACCGACCGCTCCGGCTCGACATGTGGCCGCACCGTGACCGACAGATCCGGGTAGACGGTCCGGATCCGGGCCGCCGTGTCGCATGACGGCGCGAACACCCGCGCGGCGCCCGCCAGGAACGCCCCGAACGCCGCCCGCCGCTCGCCCGGATCCGGCTCCTCGAACCCGTCCGCGTCCACCGCCAGGCACGACCGGCACTCCGCCACCGGCGCCAGGCCGCAGTAGCGCCCATCCGGCTGGACCAGGTGGTTGCGGTGGCACACCGGCGAGTAGTCGTGCAGCGTCCACGCGTAGGGCCGCCCCGCGCCCGCCACCACCGCCATCAGCGCCCGCGCCGCGCCCCAGCGCAAGCCCGCCAGCGAGTGCACGTGGATCAGAACCGGCGCCAGCTGCCCGACGAAGTCGGCGAGCTCGGCCGCGTCGCGCGGCAGGTACAGGCTGTCGAGGTTGGGCAGGTACAGGAACTCGGGGCCGCGATACGAGACGTGGACCTCGAGGTTGCGGGTCCG
>NZ_KB911340.1:0-3083 GCF_000383455.1 Methylobacterium sp. 285MFTsu5.1 | reverse complement strand
CCTGATCTTCGTTCCTGATCATCTCGACCTCCTCGCTCTTCGAGGGGGTCAGGTCCTCATGGCGTCAGGGGGTCAGTTTGCCGTGTCGCCTGACAGCCCAAGCCGCCGCGTGCCGCCAAGGTAGTTGCGAGTGCCCCTGCCGCCGCACCGACCGATCCTGCCGGTACTGCGATCTCAAGCAAGAAGGCGCAGGTGCTGGCGCTGCTAAGGCGCGAACAGGGGGCGACGCTCGCCGAGCTGACTGCCGCCACTGGTTGGCTGCCTCACACCACCCGCGCCGCCCTCTCGCGCATCCGCACCGGCGGCCAGGCGCTGCTCAAGGCCGCCCGCCCAGACGACGCCATCGCATACTGCATCCCCGCGCCGATGACCGCGGTCACCACCCCGCCCCGGGCGCGCAAGCCCCAGCGTAAGCCGACGGCTGAGGCCGCTGTCACAGCTGCGGCGGCAGCCTGATGGGCGGGCAGCGTACGCCCGCCGCGGCGCAGACGGCGGAGGTCGAGACGGGGGCTGCTTCCGCGGCCTACCGGCTCGCGGCCGCGCTCGACGAACTGGCCGGCCTCGACGCCGCCACCCTCGCCCGGCGCTGGCGGCGGGACTTCGGTTCCGCCGCCCCGCCCGGCCTCTCCCCCGCCCTGCGCGCCCGCATCCTCGCCCACCGCCTTCAGATCCGCGCGTTGGGCGACCTCGACCGCGATACCGCGCAAACTCTCGGCCGTCTCTCGGCCGGGCGGGGGACGGGGCCCGGACGAGACAGGTCCGAGCCCGGCGCAGCGGCCACAGCGACTGCCATCGCGATCCCGGTGCCGGACCGGCGCGGGCAAACTCCCGGCGTGCAGCTGTCGCGCGAGTGGGGCGGGCGCATGCACACCGTCACCGTACTGGACGTCGGCTACGCCTGGGAGGGGGCGACCTACCCCAGCCTGTCCCGTGTCGCCCACGCCATCACCGGCACCAAGTGGAACGGCCCCCGCTTCTTCGGCCTGCGCGAGCGGGCTGAAGTGGCGACGGGGGCCGGGCGGCAGAGGGTTGCGCGGAGGGCCCCGGCATGAGCGTCAAACCGCGCCGCTCAGTGAACGCCGCACAGCATCCCCCCTCGGGCGCCCGCCCGGCGCTGCGCTGCGCGATCTACACCCGAGTGTCCACCGAGCACGGGCTGGAGCAGGAGTTCAACTCGCTGGACAACCAGCGCGAGGCGGCGGAAGCCTATGTGAGGAGCCAGGCCCACGAGGGCTGGCGGCTCCTGCCCGAACGCTACGACGACGGCGGATACTCCGGCGGTACCCTCGAGCGTCCCGCCCTCCAGCGCCTGCTCGCCGCCGTGCGCGAACGCCGAGTCGATGTCATCGTCGTGTACAAGGTCGACCGCCTCACCCGCGCGCTGGCCGACTTCGCCAAGCTCGTCGAGCTGTTCGACGCTCATGGCACCTCGTTCGTGTCGGTGACCCAGGCGTTCAACACCACGACCAGCATGGGACGCCTCACCCTCAACGTCCTCCTCTCGTTCGCCCAGTTCGAGCGCGAGGTCACCGGCGAGCGCATCCGCGACAAGATCGCCGCCTCCAAGCGCAAGGGCATCTGGATGGGTGGCGTTGTGCCGCTGGGTTACCGTGTCGATACGCGCGCGCTGCACGTGGTCGAGGAGCAGGCCGAGGTCGTGCGCGCGATCTTCGCCCGCTACCGCGCGCTCGGCACGGTCAGCGCGCTGCAGGCCGAGTTGGAGGCCAGCGGCATCCGCGTGCCCGAGCGCCGCGACGGCAAGGGCAAATTGGTCGGGGGCGGGGCGTTCACCCGCGGGCACCTGTACAAGATCCTCGCCAACCCGATCTACGTCGGCCGGCTCATTCACCGGGGCTGTGTGCACGAGGGCCAGCACGTCGGCCTCGTTGACCCGGCGGTGTTCGACGCAGTCCAGGCGCAGCTGGCGGCCAATCACCACGCGCACACCGCCCGGCGGCGGGAGGGTGCGCATCTGCTCACCGGGCGCATCCGGGACGAGCATGGCCAAGCGATGACCCCGAGCCACACGGCCAAGGGCGCGCGGCGCTACCGCTACTACGTCAGCCGGGCGGCGGTCCGGGGACGACCGGCCTGCACGGTCCGCCGCATCGCCGCCCACGCGGTGGAAGCCAGCGTAATGTTGGCGCTGCGCGCGACGCTTCTCCCAACTGCAGCGTCCGCCTCGCCATCCGCTCCGGCGTGCGAAATCCTCAGCGACACCGAGGTGGTCGCGACCCACCTCGCGCGGGTCACGGTCCACCCTGACGCGCTGTTGATTGAGCTGGTCGGTGGGGACGAGCGTGATCCGATCCGCATCCCCTGGTCGCCCGCGGGCTATCGTCGGCGCCGGGAGATCGTCGTACCCCCGGGGATGGAGCGCGATGGCTTGCGGCCGATGAAGGTCGAGGACCGCGCGCGCATCCTAACGGCTATCGGCCGCAGCCGCGCCTGGGTCGACGACCTCGTCGCGGCGCGTGCGGCGGGTACCGCTGCCATCGCAGTGCGCGAGGGCTGCAGCGAGCGCGCGGTGCGGATGGTGTTGCCGCTTGCCCATCTTGCCCCGCGGATCGTGCGGGCCATCGTCGACGGGCGCCTGCCGCGCGGCATCGGCGTCCGCCATCTGGCCGAGCTGCCGGCATCTTGGGCGGATCAGGAGCGTGCCCTCGGGTTGTAAGTGCATCGCCCCGCCATCGCTCTACGGATCCTCGCCGGGCCGACGGAACCAATCCTGACGGTCACCATCCCTGCGTAGCCGGCGACTGCTCACAATCGCAACGCCGTGCGTCTGCGGCGAACGACGCGCGCATTTGCCATCGGGTTCTGTGCGCGGAAACGGGTTTGGCACCAGCGGAGACAGTGGCCTCGATCAGCCGCCTATCCGAGGTCTGGCGGGGTAGAGACTAGCATATCGTCATGGAGACGCGGCTAAGTCACGGACACCGCGGCGCTTTTCGTATCGACCACCAGGCACGCAGTTTTGTAAAGACTGCCTGGTGGAGCTGAGGGGATTCGAACCCCTGACCTCCGCAGTGCGATTGCGGCGCTCTCCCATCTGAGCTACAGCCCCGTCGAGGCGCCGGCCT
>NZ_KB911339.1:0-4865 GCF_000383455.1 Methylobacterium sp. 285MFTsu5.1 | reverse complement strand
ACGACGACGTGCCCAGCTGCATCGACGGCGTGAACCTGAAAGATGCTTTTGGCCAGATCGATGCCGACGGTGGTGATCTCCATGGGGATGGCTCCTGCATCTGCGTGGCTGCTGTTTCGACAGCAACCACATCTTGGCATCGAGATGCCGTCAGTCGGAGCGGGAGCCATCCACCCCATCTGCTTCCGGATAGCGGTCGCATCAAGCGGACCTAGCCGCGGGGACCGCTCACGACCCTTCTCGGAACCTCGGAAGGTCCGCTTTGCGGTCGGTTGGCGTATACTGACCTCGAAATTTGACGCGTGTCCTCGCAGTCCCTCGCATATGCGAAAACGTTGATAACATACCTACGATAGATGCTGGCGTTTGATCCTTGCAATCGCCATCGAAATCGATATTCGGATTGCTACATCTGGAAATTGAGCGCACGGTGCCAGAGGCTACGCAGCAGTGATCTTGATGCGGGCATGCCGTGCAACTCGGAGTGCTTCTGATGGATCGCCCCCGTGCAGATCGATGCCTCGAAGTTGCCCGTGAGTTGCGCGCGGCGGCCGAGGAGACGCGTCGGACGCTTCAAGCCTCACGCGATTTGGTGCGGCGCTCCCGCGAGCAAGCCGTCACCGGGCCGTCGGCAGCCGGCGACGACCCTGGTCCATCGAAACATTTGGTGACGTCTCTCATCGAGGCCTACGAGGCCGCGGACGACGATCCTGACCCTCAGACCCGTCTGCTCCTCGGCCGCGTGCTCCATCATGTCGGCCGTCGCGTCGCCGGCGTGATGGGGCCGCGGGCAGCCGGTATCGCTTTGCAATGATCGCCTTGGCGTAAGGATCAGCGGAGAAACCACGATGAACGGTGACGATCCGCAGGACGACGAGCGCGGTGCGCTGGTTCGCATCGCCCGTACGCTGGGCGTCCCGGTTGCGACCTTCCTGACGGCCGATCCTACTGATACTCCGGATATCGAAACGGTCGTTGAGGGCCCTGATCATCTCGCAGAATTCGTGGCCCTGCTGCGTCTGTTCGTGCGGCTGAAGAGCCCCGAGGCCCGGGCGCGCTGCCTCGCCTACGTCGTGCAGGAAGCCACGCACGACAGCTGATCCGTGCGTCCGTCCTCGACATCGGGCCAGAACGCGTGATGCTGGGACCTGTTGCACGGCGCGGCATTGATCCGAGGGCTAAGAACGCGGTGATAGACCAGGACCACTTTCCGATCGTCGGCATCGGCGCGTCCGCGGGCGGCATCGAGGCGATGCGGGGCTTTTTCCGCGGGGTGCCGGAGACGCTGAGAGCCGCCTTCGTCGTCGTCACGCATCTCGGCCGGGAGCACAAGAGCCTGCTCCCGGACGTGCTGGCCCGGTTCACGCCGCTCAAGGTCGAGGCCGCCGCCGACGGCGTCCTGGTCGCGCCGGGCACCGTCTACGTCATGCCGTCCGGTTTCGTCATGGGCATCGCGGGCGGGCGGCTGACATTGACGCCGCTCGGCCCGGCGAGCCGCGAGACCAAGCCGATCGACATCTTCCTGACCACCCTGGCCCTCGACCAGGGCGAGCGTGCGGTCGGTGTGATACTGTCCGGCGGCGACGGCGACGGCGCCATCGGCATCAAGGCGATCAAGGAGCACGGTGGCCTGACCCTGGCCCAGACCGCGGATAGCTACGGCCCCGAGACCGCCGACATGCCGCTCAGCTCGCTGCGGACCGGCTTCGTTGATTTCGGCGAGACGGCCGAACGGATGGGCGACCTGATCGCCGCGCACGTCGCCGCCGCGCCGAACGCACCGGATGCGCAGGCCGACGGGGTCGCGCGGGAGTTCGAGGCCGAGCTCCTCACCGAGATCTTCGCCATCCTCCGCCGGCAGGTCGGCCACGACTTCTCGGGCTACAAGCCAAGCACCTTCGGGCGCCGCCTGCAGCGGCGCCTCGGCGTCGTCGGCGCGTCCGGACTGGACGGCTATCTCAAGCTGCTGCGGGCTGACCCGGCCGAGGTTGGGGTGCTGTTCCGGGACTTGCTGATCGGTGTGACGAACTTCTTCCGCGATACCGCTGCATTCGAGGCCCTGTCCGCCCAGGTCATCCCAAAGCTGTTCGACGCACGCGCGGCGACCGATGTCATACGGATTTGGGTGCCGGCCTGCTCGACAGGTGAGGAGGTCTACTCTCTGGCCATCCTCCTGCGCGAGCACATGGTCACCCTGGCGGATCCGCCGCGCGTGCAGGTCTTCGCCACTGACATCGACGAGCGCGCGCTCACGGTCGCCCGGACTGGCCGCTACCCGAGGGCCTACCTGTCCGCCGTCTCGCCTGAGCGGATCGGGCAGCACTTCGTCGTCGAGGGCGACAGCGCGGTCGTCGAGAAGGCCGTGCGCGACCTTTGCACCTTCGCCCCTCACAATGTGCTGCGCGATCCGCCGTTCTCGCGCCTCGATCTCGTCTCCTGCCGCAACCTGATGATCTACCTAGGTGTCGAGGCCCAGCAACAGCTGATGCCGGTTCTGCACTACGCCCTGCGCCCGCGCGGCTATTTGTTCATCGGCATGGCCGAGAACGTGACGCGGTTCGAGGACCTGTTCGAGACGATCGACAAGCAGCACCGCATCTTCCAGGCTCGCGACGCGATCCCGCCGGCTCGGTTGCGGCCGATGTCCGGGACGGACACGCCAATCTTTGCAAATGCGCCCCCCCCGCAGCGGCGCAACGTGATGACGCACGCCGCCCTGCGGCACGCGGTCGAGACGCAGATGTTGTCCGAGTTCACGCCGCCCCACGCGGTCGTGACGCGGACGGGCGAGGCCGTGCACTACTCATCGCGGATCGGCGATCACCTGGAGGTCGTGCCCGGCCAGCCGACCCGGGAGCTGGCTGCGATGGCGCGTAGAGGCCTGCGGCTGGATCTCCGGACTGCCTTGCGCGAGGCGATCGAGGGCAACATTCTGGTCGTGCGCGAAGGCATCGGCGTCGAGCTGCCGGACGGCGGTTTCCAGTCGATCTCCCTTGTGGTCAAGCCGCTGAACACGCCCGGCGCGGTCGAGCCGCTCTTCCTGGTCGTGTTCAACGAGGCGGCCGCGCCGGTCGAGAGGGAGCGGCAGCAGGCCCTGAAGGCGAACGAGCGGGACACGGCGCTCCAGGGCCTGGAGCGCGAATTGAGCGTGACGCGCGAACGGCTCCAGGCCGTGATCGAGGAGTATGAGACGTCCCTTGAGGAGCTAAAATCTTCGAACGAGGAACTTTACTCCGTCAACGAAGAGATGCAGGCCGCCAACGAGGAGCTTGAGGCTTCGAAGGAGGAGACACAGTCTCTGAATGAGGAGCTTCAGACAATGAATTCCGAGCTCGCGTCCAAGATCGAGGCCGTCGATCAGTTGACCGACGATCAGGCCACGCTGTTCGAGGGCATGAACATCGCGAGCGTGCTCCTGACACCGGATCTCCACATCCGCATGTTCACCAACGCAGCGGCGCAGATCTTCGGCTTGCAGCCGAGCGACGTCGGCCGGTCCTTGCGCAACTTTTCGGCGCCGATCCCCCTGGCATGGCTGGTGGACGAGATCCCGACGGTGCTGTCGACGAACCGGCCCTCCGAGCGGACGATCGAGGGGGCGGACGGCGCCCGCTACCGGGTCCGGCTGATGGCCTCGTCCCGCAAGGGCGGCCGGAGGCCCGGGATCGTCGCAAACTTCACGAACCTGCTGGAGCAGGAATGACCAAGGGATCTGCCCACCTCGCGTGGGATGTTGGCGGCCAGCACGCGCTGGTGCGATCGGAGATGCTCAACAGCGTCAGCGCGGCGGGGGAGCGGCACGGTTTGGCAGAGCCCGGCCGCGTTTGGTCTCAGGGGGACGGATCGTAACGCCGGCCTGGGCCGAAGGTGACACGTCAGCTTTCAGGCAGTACAAAGGTTCGAAGTTCTGTTCTCCAAGGGTGCGACTGATCGGCCAAGATTTCCGCCGTACGCCCTGAAACTTGACGATCCAGATCGACCAGAGCACGCTGGCATTAAGAAGGCACCTTCATCGCGAACGGTAGATGCCTAAATTCTACTTCCACCTCCGTGGTCCGGACGGTCTGGACCACGACGACGAAGGCTTGGATCTCGCCAGCGTTGAGGCGGCATATCTTGAGGCCTTCAAGGCTGTGCCGGGAATGGGCTCCGATCTGGCCTCCACCGCGAAGAACCCTATCCGGTATGGCTTCGAGATCACCGATGCGCATGGCACCGTTCTGATGGCGGTGCCTTTCGCTGAGGTACTCGATCGCGGGCAAAAGCGCACAAAACAACCGGCCAAGCTACAGCTCCACAAAGGTCGAGCGGAGATGAGGCGCACGGCAGGACTGATTGTAGAGCTTCGCGAAGCGCACGCGAAGTTGAATGTGACGCTGGCAGAGACCCAGCGTCTCCTCGATATCGCGAAGCGAACTGGTCGCTAGTGGTAAGGGCAAGAAGAGGCCTCACCCATTGGAAGCGGAATGGCCGCTCTCGGGAGATGGGCTAAGGTCTGCAGACCACCCCGAGCCGAACTTGCGGAGCGGCCGACGAATGCCCGTGTGTGGACGCCCCATCGGATTCAAGGGGGTGTTGGAGAGATTTGTGCGCGCAGGATCAGGTGCTGCCGTGTGTCCGGCCTGTTGATGCAGCCTTCATCACGGCTGCTGGCCTGTATGGAGAGCGCGGATCGGGTCCAAGTCGCTTTGGCGCGCTCGAGGCGCTTGGCCATTCACTGGTTTTCCCGACCCCGTCTTCTGACCGTTGCGCCATACCTCTCGACTGACCTTCCCTGCCTCCCTGACGCCTCAGGCCGTGGCGATCACGCCGTGGCCGGAGCTCTGTAGGAGCCGCCATGGGCCATCAAGGCCCAGACGATCCTC
>NZ_KB911338.1:0-4915 GCF_000383455.1 Methylobacterium sp. 285MFTsu5.1 | reverse complement strand
TGCATCAACAGGCCGGACACACGGCAGCACCTGATCCTGCGCGCACAAATCTCTCCAACACCCCCTTGAATCCGATGGGGCGTCCACACACGGCCGTTCGTCAGCCTTCCGGCAACTTCGGCTCGGGATGACATTCGGACCGTGATCCTTGAACCAAAGACAGATGCTGAAAATCGCCGTCTGTGGCGATGTCAGGTTCGTCCAGACGGAATGGGAGCAGAGGCGATCGCCTCCCAGCCGTTTGCCTTCATCCCGCGAAACTTTCTCTCCGATGGCCTCGTATGGGCCCACACTGCCCCGTTCATCGGGGTTCGGACTGAAGGAAAGACGATGCTCACTCAGAACACCGGCCGCCGCACGGCCCAGGCGCTCGCCCTGACCCTCGCGCTCAGCCTCGGAGCCAGCGGCGCGGCCTACGCCAAGAACCCGATGGTCGGCGGGGCGCCGATGTACGCCCAGAAGACCATCGTCGAGAACGCGGTCAATTCGAAGGATCACACCACCCTCGTCGCTGCCGTGAAGGCCGCGGGCCTCGTCGATACGCTGAACGGCCTGGGCCCGTTCACGGTGTTCGCCCCGACCAACGCCGCCTTCGCCAAGCTGCCGCCGGGCACGGTGGAAAGCCTCGTGCAGCCGCAGAACAAGGCGACGCTGACGAAGATCCTGACCTATCACGTGGTCCCGGGTGTCTACACCGCCAAGGACCTGATGGCGCTGGCCAAGAAGGGTGGTGGACAGGGCGTGCTGACCACCGTCGAGGGCGAACCACTCGCCGTCGAGGTGCAGGGCAAGAAGGTTCTCGTCACCGACCAGAAGGGCAACACCGCCACGGTGACCATCCCGAACGTCATGCAGTCGAACGGCGTCATCCACGTCATCAACGCCGTGCTGATGCCGTAACGCGCAGTGCCCGCGGCCCGTGAGGGCTGCGGGCTTCGACAGCGCGTGGCCTTTCAGATCACGCGAGCGCCGGCAGGCGTGCCCGCCGCGCCCGGTCATTCGGCGATGAGCTTGCCGGTGTAGATCACCGGACCCGTGGGTTGGCCGCTCGGTGAGCCTCCGGGCGGCTCGACCGAGACCGCGATTACCCCGTCCGGTGCGGTGTCCTGCGGGAGCCTCACCTGACTCGGCGCCGTTCCGACGAGGCCGAGTGGCTTTGCCCCTCCTGCGCCGACGTACCACAATTCCAGACTCCGCCCGGCGGGCGCGTCGGCACCGACGGGCCTGACTTCTGCGAGGCCGGTCTGCGTGTCGACACGCACGATCAGCGCCGGCAGCGCCCCGCCTCCCTGCACGACAGCCAGATAGCGCCCTCCCGCCGGGGTTCGTGACGGGCCGACTGCCACGAACAGCGCGAGGCCCGCGGCGAGCAGGCCTGACCCTGCCGCGGCGATCCGCCAGCGCCTCACCTGCCGCCACAGGCGGCGAAGTTCACCTCGCGCTACGTCGGTCGCGTCTGGCAGCGCGCGCAGCAGCGCTTCGCGGACCCGCGGCGGCGACGCCACGGGTGGCACGGCCTCCATCAGCGGCGCCAGGCGCCGCTCCCACTCGCGGATGCGGCTGGCTGTGCCGGGGTCTTGGCTCGCCTCGCGCTCCAGCGCCGCCCGCTCCCGCGCGTCGAGTGTCCCGAGGGCGTACTCGGCCGCGCGCATGTCATGCTCGGACGTCGGGTCCATGCCGGGCTGGCCGCTGCCGGTCACGAGACAGCCTCCAGGCAGGACTTGAGGCCTGCGAGTGACCGGTGCAGCCAAGTCTTGATGGTGTTGACCGGCCGGTCGAAGTGCCGCGCCAACTCCTCCCGAGATTGCCCTTCGCAATAGGCCAGCACGACGCAGTCCCGGTGCTTGGGGTCGAGACGGCCGAGGCAGGCCAGGAGGGCGTTCCGGTCCATGAAATCTGCCGCCCCATCGTGCGGATCGATCAGCCGCGCCACCCAATCCTCGCCGGTATCCAATTCCGGGCCCTGATGCTCGACCTTCCGCCGTACGCTGTCGATGGCGCGATTGCGGGCGACGGTGCAGAGCCACGGTAGCGGCGGGCCGGCCTCGGGCTTGTAGCTGCCCGCGGCCTGCCAGATGCGCATGTAGACGTCCTGAAGCACGTCCTCGGCCAAGCCACGGTCACGCTGGATACGCAGGATCAGGCCGTAAAGTTTCGGGCTCGTGAGATCGTAGAGTTCGGCCAGCCGATTTGCCTCGCCCCGGGCGATACCAGCGAGCAGTCGGCGCAGCGTGGCGTCGTCGGCCAAGTTGGCTCCCTACAAACTCCCAGGCGCCTTCTGTCGGACGCCCAACCGGATGCTGCTTTAACCCAAACTGCCTAGCCGTGACGATCCCTCACGCGCGCTAGCCTCGCTGAGTGGGCCTCGAGGTGGCCGCTTTCAAAATCCTCGGAGCGGCGGCTGCGGAGATGTCGCTGAGGGCGGGATGCGGAGGTTGACCGATCCCTCGCAAAGGGACTTTCCGCGGTCGACCCATGCCAGTTGTTACGATGACCGTCGGCGCTTCCCAAAAGCGGTCATCAACCGGCGGCCCTGCAGTTGAGGACCGAGGTGATATTGGAAGTCGTTACCACGGCTGACCATCACCGAACGACCATTCCTCCTTGTCGACAAAGACCATGTTGATCATGATGTCGTCTGGTCTGACGCTCAGCTTCAGTTTCAGCTCGTCGGCGACGAAACGATAGAAAGCAAACTTAGTATCCTTCTTTTTGCCGACGGTGCTAGTTACCTGGATTAAGATGAAGTCTGGGGACCGATTGAAGCCAAGAAATTGAGGATCATAGATGAGGTTGTCAGCTGTGTGCTCGCCAACCACCACAAAGCGGTCGCCATCGGGTGCTTTGAGGACGTCGACGATGCCTCGATAGACGATGTCCGCCAAAGCAGTGCGGTACTCGGGGCTTTTCCCCTGGATCAGATCGATACGTGCAAAAGGCATGATGACCTCCTCGGGCAGGATTGCGGTCGGCCCGCAGCCGGGACCGACCGCCGGACGCTCAGGTACGATTGTCGATCTCCGGCACACCGCTGCTCCGGTCGGCATAGGCGGCCAGGAAGGTCGGCCGGGTCTGCCAGCGCTGCCAGAAAGCATCGAGATGCTCGAAGCGCTCATCGAGCGGAGTGGCGTTCACCGGGAACTTGGAGAACGCAATGGCCGTCGCCAGCGTGATGTCCGAGAACGTCGGCTGATCGCCTCCCAGCAACCACTCGCGGCCGTCGGCGAGATGCCGGTCGACGAGACCAGCATGCGTCAATGCCACCTTGCGGGAATGCTCGCCCCAGGCGGGGTTGCTGGTCAGTTCGAGCTTCGGGCCCAGACCCTGGTGCAGGACATGGAAGGCGGTGACGATGGGATAGAGGATGTGCACCCACACCCGGTTGTCCCACATCTGATCAAGGCCGCGCTCGTGCGCAGTCCCGCCCATGATCTTGCGGCCTTCGAACGTGTCGTCGAGGTAGCGAGCGATTGCGGAGGTCTCGCTGAGATAGGAGCCATCCGCGAGCGCGAGGGTCGGCGTCTCGCCCCAGGCGTTCATCTTCAGGTGCTTCCAGCCCCGCTGCTCGCCCACCGGTGACATGTCGTAGATCGTCGCGTCGAAGCGGTCGGCGATGCCCTTCTCGTGCATGAAGATCCGCAGTCGCTGCGGGTTCGGGAAGGCCGAGGGTGAGGTGTAGAGCTTGAGCTTGTCGGACATCGTCCTCTCGCTTTCCTGAGAAATTGCCTGTCTGTCAGATGACAGGTAGAAAGCTATGACCCCAATCTTGCGCTGTCAACCCCTGTCTGCCATATGACAGATGGAGGTTGGAAATGGCAGCGACGTTGAAGAGGGATGTGCGAGAGGCGATCCTCGTGGCCGCAAGGGAAGCGGCGATGGCTTATGGCTACGGCGGCATCAATTTTCGCGACCTTGCGGAAGCGGTCGGCATCAAGGCTGCAAGCATCAACTACTACTTCGCAAACAAGGCTATCCTCGGCGAGGCGGTTGCACGGCGCTACTGGGAAGATATTGCACGCGATCTTGAAGCTATTTCGACGAATGCCCAGAGCCCGATAGAAGCGCTGCGGCAATACCCTGGCATTTTTCGCCTCTCTCTGGAGCGCAACAATCGCATGTGCCTCAGCAGCTTCATGGCGACAGAATATGACGTGTTGCCTGATGGGGTCTTGAAGGAGGTTCAGACCTTCGCTGACGTGAACACCGCTTGGCTACGCGAGCAGTTAGTTGCTGCAAAGCTCGCGAAGCCGAAGGACAGCGAGACGAGAGCTCGCGCGATCTATGCTGCTGTAGCCGGAGCTCAGATCATTGCTCGAAGCCGCGCGGACCTAAATCTGTTCGACACTTTGGTCCGGAGTTATCAGGAGGCGGGACTGCTCCCGAGCTGATTAAAAGCGCGCGTGGACAAGGTCCGCTTCCATGCATTGCCGACCATAAGCGGACAGGCAGAAATCCACCCACCCCAGTTATCCCGACGAGCCTACTGGCGAGACAGAAGCTGGCCGAAAGCTGCCGGTCCGCTTCTGAGAGGGGCCGCCGCAAAACCGGACGGCCTCCTATCGACCCAACTCAGCCATCGGGAACGCCATTTGCGTTTCTCCAAAGCGTAGGGGTGGACGCCCCCTGACGGCATCGATGTGCCAGAGTGGAGGTGTTGCAACACCACTGCAGGAGGCGTCCATGGGTGAGGTTAGCACAGTCGGGATCGATCTGGCGAAATCAGTTTTCCAGGTTCACGGCGCGGATACGAGCGGTGTCGTCGTTTTCCGCAAGAAGCTGCGGCGTGATCAGGTGCTGACGTTCTTCTCGACACTTCCGCGTTGCGTGGTTGCTATGGAAGCATGCGCCAGCGCTCATTACTGGGCCCGTGAGATAGCTTTGGCAGGCCACGAAACGCGGCTCATCCCGCCAGCCT
>NZ_KB911337.1:0-4964 GCF_000383455.1 Methylobacterium sp. 285MFTsu5.1 | reverse complement strand
TGAGCCGCGTTTCGTGGCCTGCCAAAGCTATCTCACGGGCCCAGTAATGAGCGCTGGCGCATGCTTCCATAGCAACCACGCAACGCGGAAGTGTCGAGAAGAACGTCAGCACCTGATCACGCCGCAGCTTCTTGCGGAAAACGACGACACCGCTCGTATCCGCGCCGTGAACCTGGAAAACTGATTTCGCCAGATCGATCCCGACTGTGCTAACCTCACCCATGGACGCCTCCTGCAGTGGTGTTGCAACACCTCCACTCTGGCACATCGATGCCGTCAGGGGGCGTCCACCCCTACGCTTGATCGACGATGCAGCCGTGCAGGCGTTCGCCGCCGATGCCGCCATCGTTATAGCGCACTACGCCAACTTCGACCGGCCGTTCTGCGAGCGTCGCTGGCCCATCTTCGCGCAGAAGAACTGGGCCTGCTCGTGCATCCAAGTGCCGTGGCGCGCTGAGCGGCACGAGGGCACAAAGCTCGGGTATCTGCTGACGGACCACGGCTACTTCCACGCTGGCCACCGTGCGATCAACGACTGCCAAGCTGCGCTCCGCCTGCTGGCGACGCCGTTAAAAGTGTCCGGACGGTTACCCCTCTCGTGCTTGCTCGAAGCTGCCGGGAATCCGACAATGCGGCTATGGGCTCAACACTCACCTATGGAAGCGAATTTTCTGCTCAAGGCACGACACTATAGGTGGAGCCCATCGCGCCGTTGCTGGTATGTCGACCTCGATGGCTACAAGCTCAATGACGAATTCCGGTACCTGGGCAATGATGTGTACCACCGACCAGTCGACGATCTACCGGTCGATACTATAACAGCGACCGACCGCTTTTCTGATCGCGCCCACCCCAAATAAGGCCCCTCGTGACTGGCTTACCGATTGATCGCCAAGCCGCTGACATTAAGCCAACACGCTCTATGAAAAACATAAGCTGCGAGGACTTACTCTGCCTTCAGTTGAGAGCTGAGTGATGTCTCGGAGTCTCACCAACCAGAAGCCCGTGCAACATCGTCTCGTGCTCGATCATTGCCTGGCCCACTAGAAGGGCGGCTTCATAGTTGCCTTCCTCGACATGCGTGTGGAGGGACACAACATAGTTGCCAAACGTCTTTGTCGTGGACAATAGCTGCCGTGACAAGGTCATGAGGTGAAGTTCGTGCGGCATGCGTGAGCCGTCCCGCTGCATCCGCCTGACCATCACGCAGATCCGCTTGCAGCAGGTGTCAGCGTATAAATCATTGGCAAGAGAGCGATAGCACGCTGTGACTGGGTCAGAATACATTGCAAACGCACCCTAAGCAGGCAGGAACCAGTAAATTGCAGTGCGGCCGAGGCATAACCTCGGCCGTCTTTCGCCAACGCCCTCTTGTTGCTTAGCGGAGGAGCTGCAGCACGCCCTGCTGAGCTTGGTTCGCTAGGGAAAGAGCAGAGATGCCGAGCGAGTTACGAGTAGAAAGTGCCTGCGAATTTGCAGCCTCCTCGTTCATATCGGCATTCACCAGATTAGCCGAACCTGTGTCGAGCACATTGATGATACCCTTCGTAAAATCCTGACGGTTCTGGACAACAGACAAGTTTGACGAATAGGTAGCAGCCTGTGACTTCAGGGTATTAGCGGCGGACGTGATCTGCGAGAAAACCTTGCTAACAGAGTCGTTGTCGATGAAGTCGTCTTTGGTCACAGTCTTGAGACCAAGGCTGTCCGCCGTAGTCGCCACGCCCTTAACATTGATGAAAGAGCTACCGTTCGCGTTAAAGCTTACTTTCATCGAGTCGCCGTTCAGTAGATTGACGCCGTTGTAGCCAGAGTCCTTCGACATCTGATCAATCTGAGTAAGCAGACCATTGTAGTCGTTGACGAGCTTAGCGCGAGCACTCTGACCGTCACCTCCGATATTAGCGACGGATGACGAAGACAGGAAATTGCCTCCGCTGACGGCGCTACCGCTAAGCGTCAAGTTCTGCGAACCGGCGTCGTTAGTCGTCGTGATCGTCAAATGGTTGGTGCTGTCGATTGTAGCCTGGGCATCATACGATGCCAGAGCGTCGTTGAGCTGGTCGAGCGTCGAAACTTGGCCGGGACCAGTTCCAAATGTGATTGCTGTCGTCTTGGCGTTCGTGCCCGTGCCGACAGTCACCTGAAGAATGTTGTTATTGCTCAGATCAGATGTCGATCCGGTTTCTCCAAGACCAGCAGCAAACTGAGTCGTGGTCGTAAACCCAAGCTTGGACACCAGAGCAGTCGAAGTGGACCCATTTCCGAAATTGACGGATGTCTTAGCATCCTTAGCAGTGAATTTGAACTGGCGATCAGTTTCGTCATAGGTAGCAGTCACATCGCCGTTTGTAGCGGCCGCGACTTTCTGAGCAAGAGTATTAAGTGTGTCGCTCCTTGAGATTTTCACCGCCGACCCATTGACGGTAAAAGTATCCCCGTCGGCAAAACCCAGGCCCGTTACCTTCGTTGAGGCAGTCGGAACCAGAGTACCAGTTACGTTTGCAGGCGTGGTGCCCAGCGCTGCTGTCGCAGCAGCCCCCGAAGCATTAACAAAGGAACCACCATCTGCAGTTCCAGTTAATACAAGCCGATTTCCGACAATGGAAGCCTCGACCGACGATCCGGCTGCCTGGAGTTTGGTAGAAAGGTCACTGGCGAAAGCATTGGCGTCGGCATACCCACCGCCAGTTGTAACTGACACGCCATCAACGTTGAAGGTCTTACCCTGAACTGCCGTCAAATTGGCAGCGACAGAAAGATCGACCGTTCCCGTCTGGGTCTGTTCACTAGCGCCAGTACCAGCGCCGATTGCGGTACCGAGAGCCTGAGTAGCGCCCGTCGATAGTAGGTTCGTGTCCACAGCCCCATTGAGGGCCTTCGAGGTAAGGCTTGCCTTTGCCGTGAACGCGTTGCTGGCCGAAAGCACCTGATTAGCAGTCGACTTGAGCTGATCAGTCAGTTTCTGCAGATTTGTGATTCCCTGGTTGGCGGCCTGGATGGTCTGAATGCCATTGCTGATGCCGTCGAGGAGGCTCGACAGATCCGACGATCGCGCGCCCAAGGACTGGGCCGTAAAAAAGTTCACCGGGCTGTCGAGCGCAGTGTTGACCTTCTTACCGGTCGAGAGGCGGTTCTGCGTCGTTGCGAGCAGGCTGGCTGTGTCCTGCAGGGACAGCAGGTTCGTGCGCGTCGCGGCAGAGAGGGTGATGTTGGAAGACATAGAGGCGGTCCCCTTTTGGGCGAGGTGTCTTTCTCGAAGACCTGCTCAGGATCGGATCCGCAAGTTTAAGCGAAGGTAATTATTCGGCCCAGCGAACATATAAGGTGTCTACCATCGTACTTTTCATGTCGCCTATCGTCCTTTACTTCGTGATTGCGATCATAGGTCGATATCTCTCCGGGCGGGGTTGACACTAATAGCCGTGTGTCTACCTAGGGTAGTGCGCCACGAGCACCTTATGCCGGACTTCATCGATCCAGGGTTCGATCAGATTGAGAGCGACCGAGACCGAGCCCAGGCCTGGGTACAGGCGGTATCGACGATCGTGCGGCCGACGCTGACCGCCGCCACGCCGGTTTCGCGATGCGTCCGCTTTCATTCTTGGCAGCTCGGAGGGCTTATTCTCAATGAGATTGCTGCGCCGCCCCAGATAGTCGAGCGCACGCCCTTCCAGATCGCCAGTCAAGGCGTTGATCATGTGATGCTCAGCCTGATTACGGCTGGTAAGGCCTCCGTCATCACCAGTGACGGTGAGCAGGCGATCCCAGTCGGATCGGTTAGTTTTTTCGATTTATCGCAACAGTCTCAGGCTCGATCCTGGGGTGTAAGCGGCTTGAATGTGATAATTCCACGTCGGTATCTCGATGCTCGGCTGGGTGAACCCTCCGATCTTCATCAGTCTATTATTTCTCCGAGCAATCAACCGCTCGTCAGACTTCTTTCCGACCTTATTCGAAACACACACTCCTGCATCGAGCAGCTTGACACTAAGCAGAAGAAGCTTCTGGCCGACGGGATCGTCGCATCGTTAAACGCTGTTGTTCCGCCGGTCGAGAGCAGCTCTCAAGCTCCAGCCCCTCCTAGAGAGATAAAGGTGCGACAATATATTGAGCAAAATCTGAGTCGAAACGACCTCGGGGTAGACGTCTTGTGCACGGAGTTCGGGCTATCCCGCACTCCGGTCTATGAAATCTTCGAAGCGGAAGGTGGCGTGATGACATACATCCGCAACCGCCGGCTCTCGTGGGCAATGCGAATGCTATCCGGTCTGGAAGGCAGCTCGCAGAAACGGATCTCGGAGGTTGCCTATGCCTGCGGGTACGACACCCTCAAGGCATTCTCAAAGGCTTTCAAAGCACGCTACGGTGTCGTTCCACGGGATGTTGACGCTTCATACGTAGCCGATAGGGGTCGAGGCCCTGGGCAAGCTCTACAGTCATGGATGAAAGCGCTCTAGCACTCAGCTCATCTTTGCGCCCAGACACTGGGTCGACAAGCCAGGCAGCGCTCGTATGCCCTCGACCCGTTCGCGTCGTTTCCTAGGATTGGAAATCGGTTCGACGCTTCGCTGAGCAGGTATCGTTGCTGGGCCTGGTCGAACGGGTGTCATCCGGTTCGCCGAAGGATGATCGCTGATCGGGCAGCGGGGATCCCACTCTCAGCCGCTGAAACCGCCTCATGCCGGTGTGACCTGATGCGTTTTATGACCCAGAGGCATACACTCAAGTTTGTCATACTGGTGTCACAACGAGGTGGCTGAAACGCCTCCTTGAGCCCTTATCAGGCGCCTTGCTTTCTCATCCAAAGCGGTCTAGCAGGAAGCCGCAACAGGTTGATCGGAAAGAGTTTATCGGGTTCGGCCTACAAGGCCGGCGCCTCGACGGGGCTGTAGCTCAGATGGGAGAGCGCCGCAATCGCACTGCGGAGGTCAGGGGTTCGAATCCCCTCAGCTCCACCAGGC
>NZ_KB911336.1:0-5055 GCF_000383455.1 Methylobacterium sp. 285MFTsu5.1 | reverse complement strand
TCGCCTTCCTGAGGATCTCGTTGGCCTGCCGGAGCTCGCGGTTCTCCCGCTCCAGCGCCTTGATCCGCTCGCGCTCATCCGTCGTCGGTCCGGCCCGCACGCCCCGGTCGCGCTCGGCCTGACGGACCCACTTGCGCAGCGTTTCGCCAGAGCAACCGATTTTGGCCGCGATCGACTGGATCGCGGCCCATTGCGAACCGTGCTCGCTCTCATGCTCCCGGGCCAGCCGGACTGCCCGCTCGCGAACCTCAGGGGAAAAGGGTGGGGTATGCTTCGTCATGGCTCCAGTCTCTCAAGAGTTGGAGCCTCCGAAAATCCCGGGGCGATTCACGCCGTGGCCTTTGTGCTCGTGAGTGTTGAACGCGCGCTTGAGGCTGCAGGCCTGGAGTACGCGATTGAGGACTGTTCCGTCGCGGCTTTCACAGCAGCCATCGTGGTGGTGGCTGCAGATTTACGGGCATGACTGCCGACCTTTTCATATCCGAGAACGGCGGTGGGGCCGGGATCCGGTTCCGGGAACGGAAGGCGCCGGCTGAGTGAACAAGTCTGCCAAAGCTCGAGCGGCTGAGCGCAAGCTGGCAGCAAAGCGGTTCAACTAGCGGGTGAAGCGTTCGCCACCACCGCCAACGCGGTGGGTCTGGGCATCCTAGCCGCGGCGACGATCATCCCGAACTTCGGCCAAGCGCCCGGCAGCCCATCCCCCGCCCTGCACTCATGGTGGGCTGGTCCTGCGGCCTTCCTCGTCCTATTCTTCGTGGCTCCCGCAGCCTACCACTTCCTGCGCAGCGAGGATTGATCGTGACCGACCCGAACCTCTGGATCAGCTACGGACTGCCCGCCTTCGGGGTCGCTTTCGGCCTTGTCGGACTCGCGGTCGCGTGGATCTCAGCACGCCGGTTTGATGCTCGGTTCGCTGATGTTGAGGTCACGGCGCCAGTCGAGCGGGCCCCGCGCGTCACGCCCTACCGGAAGCCCAGTAAGCACCCTCGTCGCGGCTCGCCTAGCCGGCCAGCCTCTATACGGACGTAGGCGGAGCCGACGCTGCTCTACTCCACCGTGCGCCACTTCACGGGCGGTAGGTTCTCGCCTGGTATGGTCGCATCCCTCTGGTAGAAGGTCCGCCGGTCGCCGGTCACCACCTCGGCAACGTCGTCGATCGCGTCGATTACCTTCGAGGTCGCGTTGTAGAGCGGGCCCTGCGTCTTGGCCCTCGTGAGGACCAAGACGCATTGCTGCCGCCAGCGCCGCGCCTCCTCCAGGAAGGCGACCTCCTCGGCCCGCACGAAGACGCCCCGTCTCGACATAGCCCATCCTGTGATCCGCGGGCGGGATCTAGAACGGGAGCAGAACATAGCGAGACGGGCGGCCGAGAACACCGGCATCAACCGGCCATGTGTCATGGGCAGACGCGAACAGAGCAACACCCGTTGACGGGCCGTTAACTATGCGCGGTCATGCTGCCGACAGCGATCGGTCGAGGGGCCGAGCGACGGCAGAGCAGCTCTATGGCCTACCCCCCTGGCCTCGGTGCGGCCTCGCCGTCGCAGTCGCGCTTGCCTAGCGTGGGCCGCTATCCTCCGATCTGACGCCGTGTACGAGGGACGCCAGGTAAATGGCGGACGCGATCATGGCGCAGGCCATGACGCCGAGGGCTTGAGCTGTTGGCAAGGTCATACCGGCAACCATGCCGTCCGGTTGTGGCGAGCGTGTTGCCGGATATGGGTAGGGCGATCACGAGCTTGCGATATGGCGTGGTCAGCCCCTGATCAGATCGGGCGATGAGGCTGAGATGCAGGGCGGGCATGCGACCGAGCGCCGAATCTCTCTCACGATGTGATGTGTTCAAGCTCTGCCGCGATCCGGCGGCCAGGAGCGTGCCGTGTACAATCCCTTCTTCTCATCGCTGATGCTGGCCATTGAGGCGCAGCGCGTCATCGAACTGCGGTTGGTTCGTCTAGCCTGGGGCGGTAGCGAAGGACTGGCTGAGGCTCAGTCCATGGTGATTGAGAAGGTTCACGCCGCCGGCGAGGCGATGACGACACTGATGTTCGGCGGCTCGCCCGAAACGGTCATCGCCCGCTACCGTGAGCACGTGGCTGCGAACACGAAGCGTCTCTCCGCTCCGTGAAGGCCGTGCGGCTTCGTCATAGAATGCCTAGCTAGAACGCTTCGCGCTCCAACTCCCGCTGCACTCCACCAAGCCGCCCGACGTGCGCCAAGTGCCGCTGCCGCTACCCTTCGCGGTCAGACTGCCGGCGATCGGCACCTTGTTCGAGCCTTGGGTGATGGTGGCCTGCACGGCGCCGGCCGCCGAGACGCCGCCATCGATGTCGACCTCCTCCCCGGGGATCGACGCGTCGCTGTCCTTGATCTGCACGTTGTAGCTTGTGCTGGCCGAGCAGGGGCCCTCAGTCGTGGTGGCGACGATCGTCCAGGAGCCGTCGAACTGGTTCGGTACCTGCACCTTCTTCGTCGCGGCATCCGCTGGGTGGAAAGCGCCTGCCGTCAGGCAAGCCGCGAGGATCAGGGTCGGGGTACGTGCCACAGACTGCTCCGGAGATCGCGCAGCCGGGGACGGCTACGCCATCGCAGAACGGAGGTGTCAGCTGGATAGTTTCAAACGCTGCCCCGATCCCACTGCGGCCAAAAGACAATACGCTCCAGGGGCCTTTCGCCGAGGGCGGCCTCGGCGAGGGCCGCGACCGTCAGCAACCTTCTATTAACCATAACGGTCGAGGTAGCTTCTGCGATCGGCTGGGGGGCTGAGCGCCGGAAGAGCAGTGCCTAAATCCAGGGTGCGGCCTCGTTGGCGCAGTCGCACCAAGCCCGCACCTGGAACACCAGGGCGGGCTTCTATCGTCAAATCGGGCGACGGAATTGCCTCGCTTCAGGCGAGCGGCTCATCGACCGGCATGCCCCACCGTCTTCACCGCGGCATAGGGCGGATCGCCCGCTGGGAAACACGCTCCCCAGCTTCGGCCGGTCGGTCAGATGTCGACCGGCCAAAGCGTCCGCCGTTCCAGACCAGATAGCCGAGGCCGGCGGCCACGCCGGCGAGCGTCGCGATAAGGGCGAACTCGCTCGACATGCCTCCCGCCACGGTGCCTCGCCGCCGCGACTGAAGCGCGTTCGTTTTGGCCCGCACGAACGCCCGTGTGGCAGCGGCAACCTCCTCGGGCGCGAAAAGCATCTGGGCTGCGGGGATCAACTCATGCACGTGGCGATGCAGGTGCTGATCCACGAGGAACGTGACATCCTCAAAGGTGTCGAGCCAGCCAGCCGAGTCCGCCCTACGGCGACGGGCGAGCTGCTGCAGCTGTCGCCTGAACTCAGCGTGGCCGCGGTTCAGGTCTTTGATCAGCGTGCGCGTCTGGCTCTCCCGGCTCAACGGGCCATACAAGCTGGCACCAAGGCCGATGGCATGCAGATCAAGCTCGTCCATGAGATCAGCCAGCATCTGCTCGCGGCTGCCGACCGCTCTGGGATCGTTGAGAGCGTATGGTATCTCACGGATCAGGCCACCAATGTTCTCATGGTCGCGCTTGATGAGTTGCCAAACGTCCATGCACGTCTTCCTTGCCAGTGAAACTACCAGCTCCGAACACCGTGCGCCCGCTGAGCGTTCCTGATCGAGTTCGTGTCGACTCAAGCCGCCACTCAGATGACCGCCTGAGGATGCGGCGATGGCGTGCCAGAGTACCGCTTCGGGTCCTGTGCGCAGCCGGTATGTACCCTGCGATGGGTGAACCTCCGGCGGCGGTGTTCGGCGTATGAACCCGAAAGGACCACCGCACCGTGGCAGGACGGGCATCGCTTCGGCGCCATCACGTAAGCGCTCTTTGCCTCAGCGACGCTGATCTGACGCCAGATACCCTTGATTTTCGCTTCACAGGTCTGATCATCAAGCGTCGCCATGCCCGCGGGGTGCCATGGCGAGATGGCTCGCGCCAGCCTGCGGCCGAGCGGACTGGCGCGACAGAATGGCAGCCCTCAGTTCATCCGCCGACGCCGTTCCCGAACCTCCTGCTGGGCGAGCCTGCGTCCGAGCGCCATCAGCAGCGTGTCCGCCTGTGCCTTCAACTCAGCGTCCTGCAACTCCACGATCGCCTGCTGGGCGGCGATAGCGTGCTCGGCCGCCCGGTCCAGCGGCCGTTCCATCGAAAGGGTTTCGGCTTCGCTGAACGCGTCCTCAGACATCCGCATCTGGGTTATGTCCACCAGGATGCCAGCACCGCCTACCGACCGGCCGAGATGATCGATGCTGAAGTGGCCTCGATCTAGGACCCAGCGCGTCTGGCCATCGGCCGATATCACTCGGTATTCGGCGAGATATGTGCCGCCGTCAGCGCGGCAGCTCCGGATCTGGGCGAAAACGCGCCCGCGGTCATCTGGGTGTATGCTGTCGATGAAGAGCGAGAGCGGCACACCCTGCTTAGCTTCGTCAGGATCGACACCGAACAGCAGCGCCACGAACCCATCGACACGGGCTCGATCGGTCGTCGCACTCCACTCCCACCTACCAATCACGTCGAGCGCATCTAGGGCGTGCTGAAACGCCTTGGGGCAGGTCTGGTGAGCGAGAAGCTTGAGCTTTGACACTGCGGAGCCCGCGGACAGTCTTAAACCTGATCTGTGTAATAGGTGTCAGATCACAACCACACGCCGCATCGAATACGATATCCTCAACTGTTGCGCGATGGGCACTACTTCTGCGGGCGGAAGGTATTATGAATGCATGCAGGGGGCGAGTGAGCCGCACGCGGAGTGACCTGCCCCCACGAGGTGGTCCGAGTTCAAAATTAGTGCAGGGTCGGCCTCTGCTCTACGGGTAGCTTGGCCGCCGGAGCCGGTCGGGCGAGCGCAGTCGGGCAAGCGGTCGTGGCTGGCACGAACACCTCCGGCGCTGGTGGCTTGTAGCCAAGCGCACCGTGCGGGCGGATCGTGTTGTAGTGCCGACGCCAGCTTTCGATGATGATCTGTGCCTCCTTCAGGGTGTAGAAAATCTCGCCGTTCAGGAGTTCATCCCGCAATCGCGCGTTGAAGCTTTCGACAAAG
>NZ_KB911335.1:0-5666 GCF_000383455.1 Methylobacterium sp. 285MFTsu5.1 | reverse complement strand
GGAGGCGGTGCTGGCGCTGTAGGCGTTGGCGGCGGTGCCGGTGGTGGAGAGCTGGGTCGAGAGCGCCTGGTTGGCGATCGACTTGGCCTGGTCCACGAGCTTCTGGATCGAGGTGATGCCCTGGTTGGCGGCCTGGATCGACTGGATGCCGTTGGAGATGCCGTCGAGGAGGGAGTTCAGGCTCGAGGAGCGTCCGTCGAGGGCCTGGGAGGTGAAGAAGTTGGTCGGGTTGTCGAGGGCGGAGTTGACGGTCTTGCCGGTCGCGAGCCGATTCTGGGTGGTCGCCATCAGCTGGGCGGTGTCCTGCAGCGAGAGCAGGTTCTGGCGCGTCGCGGCCGACAGGGTGATGGAGGACATGGATCGCTATCTTTCCAACCGGAGCAACCCGATTCTCGGGGATGACTAAGAATACCGGTTAGGGTTAAGTCCGGATTAAGCGCGCGAGTATTTTCGCCGCGCCGGTAGCGTTACCGGAAAATTTACGGCCCGCGCGCGCAAGCCAGTCCCGGACGGCATCGATCAGGGGCGTCCCGACCAGGAGGTCATCGGAGACTTGAAGCGGCGGGAGTCCATCCCGTCCGGCGCGGGCGGATCAGGCGATCCGGCCGGCGCCTCGCGCCGCGGGACGGATTCTCAGTCCAGCGCGTAGCCGAGCATCCCTTCGGACATGTGACCCTCACAGTCCGGGACGGTCGACACGAAATGATCGCGGCCTCCGGCGATGCAACGGTAGATCGGATGGCTCCCCGGCCTCTGCGCCTCGTAGACGTAGCCGGTCTGCCCGAGCGGTGTCTGGCCCTCGCATCTCGGGTCGCGGCTGAGGAAGTGGTCCTGTCCTGCCGCGCAGCTCATCAGCATCGCGGTCCCGGGCGCCGGGAGCGTCAACACGGTACCGAGGCTGCGCTCGATCGTGTAGCCCGGCCCGATATAGCCGGTCGTCACCCAGTGGCCGCCGGGCCCGAAGGCGCGCCGCAGGGGAAGGCGGTCGGCGCCCTTCGGCCGCCGCGCCTCGGCGACCCGCCACGTGCCGGGATAGGGGTCACCCCCTGAGAAGAAGACCGTGATGTCCGGCAGGAACGGCGTCAGGAACCCCGCCCCGTCGCGCTGGAAGCCGGGACTGTGGTTCAGGTAGAAGCCCGTGACGTCGGAGTTCAGGTAGCCCAGGGGTGTCCACGCCGCCGGCGCCCCGCTCAGCACCGCCTTCAGGGGCATCCTGAACAGCCCCATCTGGTAGGTTTCCCGGTCGGGATTGCGCCCCGGATCCTTGCAGGCCACCTGCTGGCACACGCGGCCCGGCAACCCGGTGATGACGTAGACCTCGCCGGTCTTGGGATCGTAGGCGAAATCCGAGTTCGGGTTGATGGTCGAGCCGTCGGTCGTGGCGTTGGGGACTCGCGCCGGCGCCCCGAAATGCACGCCGTCGGCCGTGTGCCGGACGTAGAGGTCCCCGAAGCCCGGCACGCCCTGCGGCCCGGTGAGATCCGTGGTGAAGACGAACAGGCCGGACCGGCCGTCCGAGAAGGTCGCCGGCTGGCCCGTGCCGTAATTGCCCTGCGCGATGACCGGGTTGATCGGCTTGATGACCGGTTCCGGGTAGTCGACCCACGTCACCTTGTCGTTCGAGAAGGCGAGGCCGGTCTGGTTGTTGTTTCCGGGCAGGTTGTCGGCGCCCGAATAGTACATCGCGTAGGCGTAGGTCTGCCCGTCCGCCGGGTTGACGAAGCGGCCCCGGATCACGCTGGGATCACAGACGTACTGCCGGTTCCAGGAGTTGGGCGTCGGCTGGAACACGATCCGCGCCGGCGAGAAGCCGGTCTGCGGCGTGTAGGAGCGATGGAAGATGACGTCCGTCTTGCCCTGACCGCACCACCAGATGTCGGTGGTCCCGTTCTCGGTGATGACGCTCGGCGCGTAGTTGTAGCCGGCTGGATTGGCCTCGTTGACGAACAGCGGTTGCGCCTCCGGCCCCTTCCAGCCGGCCTCGCCCGCGACCGGGACGGCGAGCACTGCCAGGAGCATCCCGACGAGAGCGCCCTTCCGCGCAACGAGAACCGGCAGCATCCTCATTCCCATCGCTCCCACCGGTCCGCTCCTGACTCCGAGATGCCGAGACATTCCGGCGGCGTGCTGACGACCGGAATGTGGCCGTCTGATATCCGGCGGCTCTGACCGGCGGCTCCGATCGTGTCCCGACGCGTCTCCCGCGGACGCGATCACGCGCCCTGCGCGGGCGGGACCGCGCGGCGGCAGACCGGCCGCAGGGCGCGGTCGAGCAGCGATTGCCGCCCGAGGATCATCTCGAAGAAATCGTACTCCCCCGGCCTGAAATTGGCTTTCAGGAACTGGAAGTGCATGTGGAAAGGCTTGAGGCGCAGACGCTTGTAGTCGTCCTCGGGTATCCTGTCCTTGACCCCGGCGGAACGGATGAGCGGGTTGCAGGCCAGGAAGGCGGGTCGTCCGAATCCGAGATCGAAGATCGGATTGAAGCCGTAGCAGTTGAGCCAATCCTGGGGGGCTTGGTAGTCGCACCAGACGATGCGGTCGCTGAAGACGAGGGTCGCGATGTCGTCGCGCAGCGCGCGGGCCTCGTGCTGGAGCGCCACGAAGGGCAGCCCCGAGCCGAGCGTGACGAGCGACAGGCGCGGATGCCCTCGATCGTCGGTCCCGAGGCGCGCGAGGACCTGCGCGGCAACCTCGACCGCCATGGCTGCGCCGAGGGAATGGCCGACGATCATGACCTCGTCGGGCGCGTCCGCCGGGTTCGCGCGCCAGTGGGCCAGTTCGGCCAGGACACGGTCCCGGAAGGCCGCGACCCGGTCCGCGTAATCCGGCCGCCGACCGGTCGCGTGCTGCCAGAAGAAGATCCGGATGCTCAGGATGTGCCAGAAGAACAGGCGCCCTAGCACCTTCTTGGCGCCGTACAGGAGCGCGAGCGCCGCGGCCGCGAGAAGCAGCGCCACGCCGACCGTTTCCGTCAGCGCCGACGGGCTGACGGCAGCGTAGATCGCGGTGCCGAGCGCGATCAGGAGCGCCGGGGCCACGAAGGCGACGAAGAACGGGAAGGCGGTCAGCACCGTGTAGGGCCATCCGAACCGGGACGTCTTGAAGACCAATCCCTGTGCGAGCCCCGCCGCGACGCTCCGCGCCAGCAGAGCCAGCTTGCGCGACACGGGACGCGCGAGATCCGCATGGACGATATCGCTCCAGATCAGGGTCTCGCAGCGGACCGCCGCACCGTCGCCGTCGGCGGGTGCGTCGACCGTCCAGCTCCGGGTCAGACCATCCGGATCGGTCCGGATCTCCGAGACCGCGCGCGGCATCGCCCCGAACCGGGTCGCGTGACGGTGAAGCTCCCGCTTGAAGAAGGCGGGGAAGCGGATGCCGCTGCGGGCGTCGAATCCGTGAATGAAAAAGACATGTCGCCGCGCCACCGGTGCCGGATGAAGGTCTCTCAACTTGAAGGGCGTGAACGATAAGTAGCCGCGGACCATGTGATCGATCGAGGACGAGAGCACGAGAGGGATTCGTGGCGGTCGACGGCGCCCGCAGGGGCGGCTCCATTGCACCATCGCGGAGGGCTCCACAACAGCGCACCGGCGGATCTGGTTCCGCCACCGGCCAGCATTCATGATCCGGGCGGCATTCCCGGCACTGTCGCCCGGCAACACCGGCGGCGCCGAAAATCCGTTTCGCGCTCGGGGGGGACTGGACTTGGGAAAACTGAGCCTCCTACGGTGCGGGACGCGGGGGCGGTGTTCAAGATTCGTATGGGTTTGTCAGAGGCCGTGAGGGCGCTCCGCAGCGGCGCCCTCCGCCGTCACAAGATCGGCCATATCCAGGCCGTCTTCGACGCTGCGCCGAGCGGCTGCGTCGTGCTCGCCGGCGACTCGCACGCGGCTCACATGCCGCGGCCGGTCGTTTCCCGTCCCGTGCTGAATGCCGGGCTCGCGGGCGCGACGGCCCGCTCCTACCGCCGGGCCCTCGACCTGCTGCGTGCGCCCCTGCCGGCCTTCCTGGCGGTCCTGTTCGTCGGGACCAACGACATCCGCTCGCCGTCGGCGCTCGGGCGATCGGCGACGGCCGATTTCTCCGACCACGCGGATCGCATCGTCGACCGCTTCCAGGCCTTCGCCCTCGACACGCTGGTCTCGGCGCTGCCGCCCACGCCGGGCTCGTGGGTTACCGAGCGCGATCCCGCCGCGGTCGAGGTCTATTCCGATCTCCTCCGCGCCGTCTGCGCACGCCGGGGGGTCTCGTTCTTCGACCCGTTCGCGGCGCTGCGCGGAGCGCGCTTCGGTCTCGCCGAGGACGAGGCCTTCGTCGAAGGGACGCATCTGCGGGATTACGCGGCCGTCGCCGCGCGCGTCGCCGGCCAGATCCGCGACCGGTACGGTCTCCATCATTATCTGGAGAGCCCGCTCCCGGGCTTCGATGAGGCCTATTACAGGAGCTGGTACGCCGACACGTGCCAGTATCCCCACGGTCCGGCGCGACACTACCTCGATCTCGGCTGGCGCGAGGGCCGTGACCCGAGCGGGCATTTCAGCACCGACGGGTATCTCGACGCGAACCCGGATGTTCGCGTGGCCGGGGTCAACCCGCTCGTCCACTTCCTGGAGGTCGGCTTCGCGCAGGGGCGGACCGGCTGGCAGAAGGCGCGCACGCATCCGACGCGCTATCGCGGCGTCGACCCGGACACCTGAGGGCAGCGCCGCGGGCCGGCAGCGCGCACGCCATCGTGACCGCCGCCGCCGCGAAGCTGACGCAGGACGGTGTACGCATGTGATCATGCGCCTCCTCCTCGCCGTCCCACTCCTCGTCCTCATCGCCACCGGAGCGTCGGCCGGAGAGCCGCTCCTCGACGGACCCGTCGTCGCCGGCGGCTTCGGGATGGGCGGGTCGGACTATTACGGCGACGTTCACAGCCGCATGCCGTTCACCGGCGAGGCACCGCCGCGGCCGGTCGGGATGGCCGACATCGTGCGCGTCCGGGCGGCCCGCGCGCGCGCCGCGACCGCGTCCCGGCGACAGGCGCCGCACCGACCTGCGCATCGCGGCTGAGTGTCTCCGGCCTCCGCCGATCCGAACCAGCCGGACGAGGAGAGCGCGGTCCGAACGATCGGGCCGTAGCCGTAGGAGGACGGTCGGAGCGGCGGATCAGTGCCGGTATCGTTCGGCCAGGGCCATGAGGGCCTGGGCGAGCTCGGTGAGGTTGGCGGAGGCGGCCTCGACCTGCCGCGTGCCGGCCGCGGTCTGCTGGCTGGCCTGGCGGATGTTCTGCAGCGCCCCCATCACCTGCTCGATGCCCAGCTGCTGCTGGTTGGTCGAGGCCACGATCTGCTGGAACGTCTGCACGTTCTCCTCCACCCGCGCGGTGATCTCCTCGATCGTGCGCTGCGTCGTGTCCGAGCGCGTCTTGCCCGCCGCCGCGCGCTTGACCGCCTCCTCGGTCAGCATCACCGACGTGTTGATGCCCCGCTGGATCTCGCCCAGGATCCCCCGCACCTGCCCCGTGGCCGCCTTGGCCTGGTCGGCCAGGAGCTTCATCTCCGAGGCCACCACCGAGAAGCTGCGCCCGCTCTCGCCGGCCGCGGCCGCCTCGATGGCGGCGTTCAGCGCCAGCAGGTGCGTGCGCTCCGAGATGTCGTTGACCGTCTCGATGATGT
>NZ_KB911334.1:0-5869 GCF_000383455.1 Methylobacterium sp. 285MFTsu5.1 | reverse complement strand
AAATACGCGCTCGCCTTCCTGAGGATCTCGTTGGCCTGCCGGAGCTCGCGGTTCTCCCGCTCCAGCGCCTTGATCCGCTCGCGCTCATCCGTCGTCGGTCCGGCCCGCACGCCCCGGTCGCGCTCGGCCTGACGGACCCACTTGCGCAGCGTTTCGCCAGAGCAACCGATTTTGGCCGCGATCGACTGGATCGCGGCCCATTGCGAACCGTGCTCGCTCTCATGCTCCCGGGCCAGCCGGACTGCCCGCTCGCGAACCTCAGGGGAAAAGGGTGGGGTATGCTTCGTCATGGCTCCAGTCTCTCAAGAGTTGGAGCCTCCGAAAATCCCGGGGCGATTCACACCTTGAGGATGAAGGCCGTCTGGTTGGGCATGATCAACGCCGCGTCGGGCGAATGCGCATCGATGTTGGTCATCACGGGGTTCTGCAGTCTCAACCGCTCGGTATTCGCGGCAACATGTTCGCGGTAGTGCGCGATGACGGCCAGGGGCACGCCGTCGAATATCAGCGTCGTCAGAGCCTCAGCCGCGGCGTCCAGGCCAGCCAACAGGCCGCCCATACTCGAAGCGGGTCGAATCGGGCTGGAGCTGCTCGAGGCTCAAGCGTCAGACACCTGAGGCCGACGATCCTGGCGAGCACCCGCCGATGCAAAGTACGAGGCGCCGACGTCTACCCCCGCAGCCCAAAACGGTCGAAACCGATCAGGAGGCGAGTGTGAGTTCGCCTTCCCGCACGGCACGCTCGCCGCCTGCGGACCTGACTCGGTAAGTCGGCTCACCGGCCCGGTCATCCGGCATCAGACGAACAACCTCAAAAACGCCGTCGACGATGCTCTTGTTGCCCGCATAGCTGATCCCAAGCTGGCGGACGTGCTGTCCAATCTTGAACTTGTGAGACATTGAGCTTCTCCGTCGTTTAGTGCCGTGTCGACAAGTCCGGGCTACCGGCGTGCTCTTGCCTTGCGAGCTGCGAAGCGTGCATCGCGCGCGATCTTCTGCTGAGCAGCGAGTGCAGCTTGCCGTTCTGCTTTTTCGGCGGCCTAGCGGACGAGTTCCGCCGCGGCACGCTCCTTTGCGGCCAGGGCTTCAGCCTCGCGCTCAGCTTCCCCTGCCAAGCGGGCTATGTCCCGCTCGTTGATCCGCACCTCTCGTGCCTGAACGATGGCTTGCCGCGCGGCCTGCCGTGCGAGAACGGCCGGATCATCCAGTGCAGGGCGTGCCCGGAACCGGGCGAGTGTGGCCTGCCGTGCTTTGGCAATTGCCTCAAGACGATCAACAAGCTGGTCTGTTTTGAATTGTCCCACGAACATTCCTTGTGCGCACCACGGCTCAGCCGGGTAGCGAGAAACAGATGAAGCCGCTCCCGAGGGAACGGCTTCGAAGCTCGTCATAGCTAGACGAGTGAGGCTCAAGCGGCCTGAAGGCTGCCGGCGGACTGCTTACCTGTGCGGCGGTCGGATTCCATCTCGTAGGAGACCTTCTGGCCCTCGACGAGGTTGTTCATGCCGGCGCGCTCGACGGCGGAGATGTGGACGAACACGTCCTTGCCGCCGTCATCCGGCTGAATGAAGCCGAAGCCCTTGGTGTCGTTGAACCACTTAACGGTGCCGATGGTCATAGGTATTCCGTATCATTATAGGCAAACAAATAGGTCGAACGCATGGGTCACACGCGCTCGGTCGATAGTCGTCGAAAATGGGAGAGATGCAGAGCGCTCGCCCTGTTGAGGCGATACGGCCGAATGTCTGGCCAAAAGTCGATTTATGATCTGTACGCCATTCGCGGGATAATCACAACCGTAAATCCGATTTGCAAGAAATTGGTTGTCGTTGCCGGTATTCCAGGCCTTGCCGTTACGATTTCTTGGGCACAACCATAGATGATGGGGACTCCCATTTGAGGGTCTGACACCTGAACCATCGGAGTTGCAGATGCCTATCAGCAGGGTGCCGCACGGCGATTTTCGGGAAGGTTTCGCAGTCGGCTTCCAACTTATCCAGGGGACAGCTGTTGCCCCTCCGGCGGCGCCAGCTGAGCCCGATGCGGTCGCCGGTACGACGCGGTTCCTCCTCGGCATCCGAGCCGGAATCGAGGCGGCTGGTGGCAAGCTCTCATAGTCGCGCCCGCGCGCGCCATGAGCCGCCAGCCGAGCGCATCGTCAGCCGGCCAGTTCCTTTTAGAACCGAGCCACAGCCATCGGCCGCGTGACGGACTGAAGCCGTGCGCGGAGCAGCGGAAATCCGTCCGCTTTGCTAACGGCCCTTCCCCGACGCAGACTGGCATCTTTCGGCCATGTCCTGCCGGGGCCAACGGCCCTCAGAGCGTCTCAAATGGGTGGATTTCCGCCGGACCGCTTCCAAGCGGGAAGGCAGAGAAACGGACATCCCCCTTGGATGGCACCTAGCCTCGGTGCAGACAATATCGCACCCTTTTCTGTCTATATATACTCCATACAAAACAAAAAATGGATCCATCTTGAAAGTCTTTACATCTCGAGCATTGAATCTATGACGACTCAACGGTCGATGGCATATGAATTTTATGATTGTAATTATTCCATTATAACAATGAAACATCTGAGCAACAGAGTCAGAATTTGCCCTTTCGTAGACGCTTCCCGGATTGCTTAGCTAGGCAGGGCGCGCAAGTAACGAACGCGAGGAAAGTGTCAGAGACGAGCCCCCTCTTAATTTATATCTATCCTGAGTTGAGTTGAAATGCAGCGTCTAGAAATCCGTGCCACCAGACTTAAGACTGGGCGAGAACTCGGCGTTTGGCTTGCGCTTCTTGGCTCGATTAATGGCATGTCCGGCGCCATCGCACAGGAGGTGCAGCTCGATGAACTCTCGGTAGAAGCGCGAGGGCAGGGACGGAACGTTCCGCTCCCTTCGACCGCGATCGTTGGACTCCCGCCATCCGCATACCCCGGCGGCGTAGTCGGCTCAGGCTCGCGGCTCGGGCTACTCGGCAACCGCAACGTCTTCGATCAGCCCTTCAGCTCGACCAGCTACACGGACAAGCTCATCCGCGATCAGCAGGCTCGCAACGTTCAGGACGTGGTCAACAACGATCCGTCCATCCGCACCAATGTACCGGCCTTCTCCGGCATCCTCGGCTTCTTCATCCGCGGATTTCCGGTCTTCGCCCAGGACATTGCCTTCAACGGGCTGTTCGGCGTGGCCGATGCGTTCAACCCGGCGATCGAGCCGATCGAGCGCGTCGAGGTGCTGCGCGGGCCGTCCACGCTGCTCTCCGGCGTCCCGCCCTTCGGCAATATCGGCGGCATCATCAACCTGATCCCGAAGCGCGCCGGTGAGGAGCCGCTCAACCGCGTCACCCTCGGCTACAGCTCGGACGCCCAGGTCTACAAGGCCGTCGATGTGAGCCGCCGCTTCGGCGACGCGAAGGAGTGGGGCATCCGCTTCAACGGTGCCTTCAACAACGGCAACACCCCGATCGACAATCAGAGCGTACATTTCGGCCTCGCGGCCCTCGCCCTCGACTATCGCGGCGAGCGCCTGCGGGCGAGCCTCGATCTCGGATATCAGGAACTCGACTTCACTTCGCCGCTGCGCAACCGCAACGTGGCGGCAGGCGTACGCATCCCCCGCGCGCCGGACCTGACCCTGAACCAGCAGCAGCCGTGGGAGTATCGCGACAGCGCCAACCAGCAGCTCGCCACGCGGATCGAGTACGACCTCACGCCCGATCTCACCGTCTACGGTGCCTACGGCGCCTCGAACTTCCGGCAGGAGTACTTCGGCGGCGTCCTGACCATCTTCAACGCCCGCGGCGACTATCGCGACCCGGTCAGCTACCTGCCGTTCCACATCGTCAACCAGACGGCGGAGGCGGGACTGCGCGGCACCGTCGAGACTGGACCGATCAAGCACAGCTTCGGCCTAGCCGCGGTCGGGTTCTGGCAGGACCTCGCCCAGCCGCCGGCGCAGAATGCCGGCGCGCCGATCGTCTCGAACCTCTACGCTCCGGTCTATCTCCCCCCACGCTCGACCCTCGGCCTGTCGGATGCGACGCCGCGCACCTCGAGCCGGATCAACCGCAGCATCGCCATCGCCGACACTCTGTCGGTCTTGGACGACCGCGTGCTGCTCACCCTCGGCGGTCGCTGGCAGAGCCTCGACGTGAACTCGTACAACCCAGTCACGGGGTTCCGGACCGGTTCGAGCGAGAGCGGTGCATTCTCACCGGGGATCGGCCTCGTGGTGAAGCCGTGGGAGCGCCTCTCGCTCTACGCCAACTACATCGAGGGCCTGACATCCCCGGCTCCGCCCGTGAACGCCGTCAACGCCACCGCCGCCTTCCCGGCCTTCGTCTCCCGCCAGACTGAGGTCGGCGCCAAGTACGATTTCGGTGCCGTCGGGGTCGGCTTCGCCGCCTTTGAGATTGAGCAGCCGTCCGGCTTCCTCGATGCCCGGACCCTCGTTTTCTCGGTCGACGGGCGCCAGCGCAACAGCGGAGTCGAGCTCACCGTGTTCGGCGAACCGGCGCCGGGCATCCGCGTCCTGGGCGGCGTCAGCCTGCTCGACGGCGTGCAGGTGCGTGCCCAGGATCCTCGCAACATCGGTCGCGTCGCAGTGGGCGTGCCGGACGTGCAGCTCAACCTCTACGGCGAGTACGACCTGCCGCCGGGCTTCATCCCAGGCCTGACGGTCACCGGCCGGGTGATCTACACGTCGGCCCAGTACTACGACCTAGCCAACAGCCAGAAGATCCCGGATTGGGCGACTCTCGATGTCGGCCTACGCTACGCTACCACATTCCAGGACCGCCCGCTGACGCTTCGGGCGAACGTCGTCAACGCAACCGGCAACAACTACTGGGCGTCGACAGGTCGAGGCATCCTGAGCCAGGGCACGCCGCGGACGTTCTTGCTCTCGGCATCAATCGATTTTTGACGATGAGGTTGTCTTAACGGCGGCTTTCGGAAAACCCTGAAAACGACCTCAGCATCCGACATGGGTCGATAGGAGGATGGCCGCTCAGGGTGGTTTCCTGCCCGTCCTGTGTGGATGGCTCCCGCATTGCAAGTGGCGAATTGAGCTTCTGACGCGTTGGTCGGGTGCAGTCTTGTGTCCGGCCTGTCGATGCAGTCGTTCATGTTGACCGCTGGCCCTGATGGTATCCGCGAGCTGGGTCCCACTCTGCTTTGCGGGCTATGACGCCCTGGACAGCCGGCGGGGTGTCCCGGCTCCCGGTCTGACCGGTTCGCCATCAACTCTCATCGTCCTCGCAACCTGGAAACGTCTCCTTTGCGTGCTGTCAGGCAGCCCTGGCCGCCGGTGCGCGGTAGGTGCCGCCGCGGGTCATGATCGCCCAGGCGACCCGCGCCGTGCGATTGGCCGCCGCCACGGTCACCACGCGCACCGGCTTACGCTGCAGCAGCGCCGGCAGCCGCGGGTCGACCGAGGTCGGTGTCGTCTTCGCACGCCGGATCAGAGAGGTCATGCCGACTACGAGCAGCCGGCGCAAATAGCGGTCGCCCATGCGCGAGATCCGGCCCAGGCGCTCCTTGCCACCACTGCAGTTCTGCAGCGGTGTCAGGCCCAACGAGGCCGCGAACTGCCGACCGGAGCGGAAGCGTTCGGGCTCGCTCACCGAGGCGGCCAACGCGGTTGCCGAGACGATGCCGACACCCGGGATCGTCGCAAGGCGCTGCGACAGGTCGCTTTCCCGGTACCAGGCCAGCAACTCCTTCTCCAGTCGGGTGAGTTGGATCTGCAAGGCACCGATCTGATCGGCCAACCCGGTCACCTTGCGCTGGGCTAACGGCGGCACCTCGGCCGCGTCTCCGGCCGAGAGCCGGGCCGCCAGTTCGAGCGCGTGCCGCAGGCCCCGCGCCATCTCGATCC
>NZ_KB911333.1:0-6987 GCF_000383455.1 Methylobacterium sp. 285MFTsu5.1 | reverse complement strand
TCGGCGCGCGGGGCTGGTCAGTTTCCCCGGGCAGCCTCCTGCAGAATCAGCTTGTCGAGCGTGAGATCTGCGATCGCCTTCCGGAGCCGCTGGTTTTCGGTCTCCAGGTCCTTCATGCGCCGGACCTGGTCGCTCTTCAGGCCGCCGTACTCCTTGCGCCAGCGGTAGTACGTCACCTCCGTCACGCCAATCGTGCGGATCGCGTCCCCGACGCTCTGGCCCTGCGAGACCAGCACATCCACCTGCCGCAGCTTGGCGACGACATCCTCCGGCTTGTGCCCCTTCGTTCCCATCTGTCCGTCCTCGTCCTGGCCCGAAAGCCATACCTCAGGGCGGACCACTTCACTGGGGGCGGATCAGCTTGTTCTCGAACTGTCATGATCGGTCTGCATAGGGTTATTCCGCGGTGCAATATGACTCTTCGCACCGCACGCACGGAGCCGATCCGGCATCTTGGTTGCAGACGAACTCACCGGGCCTGACTGCAGGCCTGCCGCTTGATGAAAGGAGTGCACGACATGGTCCTGAAGGGCTTCTCCTACGCGATGATCGGCGCCTTCCTGGGCGGCCTCGCGATGACTGTCGCTGGCTCGGCCAGTGTGCTGATGGGCCTGTAAGGGCCTCGGACTACACGCGGCCTCAGCGGCCGCCGAGATCAGCGAGTGGATGAGCGGCGGGGTGCGAACCCCGCCGTTTCCGTATGCGAGGCAGGGGCAAATCACAGCAACGCCTCTCCAGCCTCGAACCCGGTCAACTCGCATCGATGCGGCGTCCGGACCTGCTCTGACACTCGCTGTGTTACTCCTGCACACGGAGAGCGTCTGATGCCCGATGAACCACTAACCTCGAACACGCAGGATCTCGCAGACGCCGAGTACGACGCCGAGCGCTGGGCCCGAGTTGGCGCCGAACAGAAATCCATTCGTCCGATCAGCCCCAAGGCACCCTCAGACCCGCTGGAAGGCCCGGATGTCGGCTTGACGCAGAAGGGCACTGACGAGGATGCAGTCGTGAAGCGTGAGACGGACGTGTGAGCGCTCTGGTTGGTGCACGTCCAGCCGCACACCTTCAAGCAACAATCGGAGCAATCCTCGCGACATTCAGCTTGGCCATAAGGCGGCCTCGGAATAGCCGAGCTGACGAGGCCATGATGACCAAGCCGATCACCCTGACGAACCGTCTCGTCGACGCTGTCGTGACGGCTGCCATGGCGTTCAGCCTGATCGTGCACGCACAGTTCATGATCCTGCCGCCGCACTTCGTGTGAGCAACTGCCAGTCAGCACAGCTCCAAGAATGCCTATCGCGAACACGCGTGAGGCAGTCATACCCACGCACCCGCCTCGCTCGCGAACTCAGCCGTATCGATTATTGACTGCCCGTCTGTCGTCCTTGAACTACATCCGGAGGCAATAGCGCGAGGTCAATCAGATCCTTCACGGTCGCCCCGGCCACACCGCGAGGATCTTCGCTACCTACTAACTTGAGATTTTCAGCCAGCATTTTGATGATCGCCACTCGCTGTTCGTCGGCCATCAACGATATGGTCATACCGAGAGCCGACTGCAGAATTTCGAAACGCACTGTCAGGTCGCGGAGCTCTTCGAGCAAGATGTTTTCGAGTGGCGAGGACACGGGCAGCTCCATCGGTACCAATGCCCCCAAAGTAGCGCGCTTGCTGAGGTTCGCCTGTGCGAGGGCCTACTCACTTCGGAGGTATGAGGTGGGCGAGCCGTGCGCTGCCCGCCGCAGCCGATGCGGTCGAAGACGCGGCGTTCGGCCGACGTGCGGCCGGGATGGAGCATGGGGGGCTCGGTCATCAGCAAGCCTCCGGCTGGGCGGCAAGCTCGGTCTCGACCAGTTCAGCGGTGCGCAGGACGGCAGGCCCGACGAAGTCGGCGATGGCGCGGCCCTTCTCGTCGTCCGGCAGGCTGGCGACGATCTCCAGGCCGACGGAGGCGCCGAGCAGCACGACGTGGATCAGTCCGGTCGGCTCGTCCGTGCGGCGGGCGAGGGAGACGATCAACGGGCCGGCGTGCCCGTACAGGGCGATCTCCTCGTAGTGCGCTGTCGAGGCCGGCTTCGAACGGGTCGGCAGGGTGATGACGTTCGACATGATGGCTCCTCTCAAGCTGTGGAACGGGTGAGGGCGGGGCAGGCCACCAGGATCTGGTAGCGGTCGGTGGTAGCGAGCGCGGTGAAGGCGACTCAGCTACTCCTCAGCAAGCTCGGCAAATGGCTCTTGGCCGTTCCGACAAGGCCAAATTCGCCAATCATTTCTGTGTGAGGGCAAACCGCGAACCTGTCGGAATGAAGCCTGTTTTGGTTCAGCACTCCGTTGCCTTCTAAGCGGCAGGTCGTAGGTTCGAGCCCTACCGGGGTCGCCAGGTCATTCCGCGTGGCCCTGTCATCCGGCCCTACGGCGCGGCCGGCGCGGCGGGGTTCGCCGCCTCCTGCCGGTCCGGCAGGCTCCGCTTCCAGCGCGCCCGCAGGACGGCGGGCCGGAGGCCGTGCCGCTCCTCCAGGAACTCGGCGTCCGTGATCCGGTCCGTGCGGAAGTGCCGGAACGCCCCGCGCAGCTCGCACCAGCCGGCCACCATCCGGGCCTGATCGAAGAACCCGACGATCACCGGCCAGATCACGCGCCGGCTCGGATCGCCGCGGACGTCGCGGTACTGGATGCGGATCTTGCGGCCCTCGCGGATCCAGGTCCGCGCGCGGGCGACGTCGATCCCGTCCGCGGCCTGCGCGAAGGCCGTCGGCGTGCCGATCGACGGATCGGCGATGAGCGGGCGCAGGCGCTCGGGGACCACGGCGGTGATCTTGGCGATGAGATCGCGCGCCGCCTTGGCGAGGACCGGCTCGCCCCGTCCCGCGACCCACTGCGCGCCGAGGACGGCCGCCTCGATCTCGTCGGGCGTCAGCATCAGCGGCGGCATGTCGAACGCCTCGCCGAGCACGTAGCCGAGCCCGGCCTCGCCCAGGATCGGCACGCGCTGGCCGACGAGGTCGGCGACGTCGCGGTAGACCGTGCGGACCGAGACCTCCAGCTCTCCGGCGATCTCGGCGGCCGTCACCGGGCGCGGCGAGCGACGCAGGATCTGGATGATCTGAAACAGCCTGTCCGCGCGCCGCATCCACCGACTCCTGCTGACAGAATGCTGTCAGCAGGGCGTCCCTACAAGTCCTCCCGCCACGGCCATCCCGCGCGCCGTGCCGACAGGAACCGCGCCATGATCACCCTGTACCACGCCCCGCAATCGCGCTCCTCGCGCATCGTCTGGCTCTTGGAGGAGATGGGGGTTCCCTACACCATCGCGCCGGTCTCGATCTTCCGGCCGATGACGGGCGAGGGCGTGCCGGACGCCGCCAACCCGCATCCCGACAAGCGCGTCCCGGCCGTCCTGCACGCGGGCGGTCTGGTCACCGAGTCCCAGGCCATCGTACTCTACCTGGCGGAGACGTTCCCCGAAGCCGGGCTGGCGCCGGCGGTGGGCGCCCCCGAGCGCGGCGCGTACCTGACGTGGATGGCCTGGTACGTCGCCGAGTTCGAGCCCGCGCTGTTCGCCGGCCTGACGGGTGAGCTCGCGGGATCGCCGCAGAAGCGCCGGAACCACGCGGCGGTGGTCGACCGCCTGGAAGCCGCCCTGGCGCGCGGCCCCTACGTGATGGGCGCGCGGTTCTCCGGCGCCGACATCCTGATCGGCAGCGCCCTGGGCTTCGGCCGCGCGGCCTTCCCGGCGAGCGCGGCCCTCGATGCCTATCTGGACCGCTGCCGGGCGCGCCCGGCCGCCCTGCGCGCCGCGGCGAAGGACGGCGCGTCGGGGCCGCAATCTGCCTAGCGCCGACGGGGCGCCGCTCGCGATTCCCGGGTGGCCGGAAGCGGCCCGCGCGCGGCGATTCCGAGCGGCTCCGGCGACCGCAGGTGTTCCGGGACACGCCGGGCCCGAAAGCTTGGGCGTACATCGGAATCACACCGCGAACACAGTCGCGAACCCGATGGAGACGACGATGACCTGGACCAACCGCATCGCCCTGGCCGCAACCCTGATCGCCGGCGCGGTCGCCCTCGTGACCTACGCGCAGGCCCTCAGCCTGCCGGCCCATTTCGCGTGAGCGAGACGGCCCCGGCGGCACGCCCGCTGACCGTCGCCGCCTGAACGCGCGCCGAACGGTTCCGCGGTGCAGCGTGACTCTTCGCACCGCACGCGCTCGGCCGATCCGGCATCAACGTTGCAGACGAACCGACCGGGTCCGGCTGAGGACCCGCCGCTTGATGAAAGGAGTGCACGACATGGTCCTGAAGGGCTTCTCCTACGCGATGATCGGCGCCTTCCTGGGCGGCCTCGCGATGACGGTGACCGGCTCGGCCGGGGTGCTGATGGGCTTCTGAGCCGCGGCGGCCCTCGGGGCCGCCCGGGCGACGGACTGCCCGAACGGACGGTGTGAGCGGCGGGGCGAGAGCCCCGCCGTTCCCGTATGCGGGGTTCGGACCGCGCGGCGGAGCCGCCGATCCCGGCCGCTCCGCCCCGGTCAGGCCGCCCTGGTCAGGCCGTTTCCTTGCGGGTGACGACGAGCGCCCAGATCGTCGCCGGGATCCATCCGATGATCGTCAGGTGGAGGATGATGCAGAGGATGCCCTGAAACACCTTTCCGCGCAGGAACATGGCGAGCCACGGCGCGAGAAAGCAGATGAGGATCATGATCATGGGGGCAACGGGTCTCCGCGTTCGTGAGCGAACACGGATCGCGGCGGCTGGTTCCGGACGGCCGAGCTTCCGCCGCGGCCCGGCCTAGGCGTCGGACCGCGCGCTCAGATACGCCCTGAGACGCGAGGCCCGACTGGAGCCGTCGATGCACTCGATCCCGCCGCCCGTGTTGAGCGTGTGGAGGCAGCTGCCGGGCCAGGCCGGGCCGGGCTCGATCCGGTCGAGGATGGTCTGGGCGAACCCCTCCGGGTCGAGCCGGTCGATGCGCGCCAGCGACAGGGCGCGTCCGTAACCGTGGGCGCAATCCTGGACCGGCCGGATCAGGACCCCGTCGCGCGCGACGATCCGGCCCGCGGGCCGGGCGAAGGACGGGTCGACCAGCACGGGATTGGCCGGATGCGGCGCGTACGGCCCCCGGAAGTCGGGCGCGGACCAGAGATACAGCGCGTCGTGGTGGCAGCCCGATCCGGGCGGGGCGCCGACGGGCGCGTCCCGGACGGTGGCGAACATCCACCAGCGGCCGCCGTGCTCGAGGAGCGTTGCGTCGCTCGCGACCACGCCGGAGAGGAGCGTCGCCTCTTTCACCCAGCCGCCCGGATAGCGGGTCGCCCGGTAGAGATCGACCGTGCCGGCCGCGGAACTCTCCGGCACCATCCAGACGGAGCCCGCGCGCGCGAACACGAACGGGTAGGAGAGGTGGTGCGGCTCCTCCAGCACCGGGACGGGCGGCCCCTCGGGCCCGTCCGGCCCGAAGCGGACCGCCGAGATGATCGCCTTGCCGGTCGCGTGCGGAAACTCCTCCACGAAGACGTGGGTCGTCCCGTCGACCGCGAGGGGGAACGGGTCGGCGTAGAAGCGCCGCCCGTCGTCGGGCAGCACCTGCCAGCCCTCCGCGGGATGGCGGCCCAGCGCGACGAGGTCCGGCCCGCGGAGGGTCCGCCACCCGGTGCGCCAGTGTGGGGCGTGGTAGCACAGCCTGTACAGGCGGCCGACGAGGCTCCGGGCGACGAGCCGCGCCGGCCGGGACGCCAGGATCCGCGCCGGACGGGCGGGCGCGGCCGCGGCCGCGGCGGGCGTCGCCGCGAAGGCGCGGCCGTCCGACCGGGCCCGCAGGGCGGCGGCGACGAGTGTCGCCGTGCGCGACAGGGCATCCTCGAACGAGACGGCGATGGAACCTCGGTAGTCCGAGCCGAGGCGACCCGCGGCGACGACGGTGCCGCCTTCGAGGAGGTCGAGATGCGGGACCCGGCCGGCGAGCAGGCTCGCGAGCAGGCCGGTCTCGCCGAGGCCGCCGTCGTAGGCCACGCGCCAGACCGGGCAGGAGGCGGCCGCGTCGCCGCACAGGTCGAGCACGAGGTCCGGGGTCCCGGGACGGGTCCAGGCCGCGAGATCGGCGGGCGGCACGGGCCGCGACCCGTTCGGCGCCAGCCGGAAGATCAGGGCTTCCAGGCGGAACAGCAGGTCGGCCTGTGCCGGCCACCCGTCCGGACCGGGCGCGGCGTCGACGCTCACCGCCGCGATACCCGGCAGGCCGGACAGCCGGTCCAGCAGCGCGACGTGCCAGCGCCGCGGGTTCGCGCCGTCGAGGCGAACTCTCACATGCATGGCGCCCCGGTTCCCATCGCGCGGTCGTCGCGACGACGACTGTCGAGTCCATCTATTTTCCCGTTGGTAACAGGAGTCATAACTTCGGATCGAGGCCCGGGACGCGCGGGTGATCGGACCCTCGATCGGGATCCGCGGGATGAAAACCTGTCTCGCGGCGGCGGGGGCGTTCCGGCCCCTTGCCGGGTCGCCCAGGCCGGTGTCGGGATCCCGCGGGAGCGATCGGGATCGCCGCCGCGCCGGCCGGCGGCCGACCGGCACCGGGTGTGGCGTGCCCGTCACACCCGGTGCCAACCCGACATGTCGATGCAACCAAAACGCTGCCGCGTTGTGGTCGCGCTCACCCGCGTAATGCGCGCTGTATTTCCGCGCTTCGTCGCGTCTTGAAGGATGCTCTACTCTGGCATTTCGGGCCTTCGACAGGCGGTGTGACCTCAAAACTACAGCCATTTCCCCCGGTGATCGGTAGCCACACCGCCAGATCACACATTCGGGGAACCGACATGACCAAGCTCCTGGCCTCGCTGGCCGCCTTCACGTCCCTCACCGCCGCCGCCTCGGCCGCCGACCTGCCGCGCCGCGCCGCCCCGCCGCCGGTGTTCACCCCCGTCCCGGTCTTCACCTGGACCGGCGCCTACTTCGGTATCAACGCCGGCTACGCCTTCGACGCCAGC
>NZ_KB911332.1:0-7005 GCF_000383455.1 Methylobacterium sp. 285MFTsu5.1 | reverse complement strand
CGGCCGCCGGAGGCTGACCAAGATGCCGTTGATGAGCGCGATGGCCGCCCGCCTGAAGCGGGCTGGGCGCCGCAGTCGGTACCGTCTTAGAAAGCAGGTCGTCGAGCCGGTGTTCGGACAGATCAAGCAGGCCCGAGGCTTCCGACAGTTCCTGATGAGAGGGCTCGATCAGGTCCGGGGCGAGTGGGCGATGATCTGCACCGCCCACAACCTGCTGAAGCTGGCACAGTCAGGCCGCTGAAGCCGCTGGTCCGCCCTCATTGGCTCCCGTCTTGCCCCCTCTACCAGGCTTCAAACCCCGTTACTCGGACAGGCTCCTAGTTCAACCCATCAAGACGTTGCCGCCGGGTGCCGCGGCTGACCTCGCGCGCATCCGGCAGGACGCCGAGGTCACACGCATCGCCGACTTGGCGCGGTGGTTCACGATGTTGGTGCTCGCTTGCGGCCTGGACGGCGACCGACCGGCGGATGCGGTCGGCGAACTCAACAGATGGCTCTCAGAGACGCGCACTTGCGGTGTCGCAGCGTTGGAGACCTTCAGGACTGGCTTGGCGCAGGACGAGCCGGCGGTTCGGGCGGCGCTGACGACGTCTTAAAGCAACGCGCCGGCCGTAGGGCAGATCAGTCGGCTGAAGATGCTCAAGCGTACAATGTACGGCCGCGCCAGCTTCGCACTCCTCCGCTGCCGTGTGCTCCTCGCTGCCTGATCCACGCAAAGTGCGGAAGAACCGCGAACTCAGGGGAGGATCAGTGTTCAACAGGCTGCGCTACGTGGTGCGAAGAACTCCCCGTGACGGCTGATGCCCCACGACCTGTCGCCCTGGTTTGCCGTGTATCAGCAGGCCCAGTGCTAGCTGTCGGCCGGCTATTTAGAGCAAGTGGCAAAGTATCTATGCGCTTTGGCGCGAAGCGCACCTAGCATTACACACCAGCTCTACACTAGCTTAATCCCCAAATCGGCCAATAACACTGAGTGATTACGACAACGATGTATCGAAAACGGCCAGTTACTTGCTCCAAGGGACTTAATGACCGCCATCGTAGAATGCATCATTCAAGCGTCGATTCAGGACCGTCGATTATCGGCGCATTTATTGCTTGAGCAAACAGTTTATCAAGTAAATTCAATGCCAATAATTGATATTACTTTCCTGCAAATACTTTCTTAGAATTTTTACATAATTGTTTTTCGCAATTCTTAACCGCATTGCACCGCAACCACGCGCATGATAAGCAGAAACAGTGCGCGCGTAGTGTTTGGCAGTTTAACGTTGTAGCTTAGATTTGCCACTTTCACACATAGATAGCGGCGCTAGGATCAGGTCTTGCCATAATAATACGATATAATAAGTCGGAAATCGGCCCGGTAAATCGGAGAATTCAATGAAAGTGGTTCTACTCGCAGGGGGTTTAGGCACGAGACTCGCTGAAGAAACGTCGATCCGCCCCAAACCGCTTGTCGAGATCGGTGGCCGCCCGATTTTATGGCACATCATGAAAATTTTTAGCTCTCAGGGCTTCAATGACTTCATAATATGCGCGGGGTATAAAAGTTATATGATCAAGGAATTCTTCGCCAATTACCATTTGCATAACTCGAATGTTTTGGTGGATATGCGGTCCGGCACCGTCAAGTTCGAAGGTAGCACGGTCGAACCATGGAGCGTGCGGGTTATTGACACCGGGGAGGGTACGCTCACCGGCGGTCGAGTTAAGCGGATTGCCGAATACCTCGGCGATGACGATACATTCTTGATGACCTACGGCGATGGCGTCGGCGACATCGATCTGGCGGCCCTGGTCGCCCACCACAAGAAGCAAGGAACGCTGGCGACCCTGACTGGAGCTCAGCCGCCCGGGCGCTTCGGGCAGCTCGGCTTGAACGGCGATCGGGTGGCGGCATTCCAGGAGAAGCCGAAGGAAGGCATGGGCTGGATCAACGCCGGCTTCTTCGTGCTCTCGCGCAAGGTCATTGACTACATCGAGGGCGACCATACCACGTTCGAGCGTGAGCCCCTCGAGCAGCTGACGGAGCAAAACCAGCTTTCCATCTACCGCCACAACGGGTTCTGGCTGCCGATGGACAGCCTACGTGACAAGATTGTGCTCGAGGAAATGTGGAATTCTGGGCGCCCGCAATGGAAGACGTGGTGAGTATCATGAGATCCTTCGACAACCGTTACGCTGGCGCGCGTGTCGTGGTGACTGGGCATACGGGCTTCAAGGGTGCTTGGCTTAGTCTGTGGCTGACCCAGCTCGGCGCAAATGTTTATGGATACTCGAAGGACATTCCGACCGACCCGTCTCTGTTCGACCTCGCAAAGGTCGACGGCCTGATTGATCACACCATCGGCGACATTCGGGACTTCGACTCGTTCAAGGGCCTGCTACATCGAGCGAAGCCGGACTACGTCTTCCACCTCGCGGCGCAGCCGATTGTGTCCAAGAGCTACTCGGACCCAATCGAGACGATGTCGACAAACGTGATGGGCACGACGCTCGTCCTGGAGGCCCTCCGCTCGGTCGACTGGCCCTGCGTCGCCGTGCTCATCACCAGTGACAAGTGCTACGACAACGTCGAGTGGGTATGGGGCTACCGCGAGACCGACGCACTCGGTGGCAAGGACGTATATAGCGGGTCGAAGGGCGCGGCCGAGCTGGCGATCCGCTGCTATCTCCACTCCTTCTTCCGTGATCATCCGGTCCGGCTCGGAATCGGACGCGCCGGCAATGTGATAGGCGGCGGCGACTGGGCGGCTGACCGCATTGTCGTGGATTGCATCAAGGCGTGGCTCGCCCATGGCAGCGTGCCGATCCGCAGCCCGGCGGCGACGCGCCCCTGGCAACATGTGCTGGAGCCGCTGAGCGGCTACCTAGATCTCGGCGCAGCGCTTGCCCGCGATGCGACGATACACGGCGAAGCGTTCAATTTCGGGCCCCGCGCCGAGCAGAGCCGCACTGTCGTAGAGCTGCTCGGTGATCTCGCAGCGATCTGGGGCTTCGACAGCCCGGACGCGGCCTACAAGATCATCGGTCAGACGCCGTTCCATGAAGCCAGTCTGCTCAAGCTCAACTGCGATAAGGCCCTGCTGCAGCTTAAGTGGCAGCCGACCTTGTCCTACGCTGAATGCGTCGACTTCACCGGGAACTGGTACCGCGAGGTACTGCGCGAGGGACAGGATGCGCGGGCGTCGACGCTGGCACAGATCGAGCGCTATGAGCAGCTCGCCACCAAGCAAGGCCATGCTTGGAGCCGGTACTCGTGACCCTTGGCGTTCTCGTCACCCCCCTCACGCGCATCCCAGGAGAGAAGGGCGAGGTGCGCCATGCCCTAAAGGCATCCGATGCGGGCTTCGTCGGGTTCGGTGAGGCTTACGTCACGGAGGTTTTTCATGGTGTGACGAAGGGCTGGAAGCGCCACCGCGAGATGACGATGAATCTCGTGGTCTTGCGTGGTTCAATTCGGTTTGTCGTGCATGACGGCGTGGCCGCCGAGACGATCGACCTCTCCGCCGAGGGGACGGCGCCTTACGCGCGGCTCACCGTTCCGCCGGGATTGTGGCTGGGCTTCCATGGAGTCGATCTCGGCAGCAATCTCTTGCTCAATCTAGCGAGCATTCAACATGATCCCTCCGAAGCAGAGGCACGCGAGCTCGGGGCCTTTCCGTTCGCCTTCGCCGATCAAGGATGAGCGAATCCTGCTCGTCGGCGCCTCGGGATTGCTTGGGGAAGCCGTCGCAGGGAAGATCCCGCCCACCTCATCGACGATTCTACCGCGTGAGCTGACGAAGCGAATTGACGAGGCAGCGATCATCGAGGCCGTCGGGGCGCTGCGCCCCGACATCCTCATCAATTGCGCCGCCGACACAGATGTGGAGGGTGCCGAGGCCGATGATGTGCGCGCCCGCGCGGTGAATGCCCTATTGCCGGAGGCTCTGGCGCGGGGCGCACGCGCGGTTGGCGCGCAGTTCGTGCATTTTTCCAGCACAGGCTGCTACGGCGACTGGAAATCTGGTCCCTACGTCGAGACCGACGCGGTTCGGCCGACCACAGCTCACCACCGCAGCAAGGTCGAAGGCGAGGAACGCGTCTTTGCCGCACATCCCAATGCGCTGATCCTGCGCCTGGGCTGGCTCTTCGGCGGCCGGCCCGGCCTGAAGAAGAACTTCATCTGGAACAGGCTCCTGGAAGCGCGTGGCGCCAGGGAGATCAAATCTAATCCGGCGCAGTTCGGCTGCCCCAGCTACGTCGAAGACGTGGTGGAGCAGACCTTCTCCGTGATCGAGAACGGTCGAGCCGGCCTGTTCAACTGTGTGAACAACGGGGATGCGGCCTCTCGTCTCGACTACGTCGTGGAAATTTTCACGGCGGCCGGACTTAACATTCCGGTGGTTCCGGTGGAGTTCCAGCGCAAGGCGCGGGTATCGCCCAACGAGACCGCAGCCAATGCCCGCCTGGCTGAGCTCGGCCTCGACCACATGCCGGACTGGCGCGCCTCCCTGCGCGCCTACGTCGCCTCCTTGCCCCTCGTGCCGCCCCTGGAGCCTGAAGCATGATTGACGTCCTGATCCTGGGGGGCGGCATTGCAGGCCTCGCCGCGTCCCACGCGGCGCGCGCACGCGGGCTGTCGTCGGTCGTGCTGGAAGCCGCGCCGCGCGCCGGTGGCCTCCTAGACAACTTCACGATCGACGGCTTCCGCTTCGACAATGCGGTGCATCTCTCCTTCGCCACCGAGCGGGAGGTGCTGGACGTCTTCGAGCAGACCCCATACCTGCAGCACGAGGCGGTGTCGTTCTGCCGTGACGGCGATTACTGGTTGCGCCATCCGGTCCAGAACAACATGCATCCGCTCCCTGTCGAGCAGCGGGTCGCGCTCATACAAGGCCTCGTCGACCAGCCAGATGTCGCCGTGATTCCCGATTACCGCGCCTGGCTGCTCGCGCAGTACGGGGTGCCGATCGCCGAGCGCTGGCCCCTTGTCTACACGGACAAGTACTGGACTATCGACGCCTCCGAGATGGGGACCGACTGGATCGGCCAGCGCATGAGGCGGGCCGACTTATCTGAGATTCTGCGCGGCGCGATGTCGGAGGATGCGCCTAATACCTACTATGTCAAGCAGATGCGCTATCCCGAGAGAGGAGGGTACAGGGCCTTCCTCGATCCTCTGCTCGCAGCGGCGGATGTCCGGACCGGAACGCGAGTCGAGCGCGTGGACCCCGGTTCCCGCGTCGTGCATTCGGCTGAAGGCCAGGCCTGGCCCTACCGTCACCTCGTAAGCACGATTCCTCTTCCCGAGTTGATCAAGATCACCGCCGGCGTGCCGGACTCGGTGCAAGCCGATGCCTCGACACTGTTCGCGACAAGCGTCGACCTCATCTCGATCGGACTCTCGCGCCCGCACAAGATGCCAAGTCTGTGGCTATACATCTACGACCGAGACGTCATGGCGGCGCGGATCTATTCCCCGTCTTGGAAGTCGCCTGACAACGCCCCGGGAGGCTGCTCATCGATGCAGTTCGAGATCTATTCGTCGCCGCGGCGGCCGCAGACCGCCTCGGCTGTCGAAATGATCGAAAACTCGATCGCCGCCATGGTCCGCATGGGGCTTGCCGACCGCAACGACGTAGTAGTGAAACACCACAAGCGATTGCCATGGGGCAACGTCGTCTACGATCTTGGCATGGAAGAGCGGCGCGACAGGGTGCTGGCCTGGGTCAATGCTCAGGGCATCGCCTCGGCGGGCCGTTTTGGTGAATGGTCCTACTTGTGGAGCAACCAGAGCTTTCTCTCAGGTTTAAATGCCGTGGGAAATCTGATCAATTCTATATAACTAGTTGCCCGGCTTAAAACTCGGTATAGCTACTAGTTAGTGTTGGCCGACCAATAAAATTGGCGTTCGTTTCGAGGGTGTTCCCATGGCTTATGTGAAAGTTGCAGTTTTTCTTCGGACCAACAAATTTAATGAAAAGACCATAAGTAGCATTGATTGTTTAAGTGGGTCGCAGTTTTTTGATTTTTTTGTGCTCGCCAACGAGACAGCCGGAGAATTGCATTTTCCTGGAGTAAAAAAAATCAGTCACACGGTGGAAACTGTTTGTAATGAAATTGAATATGTGAATAACGAAGAAGAGATGATATTGTACAGCGATGCCCTTTTCAAATTTATTAAAAATAGACTTCCAGATTACGATTATTACATAATGGTTGAAGATGACGTTCATTTCGTATCTAAATCGTCTTTGCTTATTGACAAAATTGTTATCTACCTTTCGGACAATAACTGCAAAGTTGATTTGTTTGCGAGCTGGTATCGAGATATCAATTCAACAAAAGAATATGCACGCTGGAGCGACAACTGCTTTAAAACGTTCAACTTATGCGTTGCGATCTTTTTTCCGCTCGTTGGGCTTTCATCTCGTGCAATCGATCAACTCGATAAGAATCGCGAATTAGAGAACGCAAATCCGGACAGAGAACGGCACCTAGTATTCTGCGAGTTGTCTGTTCCTACTGCCCTTAGAGTTGCCGGGGAGTTTGTCATCAAAGATATTAATGAAATGATTCCAAATGCCTATTCACATGATACCTTTAAATTCGGACTTCCCGAGCTGCTGGATAGTCAGAAGTTGACAAGAACCGGCGTAGAGATGCTGCATCCTGTCTATGACATCAAAGGCGGAATCGCAAAACATTATCATCATGCGGAACATACTGGGGAAATTGAGGCATTCCTCAAATTTTTGGCTGAAATTGGAAAGCCGCTTAGCGATCCTGTGATAGCCGACTTTGCATTGAGGGCCTTAATTGCAATCGCGGTGCGGTCGAAAAAAAATTCGAGCGCAATAGCTTCGTAGATGCTGTCGACTGCCCCCCAACGCAAACGGCACTTCTGCCTGGAACGCCCGCTCGATTTTGGCGAGCCCCAGGTGCGGCTTGATTGCGAAGGTGTGTCAGCGGGCGTTGAATACTGGTTCTTCCGCACTTCGTGTGGCGAAGTGTGCC
>NZ_KB911331.1:0-7207 GCF_000383455.1 Methylobacterium sp. 285MFTsu5.1 | reverse complement strand
GCTGGCGTCGAAGGCGTAGCCGGCGTTGATACCGAAGTAGGCGCCGGTCCAGGTGAAGACCGGGACGGGGGTGAACACCGGCGGCGGGGCGGCGCGGCGCGGCAGGTCGGCGGCCGAGGCGGCGCCGGTCAGGAGAGCTGTGGCGGCGCTCGCGAGCAGAAGCTTCTTGATCATCTGGTCCTCTGTCTCCCGTTGGACGGGATGTGTGCGGGGCGGACAGGACGTCAGGATGTGCGGGCGCGATAGTGCATTGTTGCAACAGCGCCGGCGGGGGTCCGGAGCCGGTGGACCGAAAGGTGCGCTGGAGCACATCATCGCGGCGTCGTGATCCGGTGTCGCGGAACTATTTCGCGACTTCTGTCGCGGAGGTCCGCCGCGACGACCAATATGCGCACGCTGCGACCGCACATCTCCGCGCGCCCGATTCCGTCGGCGAAACGCTTGATCCAGGTTGTTGCCCACCGCGCCGGTGCCCGACAAACTTGTACAGCGGCACCGCATGGGGCGTTGCCCGATCGATCGGAGTGCTCGCGGCCGCGTCCCACATGGATGAACTCTCCCTGGATCCCGCCTCGGGTCTGGTTCGGGCCGCCCACCGCCTGGCGACCGCCCGGTCCCTGGAGGACACGGTCGCGATCCTGCGCGAGACCGCGCGGGAGATCGCGGGCTCCGACGGGATCGCGGTGGTTCTGCGCGAGGGCGACGCCTCCTTCTACGCCGCCGAGGACGCCATCGAGCCGCTGTGGCGCGGTCGCAGGTTCCCGCTGACGGCGTGCATCTCGGGCCGCGCGATGCTCGACGACGCGACCATCGTGATCCCGGACATCGAGTGCGATCCCCGGGTGCCGCTCGCCCTCTACCGCCTGACCTCGATGCGCAGCCTCGTGATGGTTCCGATCGGCTCGCCCGAGCCCGTCGCCGCACTGGGCGCCTACTGGTGCGCCTCGGTCATCCCGGACGACGCGACGGTCCGCCGGCTCGAGGATCTGGCCCGGCACGCGGCCGCCGCCCTGGCGCGGCCGCGCCCGGCGGGATCGTGACGGTCGCGGCCGTGCGGGTCCGCGGCCGCAGGATCCCGTTCCGGCCGGGATCGATCGGCCGTCCCGGCCGTTCCCCGCCCTCAGGCCCCCGCACGGAAGACCCAGACCCGCCACATGAAGCGCCTCACCCTCATCGGCATCTTCATCGTCCTGCTGCTCGCCATCGTGGCGATCGCGGCCACGTGGTCGAAGGTCACGCCCGTCAATCCGGCGGTCGCGCCGGACACGTCCGCGACGCCCAACCCCACCGGCGAGCGGAAATGAGGCCGCGCTGACGCATCGCCCGGTACGCCGGTCCTGATCGGGGACGGGGCCGGACCGCCCGGTCCCGGCGACCGCGCCGGCCGCGCGGGGAACATGCGGCGACCTCCCGCCTTGGCCCTACACGAAGGACCGCAGGGAGGGACGGATGGGACAGGATGTCGACGCCGCACGCGAGGCCCTGGGGACGGTCCCGCCGGGCCGGCCGGCAGCCCCGGAGAAGCGGGCCGACCCGGCGGCCGGCGGCAGCGGTCCCCACGCCCCGGGCCCCGTTGATCCCGGCTCCGACGCGGCGCCGGAGAGCGGCGGCTACGACACCCGACCGCCCGCGCCGCAGCCCGACAACCGGAAGGGCGGGTACGGCGCCGGCTGAGGCGCGCGAACCCCCTTCATCCGTCCATCGCCCTCAAGGCGCGGCGCTTTGCCTGTGCCGGGGCGCGCGGGTCACCCGTCGAAGTCGCCTGCGGGCGCGCGGGGTCGCTGATCGGCGTCGTTCGAGGCTGTCGCGCGGTCAGCTGGGTCACCCCCGTCCGGACGCGCCGAGATCCTCTGCGGTCGATGCGGACGTGCAACGAACGGCGCACCCGTCGGCCTCCGCACGGCGCGAGAAAATCTAGAGATATTCATCGAGTCTTCGTTCTATATTTACGCTGTTTAAACCCTTGCCGCGCCCAAACCGTGGGAACGTAAATCGCTCGCTGGAAGTCCGATCATGAATGAGACCTTCGATGAGACATCCAACACCTTGGCCGTGATGACCGCCGAGCTTGTGGCCGCCTACGTGTCGAACAATCCGGTGCCGGCCGCGGAGCTGCCGGCCCTGATCGCACGGGTGCACGGCGCGATCAGCGGACTCGTCGCCGGGACGCCGGCGGCGCAGGCCGGCGCGGCCCCGCAGGCCGAGGTCGAGAAGCCGAGCGCGGCCCAGATCCGCAAGTCGGTCCGGCACGACGGGATCGTCAGCTTCATCGACGGCAAGCTCTACAAGACGCTGAAGCGCCACTTGGCCAGCCACGGCCTGGATCCGCGCAGCTACCGCGACAGCTACGGCCTGCCGACCGACTATCCGATGGTCGCCCCCGGTTACGCCGAGCAGCGCTCCGCCCTCGCCAAGGCGATCGGCCTGGGCCAGCCCGGCGCCATGGCGCGGCGCGGCGGCACGGACCACTGATCCCCGACAGGCGCGTCGCCGCCCGGGCGGCGAGACCGCCGGCTGCCCGGCCGACCGCGCGGTCATCGCCGGGCGGTCAACCCTCCGGGCCGGCGCGGCGCTTCTCCCGGACCCCGCCCGCCCCGGTGCGGCCGCGGGCGTAGCCCAGCGATATCAGCCCGCCCTGCCGGGCGAGGCGCCGCTCCAGCGCGTCGAGATCGACCAGAGCGTCCGCGATGGCCGCGACGAGCGCGGCCCACGCGTCACCCTTCGCCGCCCTGTGATAGGCCACGGCGATCGTCTCGGCCTCCCTGAGACGAATCTCCGCAGGGGCCGCCTCGGGATCTGGGTGCATCGCCGTCCGAATCCGTATAGAACATATCACGAACAAAGCGCATCGGCGCGGTGGGTTCAACCGCGGATGCGCCCCGTTCCCGGATCGCGGTGGAGTGCTGTGGATTGATCGAGGGAAGCTCAATGCCGACGCGGCTTTACCGCTTCCACTGCACGGACGGCCACGAGCTGGTGACCGACTTGCGCGGCAGCCGGTTTCCGAACGCGGCGCAGGTGCGGGCCCACGCCGATCGTGTCGCGCTCGCGCTGATGGAGCGGGTCGTGGAGCGGTTCGACTGGTCGGGCTGGCAGGTCGAGGTCTACGACGCCAAGGGCCGCCGGGTCTGGATCCGGGCCTTCCCGGATGTGTGCGTCGACAGGCGGGCCGCCTGAGACGGGTGGCCGAGCAGAAGGAGAAGCAGATGGCGTTCAAGCCGAGATCCGCCGCCGAGACCAAGGCGCGCGACCTGGGTCTGGCCCTGGCCCGGATCGCCGAGGACGCGGGCACGCCGGCCCATATCGGCGTCGACCGCTTGCGGCGCGCGAGTCCCCGGCTGACCCCGCTGGCAGTGGGTCAGATGGTGCGCCGGGAGCGGGACACCGTCGAGGCGACCCTGGCCGAGCGCGGTCTGGCGCTCGTCGACTATTCCGATCAGGGGCCGGGTCGCGGGATGGAATTCGTCATCGACGCGGCGGCCTGAGCGGCGCGGGTCAGGCCGCCGCCGGGCGGCTCCGCAGCAGGCGGCCGACCAGGCGGAACGGCAGGAGCGGCAGCTTGATCAGCGCCGTGACCACCAGCACCGCCACGACGGTGAGAAGCGCGAGAACAGAGTTCATCATGCGCGTCGGACTCCCATGACCGGCTCGCCCCTCGGGCCGGGAGCGCTACGAGGCGCCCGGATCACGGCGAGACTATGGACGGTCGGGCGCCATTCGGTCGCAGCCGGACATCCGAGCGGGGCACTGGATACCGGGCCCCGTTCGGGCGGTTCTTCCCGGCAGGCCTGCCCCGGTCAGGCCGCCACACGCGGAGAGGAGTTCGGTATGCGCACGCGTCTCGCCGGAAGATCGGCCGCGCTCGCGGCCGCGGCCGCGCTCTCGGTGATCGGGTCGTCCGCGGCCCCCGCCCGGGCACAGCCGGCGGCACAGGCGCAGGTGGCCGTGCGCTACGCCGCGCCGGAGCGGTTCACCGATGCCGAGAACCGCTTCGGCTCCGGGCAGCCGCTCCGGGTCACCCTGGCCGAGCTGACCCGGATCTTCACGGATCTCGGCACGGCGCGGCTCCGCCCCGACGAGCGTCTCGACATCACGGTGCTCGACGTCGATCTGGCGGGCTTCGACCGGCCCGGCTTCGCGACCCCGACCGGCCTGCGGGTCGTGACGGACGCCACGCCGCCGCGGATCCGCCTCGCCTACAGCCTGCGTCGCGGCGGCCGCACCGTGTCACAGGGCGCGGACACGGTGACGGACATCAACTTCCTGCTGACGTCCAATCCCCGCTTCTCCACCGGCGGCCTCTACTACGAGCGGCAGATCCTGCGCGACTGGTTCGCCCGGCGCTTCCCGGAGCCCGCGGGCCGCGGCTAGAACCCGTCTGCCGGCCCGACGACGCGACCGGGCCGGAGCCGGCGGCGCCCCTACCGGGCAGAGGAGCGGTGTAGTAGCGTCGGCGTGACCCGCACGCCGGGCCGGCCGACCCGACCGGTCGCGGACCGGGCTTCCACCCTCTGCGCTCGCCCGAGCCGGAGTCTCACGAGTCGGTCACCGCATGAGCGAGGCCCGCATCTTCTCGGCCGGCTGCAGCGAGCTCGCCGACCTCGTCCGGAGCTTCGACTGGGCGAGGACGCCGCTGGGTCCCATCGCCGACTGGCCGCAGAGCCTGGTCTTCGCGGTCAGCACGCTGCTGCAATCGCCGGTGCCGATCGTGCTGCTCTGGGGCGAGGACGGCATCATGATCTACAACGACGCCTATTCGGGCTTCGCGGGCGGCCGCCATCCCGAGCTCCTCGGCTCGAAGGTGCGCGAGGGCTGGCCGGAGGTCGCCGACTTCAACGACAACGTCATGCGCGTCGGCCTCGCCGGCGGGACGCTGTCGTACAAGGACCAGCAACTGACCCTGCACCGCTACGGCCGGCCCGAGCCGGTCTGGATGAATCTCGACTACTCGCCGGTCTTCGGGGAGGACGGGCGCCCGGCCGGGGTCATCGCCATCGTGGTCGAGAGCACCGAGCGGGTTCTGGCCGAGCGCCGCCTGCGCGCGAGCGAGGAGCTGTTCCGCACCCTCGCCCAGGGCATCCCCCAGCTCGTCTGGCGCGCCGCGATCGACGGGGCCTGCATCTGGTCGAGCCCGCAATGGCACGCCTATACCGGGCAGACCGACGCGACGAGCCTGGGCTGGGGCTGGCTGGCGGCGGTCCATCCGGACGATGAGGCGGTCGCCGCGGCCGCGTGGCGCGACGCGCCGGTAAGCGGCCACCTCTCCTTCGAGCACCGGCTCCGCAACGCCGCCGAGGACCGGTTCTGCTGGTTCCAGACCCGCGCCGCGCCGGTCCGCGACGCGCAGGGCCGGATCGTCGAGTGGCTCGGCACCTCGACCGACATCGACGATCTGCGCCAGCTCCAGGAGCGGCAGCAGGTCATGGTCGCCGAGCTGCAGCACCGGACCCGGAACCTCCTCGGCGTCGTGCGCTCCATCGCCAAGCAGACCATGGCCCAGACCGGGCCCGGCGAGACGTTCCGGCAGCGGTTCAACGATCGCCTGTCCGCCCTCTCGCGGGTCCAGGGCCTCCTCTCGCGCTCCGATCAGGAACCGATCACGCTCCGCTCCCTGATCGAGACGGAACTCGCCGCCCTCGACGCCCCGGCCATGCCGGCGCGCATCCGGCTGCACGGGCCCGTGGTGCGGCTGCGCAAGGCGACGGTGCAGACCTTCGCGCTGGCCCTGCACGAGCTCGCCACCAACGCGCTGAAATACGGCGCGCTCACCACCGCGCAGGGACGCCTGAGCGTGACGTGGCGGACCTACCGGGCGGACGACGGCGGCGGCCGGCTGCTGGTGGAATGGGTGGAGGAGGGTCTCGTTCGCGGACCGGAGCTGGCGGACGCGGCGCCGCGGGGCGGCTACGGTCGGGAATTGATCGAGCACGCCCTACCCTACGCCCTGAAGGCGACGACCAGCTACGAACTCGGCGCCACGGCGCTACATTGCTCGATCAACATCCCGCTCCCCGAGGGAGAAGCCGCAGGCAACCCCGCATGACCTCGAAACCACGCGCGCTGGCCGGCAGGCGGGTCCTGCTCGTCGAGGACGACTACTTCATCGCCGTCGATCTCAAGTCCGGCTTCGAGGAAGGCGGCGCCCAGGTGCTGGGTCCGGTCGCGAGCGTCGGCGAGGCGCTGGCGCTGATCGCCGGCACGACCGAGATCGACGCCGCGGTCCTCGACATCAACCTGCAGGACGAGCTGGTCTATCCGGTGGCCGACGCGCTGCACGCGCGCGGTGTGCCCTTCCTGTTCGCGACCGGCTACGATCCGGTCGCCGTGCCCTCGCTCCACGGCGCCGTCGCTCTCTGCCAGAAGCCGATCGACCCGGAGGTCGTGGCGCGGGCGCTGTTCGGCTGACGTTTCCCGGCTGTCGGTGGCGCGAGCCGCGGCGGCGCGGCGGATGTTTCCTGTGAAACATCCGCGCGGGCATCGATTCCCGCGCTGCTGCGGGCGCCGCGCGTCAGCGGTCCCCGAAGAGGCGCGCGATCGCGCCGGCGGCCAGCCACAGGCCTCTCAGGAGCCACCAGACCAGCCGGCCCGCCTGGACCAGCAGCTCGACGGCTTCGAGACCGTCGAGCACGCGCCGGAAGAAGCCGCGCCGGCGGGCTGCCGGTGCGGGCTCGGGCGGTGGCTTATCCGGGCCGTCTCTCCCGCGCATGCGCGCCTCCGGACCACGGCGCCGGCCAAGTAAAGGCGGCGCCCCTCACCACGCGGCCTGGAGGCCGGCGGTGAACACCTGGGCGGTGGCGCCCGGGCGGACGTCGCCGGTATAGCCCACCGACAGCCGCACGCCCTCGGCGACCCCCCCCGTCAGGCTCACCCCCAGAACCGCGCCGTCCCGGCCCAGCGCGCTCGTCCGGCCCGCGAACCCCGCCCCGAACAGGCTCGAGCGGATCACCGCCGCCGTGTCGGCCAGCTCGTGCGCCCAGTACGCCCGGCCCTCCAGGCGCAGGTCCGGGATGCCCGCCACCGCCCAGCTCGTCACCCGCCCGCCGACCAGGCTGCGCGCCGCGTCGAGGTCGGCCACCGCGAAGCCCTGCCCGCCGAAGCCCTGCCCGACCAGACCGCCCCGCTCGGACACACGGCCCCGCGTCAGCCGGTCGTAGCTGAAGCCCACCTCCGGCACGACCTCGACCGGCAGGCCGGTCGCCAGCGCGTA
>NZ_KB911330.1:0-7937 GCF_000383455.1 Methylobacterium sp. 285MFTsu5.1 | reverse complement strand
GAGCGCCGCCCCTTCGCCGGCAGCGGCCTCGTCTGTCACTCGGATCGCGGATCGCAATATGTGAGCATCCGCTACACCGAGCGCTTGGCCGAGGCGGGCGTCGAACCCTCCGTCGGCAGTGTTGGCGACTCGTACGATAACGCTCTCGCCGAGACGGTGATCGGCCTGTTCAAGGCGGAGGTCATCCATCGACGCGGGCCGTGGCGGTCCTTTGAGGCGGTCGAGTACGCCACGCTGGAATGGGTGGACTGGTTCAACCACCGTCGGCTGCTCGAACCAATCGGCCACATCCCTCCCGCCGAGGCGGAGGCACGCTATTATGCCCAGGCCGAGGTCCAAGCCTTGGCCGCCTGAGCCAAACCAAACGGCCTCCGGAAAACCCGGGGCGATTCAGTGACACAGCCCGATGACGCGGAACTCTCCGGGCAACTGGTCCTCTTCTACGCGGCGATAACCACCTCCGAGGACGAGGCGCTCGCCATCGTGCGCCGTGCCGTCAAGGCGGACGCAGCGGTCGAGCCGACGGGGGGCCGCTTGTCTCAGCAAACGGCCAGCGCACTTGTTCTGGAAGCGGGCCTCGCGCGGGCCCTCTGACACACGCAGGCAAACGCGAGTCCAACGACGGGGCTGGATGCCGCGGTAATCCCGCTCGGGAGCGGTCGCCGATTAATGCGAGGTCCCGCCCTGAGGACTTATCCGCGATCGGGGCCGATTCCATGGCCGAACTGGACCTTCGGAAAGCGCGCGGCGTTGTGCCAACAGGCGGCAAGCTGCGGCTTCGAAGAGGTCCGCACCGCAGCGGACGTCACCCCTCCGCCGGTCCTGCCATCTCGCGGGTCCGCTCAACCATCGCAAGCAGCACCGTGCGGAAGGCCTGCTGCTCCCGCGAGCACGCGCCCGCGTCATCACCACGCCCGAGTTCGACGCGCAGTCCGTCGAGTGCCTTCTCCCGTCGTTCCGCACCGTCCGCGGGCAGGTAACCTGCAGCGGGGCCTCCTGGGCGGCGGCAAGGTCGTCCCGGTCCGCCCGACCGACCGACCAGCGCGAGGTTCGTTCAAGCACCCCTCGTTTTCGGTCATGCATCAAGCCATCAGTGACCGCGCGGGAGTGGCGTCCGGGGCATCAGACCCTCGACGCGCAGCCTCAACCGGGTGGCGCGGATTGCCTCCACGGTCCGCCAAGGAACATCCCTGGCTATGCCCTCGGTCTCGAGCTCCGTGAGCTGATCAATCAACTGTCCCTGCTCCTGAAGGCCGGGGTGCTGCGACATGCGGACGATCATCCCGATCAGCTTCCGCATCACTGGGCACATCAGCGGGCGAACGAACTCTACCATACCGTGCAGCCATGGTGGTCGGACATCGCCTTAGCCTCGACCGCTGGTCTTCATGGCAGCCGAGACCGTACCCTTGTTCGAGGGCGCCGCCGCGTTGGTCTTGGGCACGGGCTTCTTTGGCTTCTTGGTCTCGCGATTCCCGCGTTTCTTGTCCGTTGCCATGATCCCGCTCCTCGATACGCGTGGCAGATTCGATAACGACCTTCACCCCTCCGACTTCGGCTGGTCCGCCAGCGCCCGGATTGCGGTCGCGATCGGGAAGTCGAACGCGCCGAGCACGGTGACGAGGCGGCTGCCGGCCCAGAGTTCGGCATGGTGCCCGGCGATCAATCCCTTTGCCTGCCGCTTGGCGTCCCCGTCGTCGCGGGCCGTGATGATCGAGGTCGCGACCACGCCACCGCTCGGAGCGAGCCGATGAACCTGATAGGCGCGGCGCGCGTGCCTCGAGCGGGGCTTTGCGGGGAACTTGATGAGGTCTGCCATGCGCGCCTGTCCGTTGCAGGCGGGGGCATGAACCCTCAGCCACCGGAGCCTGGAACAGCCGATCCGGTGATCTCGGCACTCTGCGCCTTTCCGATCGACAAAGATAGTCCTGACGGGGACGCGTGTTCCCGCATCCTGCCAAGATCTCGGTAACGCCGCGAGCATGGGAAGCATCTGTCACAACCGCTTGAACGGCGGAGCCGGCGCGAGGCACTGAATGTTCGCGCGTGAACAGCTCTTGAGACCCGTCAAGCGACGGGAATGTTCGCGAAGCGATGATTGACGATGGCCGGAAGCAGCTAATCCGAGGCGTACCATTCCGACATTAATCTTGAGCCGGAGCCGCCTCCCCCCATTCCCGGTCCTGCTCCGCGAGCAAGGCGGCACGACGGGCCGCGAGCGTCTCCGGTTCCGCCGCCGGAGCGTCCAAGGGCGCCTGGAGAGGGAGAGAAGCGATCGGCCTGTCCCCTTCCAGGACGCGGGCGATGGTCGTGATGATGCGATCAACATCGCTAGACATCACGATGCCCGTGCCGATGAGTTCGAGGCGTGAACGGCCGGCCAAATCCGCGCAGGACCCTCCGGCGAAGCCGAGCGCTGCGATGTCGTCGGCGTGCAGAGGCAGGCGTTCGACCAGCATGTGCCGCAGCCGTCCGAGCCTTCGCTCGCCGGTAGCCTCGGCCGTGTGCATGTCGCGGGCGCCCGGCACCCAGCGCGCCAGCTCGGCGAGGATGAAGGTCCGAACGCGTTCGACGCGGACCGGGCCGAACTTTCTGATGCTGGCGATCGCGTCCGGTGAGCTCTCGGCCAGAAGGCCGAGATCCCGGTACCCGGCCTTGCGCAGACGGGCCCGCAGGGAGGCCGTCAGGAAACCGCGGCCCAATCCCGACGCTGAGAGCAGCTGAAGCGCGTCAGGCGGCAGGTCCTCGAACAGCGGGAGCCTCGCGCTGATTTCGCCGAAGAGGCTATCGGACCGGGTTGTGCGACGTGATCGGCCGGGCATCGCCGTCGCCGATAGGGCTACTTCCAGCGCCCCGCAACGCTCAGCCATCGCGCGCCGTCACGGTGCCGGCTTGCCCACCACCGTGTGACGACGAACGAGCGAGGCCCGACCCAAGAGCCGCCGGTCCGCCTCGGAGCGACAAAGCGGAGGCGCGGCTTTCCACTCCGTTGACCACGCTTTAAACGGGCGCGTGCGAGGCCGGGATCCGAACCGGCCGCTCCTCAGGCGGCGACGCGAACCCGCTCCGAAGCCTGGCCGATGGCGGCGATGACCGCGTCCGGCGCCAGATGCTGGATCATGTGGCCCAGGCCGGGCACGACGATGAGGTGACTGTCCGGCAGTTCGCCGTGCAGGCGCTTCGACTGCCGATCGACATCGGCGATCTGATCGGCTCCGCCCACGATGATCACCACCGGGAGCCTCAGGTCGCGGTAGTGCTTCTGAAGCTCGGCCGCCGCCGGCGTCATCAAAGCGGCGTCCTCTGCTGACGCCCGCAGCTGGATCGGCCGCAGCATCATGGCCTTCGGGAACCCTCGGTCGAAACGCTCCGTGACCGCGGCCGGCGCGAACATGGCCTTGAGCAGGGCGGGCTGCAGGATCCGGCCGATCACGGGCGAGATCGAGTGGCGCATCAGGTCCCCGATGCCGGGGAGCGCCACCGGGGACGCGAGCACCACATCGGCGTGCAGCGTCGGGTAATAGTACCCGGACGCCAGGACGAGGCTGCGCACGAGCTGCGGGGCCTGTAGCGCGAGGGCGACCGCGACCAAAGCCCCCCAGGAGTGTCCGAGGACGACGGCTTGGGCAACGCCGAGCTGCTGAAGCGCCTTCTGGAACAGCGTCGCGTGAGCGCGCGGCGTCCAGAGCCCGCGCGGGCGGTCGCTGTAGCCGTAACCGGGTCGGTCGAAGATGATGACGCGGTGGCGCTCAGCCAGATCGTCGACGATGCCGCTGGCGAGAAAGTCCTGGATCATCATGCCGTTGCCGTGGATCAGCACCAGCGGCTCGCCGGCCCCCCGCTCGACGTAGTGCAGGCGCACGCCATCCACGATGAGGAACGCGCCGATCGGTGGCGTCCGTCGCTCGGCCTGCTTTGCCTGGGCGGCCGCATAGAGGGCGGACGCTCCCAGCGCGGTCGCGGAGCCGAGCAGGGTCGGAAGCAGCCACGCTGTTCTTGAACGGCCTGTCATGGGATTGATCCTGTTCACTGGAATGGGGCGTGCCTTCCGATTGCCGAGGGACGGCGAGTCCCCTTCCCGCCAACGGGAGGAGGCGCCGGTCCGCCGTTTCCGGCGCGGCAAGCGGACGGTGTCGGCAGGATGACGTTGGCAGGGCGCTCGGTCGGCGCCGCCAGACGGCACGCGGGACGCATGGGTCTCGGCGCGGCTCCGGTCGGTCTCGCTTGAACAGGCCGAAGGCTCTTACATGCCCGGCGGAGCGATGACCCGGTTGGAGGCACTGCCGTTGCGGTGGCGGCGCCTATCGCGCGGCCTGCCAACGCACCGTCATCCGACGAAGGGCTAAATCGCCATTCGTCTCCGAAGCGCCCTCCGAATCGAAGGATCGGGCCGACTGGCGTACGATCACATCGTCCCGCGTGATCGACCAGTCGAACCGGCCGGGCTCCTTCGCCGATGGCATGACCTGTAACTTGTGGGGATTGGGTCTGAAAACGATCATCTGATCTGTTCAATGCTCCGATAAGAACCGTTTCTTGATCTTCCAGGACCGAGATTGTCGGTCCTTTGGCAGTCACGCCGACGGCGCCTGACTTGTTTCAGTCGCGGAGGCGGACGCATGCTTCCATGCCTCGACGCTGGCTGCCGTGCTCGCCAGTTGCGACGCCAAGTATTGCAGCGCTTCCGTGCAACGACCGTCCTCGCGGCGCACATCGGCAGCGCGAGCCCGATCGTCGCTCGCCGCGACAAGCGAGTCTGCAACGAGCGTCAGTCGTTCGGCGACGCGCCGCATCGATTGCGGCCCGGTGAAGCTGGTCCGCGCATCAGTGGCGACGGCCTGAATCAGACTTCCGAGATCAGGCTCGAGAACCATCTCCCAGTGCTGGGCATAGTTTGACGCCATCATCTGGCACTTGGTGAACCAGCTGAACTCCAAGCCTGTAAGTCTGGGTTGAGCCATAACGCACTCCTTGCTGAAGGGGCTGAATTCACGCGCATGGAGACAGCCGAAAGCCGCTGTCCTGCCGAAGCGCCGGCAGATGACGTCACCGTTTGCTCAGGTGGCCCCGCCGACTGGCGACGTTGAGACGCTCCATCATGTCGAGGGTCGTCCCCGAGGTTCGGCATGCCGGGAACTCAGCGCATCACCTGCTGACTGACGTCAGCACGCGACAGGACCCGCGTCCGTCCGACGACACAGTCGCGCGTCGCGGCGATCGCACGCAGGATGCGGCGATCTTCATAAGATGGTGTGTCGAAAATATTTTACTAGATCCAATAAATATAAATCTGGCGATTCATCGCAAATTGCAAATTTGTCCGGGAAAACACGAAACAGGCGCCGATATGAACGAAATAACTTTCTGGGCGTTTTCAGTACGCAAGCTTCCGTTGCTGCCGTCAAGGAAATCCGCCATGCTCAATCAGAAACGTTTTGGACGCAAAATATCGATTCCCTCGACGATGGAGATCAAGCGCGATCTGATGGACATGGCGCATGCGGACACGATCGTGAAGTCCTTGAAGAGTCGTGGCCTGACCAGGGACGAATTCGAGGACGTGGTTTCGGGCCTGGCCGCTGATGGTCTGCTTTCGCTGGAGCGATCTCAGGTATTGACCCTCAACTTCGAGCGCACAGACCCCCAAAGCCCAAGTCTCGTGGATAATCGTGACGCTCGATAATCTGAGAAAGCGACAGCGAAGTGGCTTGGAGATGCGTGCCGCGGATGGCTCTGTCGGCGAACGCTTCGGCAGACCGTGGCGCAGTCTCGTGAGCTGACGCTTGTCGCCAGCCCCCTCGGGAAGTGTCGGCGGGCGGTGCCGTGCAGGCCACGTTGTTGCCGAGGGCTCGAATAAGGGTGCGATCGCGGGCAGCATGACCGCCCAAGGCAACGGCACGTGACACGCATCGTGAGGATTGGTCCTGTGCCATTGTCGGGGCCCCAGCCGCCGACCTGCCGTTGTGCACGGACGAGACGCGCTTGGCCGAGGGGCGGAGGGATGAACGCGGCATCGGCATATCTGCCGGCTCGGCTTGATCAGGCCAGGATGACCTCGATTAAATGGCGGTTCGCCCAGATGGACGTGATGGTCCGGTCGATCTCCCGCAGAAGCAGTTCCGCGGCGGCTCGGGTCTCCGGGCTATTGAGCGGGCCGGCGACGATCCGTGCCTGCTGGGCCCGGCGCAGCTCGGCCGCGGCGAGGTCCTGTTCCGCCTGTGCAAGGATGTCCCGGAGGTAGGCGTCGGGCAGTGTCGGCATGGTGGCAGCCTCCCGTCCATGACATGGATCCCGCCGCGCGACCCGGTCACGGGCAACGCGGCTTCGACGAGCCCGCAGGTCAGACGGTGAAGATCTGCAGGAGGACTCCGAGGCTTCCCAACGCCGCAGTGCTGATCCCACAGACGAGGACGATATCCCCGCTCGCTATGTGCTTCGACACCGGTGCAAACCGGTAGGCTGCCGACGTCAGCGCGATGCCGAGCAACGCAATCGCCAGAGCGACGGCCATCAGAATTGTCATGACAATGATCCTTGTCCGCCAGCGGCGGGACTGACCATCGCGCGGAAAAGTGTAACGCGTGAAAGAGACGAAATATCCGTCTGCCACCGGCCAGATTTTCGATTGTCAAAATTCTTGGCGATTTCAGGCGAGACAGCTGCTTTTCACAATGGAATCGTCGCTGGTCGGCGGAGCTGTGACCTGACTGATCGTCATGCCATTCTCCAACACAGTCCTGCTTGAGCGGCCCGATCAGGGCGGACGATCGCGCAGGTTGATCCGCGCGGCGCGGAGATCGGTCGATCGAAGGAGGCGGTTCGAATCCGCTGTCCCCCGCTGAAGGGGCCGTTTGGGCGTTTTGCCCCGGCTTCCGGATGAGCGGGACCCGCCGTCCCATTATAAGATTAGCACTTCCATGCGGCGAGTGCTAATAATGGGTCGATCGGGCGGCGATGACAGTCTCGCCGTTATCTGTCCCGCGACAGCGCCAGTCATGTCGGTTGGATCTCGCTTGGGAACGATCAGGATCTCACGATGAAATTCCGTCCGCTGCACGACCGCGTGGTGCTCCGTCGCATCGAAGGCGAGGAGAAGACCAAAGGGGGCATCATCATCCCCGATACGGTCAAGGAGAAGCCGCAGGAGGGCGAGGTCGTCGCCGCGGGACCGGGCGTGCGCGACGAGGCCGGCCAGATCATCGCGCTTGAAGTGAAGGCCGGCGACCGCGTCCTGTTCGGCAAGTGGTCCGGCACCGAGGTCAAGATCGACGGTCAGGACCTCCTGATCATGAAGGAATCCGACATCCTGGGCATCGTCGCCTAGCCCGGCTCGGGCGGCGCGGAGCGTCGTGACGATCTGCCCTTCGAGGCGCCCGCTGGGGTGCGCCTCGGGGCCAAACGACAGATGATGAGGGTCCTGCCATGTCCGCCAAAGACGTCCGCTTTTCGGTCGATGCTCGCGATAAGATGCTGCGCGGGGTCGAGCTTCTCGCCAACGCGGTGAAGGTGACGCTCGGCCCGAAAGGCCGCAACGTCGTGATCGAGAAGAGTTTCGGCGCCCCCCGCATCACCAAGGACGGTGTGACGGTCGCCAAGGAGATCGAGCTCGTCGACAAGTTCGAGAACATGGGCGCCCAGATGGTGCGCGAAGTGGCCTCGAAGTCGAGCGACGCTGCCGGTGACGGCACCACCACCGCGACCGTGCTGGCCGCCTCCATCGTCCGGGAGGGCGTGAAGTACGTCGCCGCCGGCATGAACCCGATGGACCTGAAGCGCGGAATCGATCTGGCGGTGGCCGCGGTCGTGAAGGATATCGGTTCACGCGCCCGCAAGGTCGCCTCGTCCGACGAGGTCGCCCAGGTCGGCACGATCTCCGCCAACGGCGACAAGGAGATCGGCGAGATGATCGCCCACGCCATGCAGAAGGTGGGCAACGA
>NZ_KB911329.1:0-8033 GCF_000383455.1 Methylobacterium sp. 285MFTsu5.1 | reverse complement strand
CTGACCCGCGATGGTCGAGATCAGCCCGACCACGTCGCCGATCCGCGCCACGGCCTCGCTCAGGTCCCGGACCAGCGCGCCGGTCCGGTCGGCCTCCGCGACCGCCGCCCGCGCGAGGCCGGCCGAGCCGTCGACCTGCCGGCCGATCTCCTGCACGGAGGCGCCGAGTTCCTCGGCCGCCGCCGCCACGGTGCCGACGTTGCTGGCCGCCTCCTCGGCCGCGGCCGCGACGGTGGTCGACTGCCCCGCGGTCTCGGCCGCGGTCTCCGTCATGCCGCGGGCCGTGGCCTGCAGGCCGGCGGCCGCCGTCGAGACCTGCGCGACGATCCCGCCGACGGCGTCGGCGAAGCGGTCGGCGACCTGCCGCATCGCGAGGCTGCGCTGGCGCTCCGCGTCCTGCCGCGCCGCCTCGGCCTCGGCCTCCAGCTGCCGGGTGCGGATCAGGTTGTCCTTGAACACCTGGACGGCCGCCGCCATGGCGCCGATCTCGTCGCGACGGTGTCGGAACGGGACCTCGGTGCCGGCCTCACCCCGCGCCAGCCGGGTCATCGCGGCGGTCATCGCGGCGATCGGCCGCGAGATGTAGAGGAGGCCGAAGATCGCCGCCGCCAGGGCGGACACCAGCGCGAGGCCGATGCTGGCGACGGCCGCGGCGGACGCGGCCTCGACCCGGATCATCGCCGCGTCCGCGTCCTGCTGCGCCGCTTTCTCGTCGTGGTCCGCCAGACGGGCCAGCGCCGCCCGGGCGCCGTCGTACAGTGCCACGACGTCGGGCCGGATCAGCAGCGCGGTCGCCTCCGTCTGCCGCCCCGCCTCCACGAGGCGCCGCACGTCCCGTTCCACCTCCGCGAATCGGGTCCAGGACGCGCCGAACGCGTCGTAGTGCCGCCGCTCCTCGACGGTGGTGATCAGCGGTTCGTAAGCCCGGCGCGCGTCGCGCAGCCGCGCGTGCGTGTTCGCCAGGGCGGCCTCATTGGCGTCCCGGTGCTCCGGTGTATCCGACAGCAGGATGAGCCGGTACTGCTTGATGCGCACCTCGGAGGCCGCCACTTCGATCGCGCCGACCTTCTCGAGGGAGGGCACCCAGTCCCTGGCCAGCGCCGTCGCAGCCTGCCCGATCCCGGCCAGCTGACGGAGGGACAGACCGCCCTGCGCCGCGGAGATCAGGGCAAGTCCTGCGAAGAGAAGGGCCAGGATTGCTTTGAGTGGAATGGATGCGCGCATGACGATCCTCGGCCAGATCCGAGTGCGGGACGGTCGCATCGGGCGGTCCGACGCAGGCGACTGCATCTAGCCACTTCAGGATCTCGCGCAACTCGCGCCTTAGAAACATCGTAGAATGATTTTTACTTATGATAATACTCTAGAACCGATAATTTACCGAACAAAGCTACATTATTATATCAAATAAAGGTCAACCGTCGCGCAAGTTCGGGTATCTGTTTCGGCCGAAAATCTCTCTTATCCAGACGAAAGCGTTGACGGCGACGAGACAAGTGACGCTTGTGCCGGACCCGCACGCGACGGTCCGCGCCGACCGAGCTCCCATCCATCCGAGAGGATTCCGCGCCCGGCCGCGATGCCTACCCGAGTCCTCACGCACCTCCGTCGATCCGGCCTTCCGCCGGGATCACCGGGACGAGTTGCACCCCGGCCTTCGCTCCTGCATTGCTCCTCAACCGCAAGGGGAGGGTTCGGGGCATGTCGACGGCTCGGGTCACCGTGGTCGATCACCCGCTGGTGCAGCACAAGCTGACCCATCTGCGGGACAAGAACCGCTCGACCAAGGGCTTCCGGCAGATCCTCAACGAGATCGGGATGCTGCTGGCCTACGAGGTGACCCGTGACCTCCCGCTGGAGCCCGTCACCATCGAGACGCCCCTCCAGCCGATGCAGGGGCAGCAGATCCAGGGCAAGAAGCTGGTGCTCGCGCCGATCCTCCGCGCCGGAGTGGGCTTTCTCGACGGCATGCTGTCGCTGGTGCCGTCGGCCCGCGTCGCGCATATCGGGCTCTACCGGGATCCCGAGACGCTGGAAGCCGTGGAGTACTACTTCAAGGCGCCGTCCGATCTGGCCGACCGGACGGTGCTGGTGCTGGATCCGATGCTGGCGACCGCCAACTCGGCGATCGCGGCCCTCGACCGCCTCAAGGCCCGGGGCGCCTCCGACCTCCGCTTCGTCTGCCTGCTGGCGGCGCCGGAGGGCCTTGCCAAGTTCCAGGCCGCCCATCCGGACGTGCCGGTCTGGACCGCGGCGATCGACAGCCACCTGAACGACCACGGCTACATCGTCCCGGGCCTCGGCGACGCCGGCGACCGGATGTACGGCACCCGCTAGGAGCCGGCCTCAGCGCCGCCGCCGGGCTCCGGCGCGGCCCTTGCCGACGACCTTACGGAGGGTCTGCGAGAGCTGATCCACCGAATAGGGCTTCTGGATCAGGTCGAAGCCGTGGACGCCCTCCTGCGCCAGCACGTGGCTGTAGCCGGAGGTGAGGACCACCGGCAGGTCGGGCAGGCGCCGCTGCAGCTCGCGGGCCAGCGCGATGCCGCCCATGCCGGGCATCACGACGTCGGAGAAGACGGCGTCGAAGCGGAAGGGGATCCTCTCGATCTCGACGAGCGCCTCCTCGGCATTGGTCGCCCAGACGGTCTTGTGCCCGAGATCTTCCAGGATCTGCGTGGCGAAGCGGCCGACCTCGATGTTGTCCTCGACCACCAGCACGCAGAGGCTGGCGCCGTCGAGCCCGCTCTCCTCGCTCCGCGGCGTGACGGACATGTCCGGCGCGTACTCCGCCTGCGGCAGGTAGAGCGTGAAGGTCGTGCCGTGGCCCGGGCTGCTGGACACGTCGACGTCGCCCCCGGACTGCTTGGCGAAGCCGAAGACTTGGGACAGCCCGAGCCCGGTGCCCTTGCCGATGTCCTTGGTGGTGAAGAACGGTTCGAAGATGCGCGGCAGCACGTCGGACGGAATGCCGATGCCGGTGTCGGACAGCGACACCGCCGCGAAGGTGCTGCGCGACCCCGCGTGACCGCGGATCGCCGGCATCGGCCGGTCGCCGGATAGCTTCAGGGTGAGGGTGCCCTCACCGCCCATCGCGTCGCGGGCGTTCACCGCCATGTTGATCAGCGCGGTCTCGAACTGGCTGAGGTCGGCGCGGATGTAGCAGGGGGTGGCGGGGATTTCGGCCAGAACGCTGATGCGCGCTCCGGTGACCGAATCCAGCATCTCCGCCACGGCCCGCAGCGAGGCGCCCACCTCGAAAACCTCGGGCCGGAGGGCCTGACGGCGCGCGAAGGCCAGGAGCTGGCCGGTCAGCTTGGCGGCGCGGTCGACCGTGTCGGAGATGGCCTCGACGTAACGGCGACGGCGCTCCTCCGGCAGGTCCGGGCGCTTGAGCAGGTCGGTGGAGGATTTGATCACCGTCAGCAGGTTGTTGAAGTCGTGGGCGACGCCGCCGGTCAGCTGCCCCACCGCTTCGAGCTTCTGCGACTGCCGCAGCGCCTCCTCCACGCGCTCGCGCTCGGCGCTCTCGGACTGGAGTTTGGCATGAGCCTCCGCCAACGCCTGCATACTGCGTCGCTGCTCGGTCAGGTCCGTCAGGATCCCGCAGAGGAGCGGCTGATCGCCCTGGCAGGCGAAGCGGCTGAGCGACAGGAAGGTCGCGCTCTCCGATCCCGCCGCGTGCAGCGCGATCTCCTCGCGGACGGGCCCGTCCATCGCGTGCCGGATCAGGCGCCCGAGGTCGACATCCGCGTGGACGAAATTCCGGAGCGCGCGGCCGGTCAGGCGCTCCTGCGGCTCGCCGAGCATCTCGGCCAGCCGCCGGTTGCAGTAGAGCAGCGTCCCGTCCAGCGCCAACGTGAACGCGCCTTCCTGCATCTGCTCGATTAGCGCCCGGTAGGGCAGGTCCGCGTTCTCGAGCGTGTAGACGAGGCGCTCGTGGTTCGGGCCCTCCACCACGACGGCGTCGAAATCGCCCCGGCGGATGGCCGCGAGGGTCTCCTCGCTCTCCTCCAGCCGCGCCTCGAGCTCGCGGATATGGGCGCGATAGGCGTCGAGCCCGGGCTCGTCGCCGGGCAGCAGAGCGTCCACACCCATCAGAGCGGCTCCGCGGCGGACGCGATCTCGAGACTGCGCAGCACGCGGCCCTCATCCAGGAGGTCGCCCGAGAGGCGCCGTTCCGGCCCCGGCGCCAGTCTCAGGAGTGTGGGCGCGGCGAGGATCCCGTCGCGCTCGGCAAGGTCGGGCTGCTGATAGATGTCGACGATCTCCAGCTCGTAGCGGCCCGGGAAGTGGGCCTCGCAGATGCGGCGCAGCACTTCGACCGCGCGCAGCGAGCGCGACGCGGTTCCGGCCACGAACAGCCGCAACCGGACGTGCTCCGCGTCCGTCGGAGACGAGGCGGCCGCGTTCAAGGCCGGTCGGCCTTGGGACGGATGTCGAGGCCGACCAGAACCTTCTCGGTGTTCGACAGGTCGCCGATGATCCGCTTGAGCGGCGACGGCAGCCGGCGCACGAGGGTCGGGATCGCGAGGATCTGATCGCCGGCGGCGAGCTGAGGGTTCTTCATGAGGTCGATGACCTCGATGTCGTAATGGCCGGCCAGGTGCTCCTCGCAGAACCGCTTCAGGTTGCTCAGGGCAGCGAGAGACTTGGCCGTCTGCCCGGCGACGTAGAGGCGCAGGTGATAGTGGCCGGCATCGCGGTCGGGATCCGTCTCGGGTGCTTGGTCGTCCGATGTCGTATCGCTCATTCCGCGGCACTCCGTCGTGCGCTCAACGCCTGCTGCTCCGCCGCGAGCGTGACGCCCCGCGCCGCGTCCTCGGTACGCAGGCTCTCCTCCTCGTCCACGGCCGCCTCGAGACCGGCCCTGAGCTCCTCGATCTGACGCTCCAAGGCGGAGCGTCGGCGCGCCATATCTCGGAGCCGGCGCTCGGTCGCGTCCCGGTGCTGCAGCGCGGCCGCGCGTTCCTGAGCCTCCTGAACCAGGCGCGCGGTGCCGGTGAGAACACCTGAAGGACCAATATAGGCATCCACCAACTGGATCCCGTCCGACGACATCAGAAATTCGCGGATCTGGTTGGAGTGGCTCATACCCCGCGCCTTGATGACGTAGAGGGTCCGCGTCCGCTCGCCGTTCGCCTCCATGTTCTGGAGCTTGATCCAGGCATCCATCAGGGAGGACACGCCGAGATCGTTGTCCTCGATCAGGGAGCCGTCGCCGCGGAGGGTCGTGAAGATCGCCGTGATGCCGCGGGTCTTGATCAGGTCGATCATGCGCAGGAGCGTCGCCTGCAGCTCGCCCGACGACCCGCGCAGGGCCGAGATCGGGTCGAGCACCACCACGTCCGGCCGGAACTGGTCGAGGTCGCGGTGCATCCGCGCGAGATGCGTCTCCAGACCGAACAGGCTCGGCCGCGCGGCCTCGAAGCGGAGGCGGCCGCTCGCCACGTGCGCGGCGAGGTCGAGCCCGATCGAGCGCGCGTTGCGGATGATCTGGGCACCGCTCTCCTCGAACACGAAGGCCATGCAGCGCTCGCCGCGCCGGCAGGCCGCGTCGAGGATCGAGGCGGCGAGCATGCTCTTCCCGGTCCCGGCCTCGCCGGAGATCAGGATCCCGGAGCCGCGATGGAAGCCCCGCGGCCCCAGCATGGCGTCGAGCCCGGCGATCCCCGTCGAGAGGATGCCGTCGGGCACCCCGTAGACGAGATCCGCCGAGGTCACCGGCAGGACGCTGATCCCCGCGTGATCGATCAGGAACGGGTACTCGTTGGTGCCGTGGGCGGAGCCTCGATACTTGACGACGCGCAACCGTCGCGTGGTGATCTGGTCCTCGACGCGGTTGTCGAGCAGCACGACGCAGTCGGAGACGTACTCCTCCAGGCCCTGGCGGGTGAGCGGCCCGTCGCCGCGCTCGCCCGTGATGATCGCGGTCAGGCCGCGATCCTTGATCCAGCCGAACAGGCGGCGCAGCTCGGCGCGGAGCAGGGTCGGATCGGTGAAGCCCGCGAACAGCGTCTCGATCGTGTCGAGGACGACGCGCTTGGCCCCGATCGAGTCCACCGCGAAGCCGAGGCGGATGAACAGGCCCTCGAGGTCGTACTCTCCGGTCTCCTCGATCTCGCTCCGCTCCACGCGCACGTGGTCGATGGCGAGATGGCCCGCGGCGACGAGACCGTCGAGGTCGTAGCCGAGCGACGCGACGTTCGCCGCCAGATCCTCGGCCCGCTCCTCGAAGCTCATGAACACGCCGGGCTGGCCGTAGAGCGTCGCGCCGTTGACCAAAAAGGTCGTGGCGAACAGCGTCTTGCCGCAGCCCGCGGCGCCGCAGATGAGCGTCGGCCGCCCAGCCGGCAGACCGCCATGGGTCAGGTCGTCGAAACCGGTGATGCCGGTCGCGACCTTGGGTAGTGTCCGGGCGGCTTGCGGGTCGGGCACGATGGGCGAATCCCTGGACGTCTCGGAGGACGGCAAGTCCGGAAGTGGGGCGGCGCTCTCAACCCTGCCGGGCCGATCGGGACGGTTCGCACCGCGAGAGACGCGGAGGCTGGCGCGAACAGCGCATCGAACGGGCGGAACACCGGTGGAATGCGGTATGGCAACGGGTCCGCCCGCGCAATATGGGTGCGTGACGCGTCCGGCCGCCATCCCGTCGACGGACTGCGCAGACCGATGGAGGGCCTCCATGCTCGGCTGGGACGTCGACGTCAACGAGGCCCTGACGGCGCCGGCCGTCGCGCGCAACCGCGACGCGATCCTGGCCGTGCTCCGCGAGATCCTGCCCGACAGCGGCACCGTTCTGGAGATCGCCAGCGGCTCCGGTGAGCACGCGGTTCACGTCGCCGCGGCCCTGCCTGGCCTGGACTGGCTGCCGAGCGATCCCGAACCCGCCGCCCGGCGCAGCATCGCCGCGCACGCGCTCCGGGCCGGGCTCGCCAATATCCGGCCGCCGCTCGCGCTCGACGCCGCCGCCGCGGCGTGGCCCGTCGAGCGGGTCGACGGGATCGTGTGCATCAACATGATCCACATCGCGCCCTGGGCCGCCACCGAGGGCTTGATGGCCGGCGCCGGACGCGTCCTGAGCGCGGGCGGCGTCCTGTTCCTGTACGGGCCGTTCCGCGAGGCGGACCGGCCGTTCGCGGAGAGCAACGCCGCCTTCGACGCCTCCTTACGCGCGCGGGATCCCGCCTGGGGCGTGCGGGACCTCGACGCCGTCGCGGCGGAAGCGACCCGGCACGGGCTCAGCCTGGTCCGGCGCGTGGCCATGCCCGCCAACAATCTGAGCCTGATCTTCGGCCGGGCGGACAGGTGAGCGCCCGTCTGTCACGGCTTTCCGCATCTGCACACTGTATTCAAGCATCCGCGTGCTGCACTATCCTGTCCTGAACCCGATGCGGCGGCAAAAGCCGCACGGGCCGCAGGAGGAAGCCCATGCCGATGGAACGCAGCGTCTCGAGCCGGGCCCTCGCCCTGCTCGCAGTGGCCGGATTACTGGGATCGACACAGGCGCGGGCCGCGGATCCCATCAGGATCGGGGTGATCGCCGAGGCGCAGTCGGTGGTCGGGGCCTCGATCCCGCAGGCCGTCCAGCTCGCCGCCGACGAGATCAACGCCCAGGGCGGCGTCGACGGGCGCCAGATCCAGGTCGTCACCTACGACGACAAGTCCTCGGCCTCCGACGCGGTCCGAGCCTTCCAGCGGGCGGTCTCCGAGGACAAGGTCAACCTCGTCATCGCCAGCTACATCTCGGAGGTCGTGCTGGCGCTGATGCCCTGGGCGGCCCGGCTCAAGACGCCGATGATCACGCCCGGCGCGGCCTCGAACGAGATCAGCGCCGCGGTCCACAAGGACTACGCGCGCAACAAGTACACCTTCCATGGCTACCTGACCTCGGCGGCGCTCGCCCAGTCCATCTGCGATTCCACCAAGGACATGCTGATCGACCTGATGAAGGTGAAGACCGCCGCGATCATGAGCGAGGACGCGGCCTGGACCCGGCCGCTCGACGTCGGCTACGAGAAGTGCCTGCCCGA
>NZ_KB911328.1:0-8265 GCF_000383455.1 Methylobacterium sp. 285MFTsu5.1 | reverse complement strand
CCGAGGCGGAGGCACGCTATTATGCCCAGGCCGAGGTCCAAGCCTTGGCCGCCTGAGCCAAACCAAACGGCCTCCGGAAAACCCGGGGCGATTCACATGAACGAGAACCGACCCTTGATCAGGATCTTGGGTCACGCTCGTCCGACAGCGAGTGGCTGGCCTGAAAGACCAGCACCTTGAACATGAACACGAGGTCGAACGGTGGGCGACCGCCCTTCGACTCGTCCGAGCGCGGCACGGCACGGGCGAGGTCGTCCCGGAACAGCTCGCAAGACGATGTGGCTCAACCGCTCCAGCGCGCCTCACTCGAGCTCGATGACGTTCCGGGAGGACGGCTGGGCACTGCGCAGGGATGGCCCGCGGTTGCTGAGGAAATCGCCCGGCGGCGCGGTCGCGGGCTTCGCGGCGGGCGCGCCGCGCACGGACTGCGCCGGCTGTTCGGGGCGGTCGATCAAGGCCGGGTTCGCGACCGGCTGCAGCGGCGTGACGACGCGCCCCTCCGCCTGATCGAGGCAGCGCCGCAGGGCGCCGGGATCGGGTAACAGCGTGCAGTCGTTCACCGAGAGCGGGCTTGGCTGGGCGGGGGCCGCCGTCGCGCCCGCCGCGAGGAGCGCGAGCGCGCCGAAGGCGGTTCGCACCGCGCGTCCCCGCGTTAGCGGCCCGGGGCTCATGGCTGCGCCTGCCGGATCCGCGGATTGACCTGTCGGACCTCGATCTCGCTTGGCTCCGACGGCAGCAGCTTGCGCGGGGCGGCTGTCCCGGTGCGGGCGGCCTGCTGCTGCGCCTGGGGCGACACCGGCTGCGGCGCCAGCGCGCTGGCCCGGCCCTGCTGCGCCGGCTGCGCGGGCGCGTCCGCCTTGTCGAGCCGGCCGAGCCGCACCCGCACGTACTCGACCGACCGCTTGGCCGCGTCGAACCCGCACTCGTAGGTCACCCGCACCCACTCCTTGGCGGGACTGAGGAAGCGGATCGAGTCGCCGCGGTAGCGGACCACGGTGGCGCCGCCCTCGGGCGCCTCAGCCTGCTGGAAGATCTTGGCGAAGGGCCGGGAGACCCACTCGAAATCCGTCGGCGCCTGCGCCTCGATCCGCGGCGCGCAGATCTGCGAGGCGAGCTCGTTGTTGGCGCGCACGCAGGTGGCGTCGCAGCCCGGAGCGGCGGGGGCGGGCTGCCCCGTCCCGGGATTGGCAGTGTTGGCCTGCATCGGTGCGGGCTGTGCGGGCGCCGGTTGCGGCGGCCCGGGTGGCGCCGCGGATTGTGCGCCCGCCGACAGGATCCCGGCCGACCATACGGTCGCGGCGGCGAGCAGGATCTGCACGCGCGATGGGCCGCGCTGCCTCATCATAGCCTCCCAATCAACACACGGCGCGGACGGTTTCCGCCTCGCGAGGACATCGACCGCTCCGTCGACCAGGTGAACCCTCCGGCTCACGCAAGGGCGACGGCCGTTCGGTAGCGGCAGGGCTCACCCCCGAGGAATCGCGCCGCATACGACCATTCAGAACGGTCTTGCTTGTTCAATAGAATACCACTTTTGGCGATGACTGATGTGTCCAATTTAACACGCATATAGCGGCCCGGTCCTTCGGCGGCGAAAACTGCCTAATCCGGTTCTGGACACCGACTCCTGAGATCGTTAACGCGCCGTCTTAAATCATTGAGAGATTTCAGTTTTCTCCGCGTCGTTTAACAGACGACATCGCGACTTTGTCGTCCGAGATCTGATGAGAAATTCCGACAATTGTATTTTTTGTCTCAGCCGGCGCTTGACACTCGTCTTCGGCTTATGGATACGCTTAACAAGCCGTTAAAGCGCCGCGACGACAGAGCGACTGCGATGGCATAGATTGTGTTCAGAAGAGCACATAAAATACAAGAGGGAGTGTATCTATGTTGAAATCAGTTGTTCTGGCTTCCGTGGCTGTCGCCAGCCTGACCGCCTTCGCGACCGGTGCCTCGGCGCAGTCGAGCACCTCGCCGATTCTCGGCAACGGCACGACGGCGAACGAGTCTTTCGTGCTCCAGCGGGGCAACAACAACAATGCGACCGTTAACCAGACGGGCACGAATGTTAAGGCCGGATCTCTCACAAATCAGGTCGATTTGACGGCCTCCAAAATTACTGAAGGCGACGCAAATTATCAATTTCAATATGCCAGCACTGTTCTCCAGAACGGATCCGGCAACGGCCTTACCATCACACAGGCCGGAACGAACAACCAAGTCGTAACCACGAATGGCAACCTCGATCGGTACGATTTCTCATTCAATCCGAACAATGGCTCGTTCAGCGCCGGAGATGGAAATTCCGCGTCGGTGACCCAGAACGGCACGAATGGCCAGGCACAGTTCCAGCAGCGGGGCAATAGAAACCAAGCCACCATCACCGTGGACAGCAACGTCCAGAATACGTACGCCGGCATTTTCCAGGACGGAAATGACAACAAGGCGGGCATCTATCAGCACGATGGAAGCAAGGATGCCTACGCGGTCGTTCGCCAGGTCGGCAGCGGTAACGAAGGCTATATCGATCAGTACGGACAGACGAATTATGCTGCCCTTCTTCAGGTGGGCAACGGCAACTACGCGACTATCGGCCAGGCCGGAACGGCCGGTGTGGGCGCGTTTGGCTACCAGAACGGCAACGGCAACACTGGCGCAATCACCCAGTACGGCAGCTATTATTCCAACGCTGGCTTTGCTCAGATCGGCAACGGCAACACGGCGCGCATTACGCAACGGTAAGACTCAGGTCTCAAACCTGCTCTCGGCCTGAGAGCCATGGGAGGGGCGCTCTTACCAGGAGCGCCCCTCCCCCTGCTCGATACCGACACAAATCCAGCCGCGGCTGTGATGCCGATCATGCCCAGCTTCACCGTCGATCCCCCCGTTATCTGCCGCGTTGTCGAGAATCGCTCCGCCGACGTGGCTCGCCTGGGCCTCCGCATCGAAACGCCGCGCCGGACCGCAGGTCGATACAACCTAATCGTGCGCAAGATCGACCCAGCCGGCACCGCCACCATGCAGCAGGGCGGCGGCTTTGACCTCGCCGATGGCGACACCCGCGAGGTCGGAAAGCTGACCATCAGCGTCCGGCCGGACGGCCAGTTGAGTGTCGAGGCCTCCGTACACGTGGACGGCCGCAGAATCGATTGCGCCTACGACAGCACGCAGGATCTGTAACACGCCGTTCGAGCCCTGAAGAGCGGTCGGTCGGGCTACGTCACTTCCTGATGGGACGAGCGACCGCGGCTCCATTGACATCGCCTCATACGGAAGACAGCCGCATGGAGTCTCCATCCTCGAGCGGTGTGTCTAATTCACCACATATCAGTAGTAGTCACGTGTGGATAAGCCTTGTTACTGTACATCTGTGCGGGACATTGATTTAAGGTCGCCCAAAAGGGGCTAGGGAGGCAGATAATGCGCCGTACGCGTCGCAGCCGCGCTGCAGGTCGAGCGTTGTTCGTTGCCGTCCCGCTCGCCGTCGCGAGTGCGGCCGGCTCAGCTGCGGCGCAGGAGCGCGTCGCGATCGAGCAGATCCAGGCGGCCGCTCAGCGCCCCGCTGGCCCTCCCGGGCGGGCGATCCAGGAGAGCGACTACATCCTCGGCAATCAGTCTGGCATCCTGCTGCTTAACCCGAGCGGCCCGCCCCAGTCGGCGCAGGCCAACCAGGCCCGCGCCCTGCAGATCGGTTCGGGCAATACGGGCACGATCGACATGTCGGGCTACGCGAACGTGGCGGTCCAGAACGTGATCGGCTCGCGCAACACGGTGACACAGCAGCAGGCCGGATCCTACAACCAGTCGGCCGTATCGGTCTTCGGCCAGTCCAACACGATCGGGACCCAGCAAGACGGCAGCGGCGCGGCGGCGACCATCACGGTCCGCGGCGACAACAACGCCATCTCGGCGCAGCAGCAGGGGACCAACCCCACGCCGATCAGCATCACGCGGGTCGGCAACGGCCCCAGCGTCTCGGTCACCCAGAGGTAGTCCCATGCGCCAGTCCGGTCTCCTCGGGCCGCTCGTCTGCGGCTGCGCTCTCCTCGCCGTCGTGGGCGCCCAGGCGGGCAGCCTTGTCTACCAGCCGGTCAACCCGTCCTTCGGAGGAAGTCCGCTGAACGGCTCCTGGCTGCAGGCCCAGGCTGCGGCCCAGAACGACGCGCAGCGGTCGGCCCAGCGCGACCAGCAGCTGTTCTCGGCCAATCAGAGCGCCGCCAACACCAAGACTCCGGGCCAGATCTTCGCCCAGCAATTGCAGACGCAGATCTACAGCTCGCTGGCCAACCAGATCACCCAGGCGCTCTTCGGCGAGAACGCCCAGCAGAGCGGTAGCTACAGCTTCGGCGGATCGCAGGTGACCTTCCAGCGCCTGGGCGGCAATATCCAGCTCCAGATCTTCGACGGCCAGTCGACCACCACCATCGTCGTCCCTGCGACCGCGGCCGTGGGCGGCTCGAGTGGCGCGACACCGCTCTTGGGCGCGCCCTGAGCGCGGCGCGCAGCGATGATTGTCGAGCATCGAAGGCGGAGCCGGCTCCGGCCTCTCGTCGCCCGCCCCGGCGGGCGCGCGGGAGGCCGGAGCGCCGAAGCGGAACGGAGACGGGGTGGCCCGTGCGTAGCATTCTGAAGAGCTTGGCCGCCGCCGCGCTGCTCTGCGCGGGCTTGGCCGCCTGCGCCCCGTGGGAGCGCGAGCTGCTCGCGCAGGCGCCCGTGGTCACGCCGCCTTCCCCCACCGATCTCAATCTCGAGACGCTGCCGCCGCCGACCCGCAAGATCGACATCGCGATCTACAATTTCCCGGACCTGACCGGCCAGAATAAGCCGAACGACAACATCGCCGAGTATTCCCGCGCCGTCACCCAGGGCGGCGGCGCCTTCGTGGTCGACGCGCTGCGGCGCGCCGGGCGGGGCCAATGGTTCTCGGTGGTCGAGCGCACCGGCCTCGCCAACCTGCTGCAGGAGCGGCAGCTGATCCGGGCGACCCGCCAGGAATTCGAGGGCACGGACGCGAAGCCGCTGCCGCCGATCCGCTTCGCGGGCCTGATCGTCGAGGGCGGCATCATCGGCTACGACGCCAACACGGTCACGGGCGGCGCCGGCGCCAACCTCCTGGGTATCGGCGGCGACACCAAGTACCGGCGCGACGAGGTGACGGTGGCGATGCGCATCGTCTCCGTGCAGAGCGGCGAGGTGCTCAACAGCGTCACGGTGACGAAGACGATCTACTCGGTCGCCCTCAACGCCAACGCCTACCGCTACGTCGCGGTGGCCAAGCTGCTCCAGGTCGAGGCGGGCGTGACCCGGAACGAGCCGACCCAGATGGCAGTGCGCGAGGCGATCGACCTCGCCGTCTACGCGACGATCATTGAGGGCAGCCGCAAGAAGCTGTGGCGCTTCCGCGACCCGGTGCTCGGCACCCGTCTCGTCGGCGAGTATCTCGCTCGCGATCGGCCGACGCCCCTTGAGGTTCCGGGACCGACGGTGGCGGCGGGCCCGCTGGTGGTGAAGTCCTGATCGGCCATGAGCCTGCCCGTCGCACCGACGCACATGTTCGGCCGCCGCCGGAGGGGCGTGCGAGGCACGCTGGCCCTCTGCCTCGTCGTGTCCGGCGCCCTGACGCCGGTGATCGCCTCGCGAGCCTCCAGCACGGCCCGGAGCCCGGCGGTCCCGGAGGTCGCCGCCCTCACGCCCTTCGCGCCGATCGCGGCGCCGCCGCCGCTCGGACTGCCGGACGGGCACGCGGACGGACCGGCGTCACCGATCATCGCGCCGGTGAACGCCGACCTGATGATTCTGGGCCGCGGCGCGTTCCGGCCGATCGAGGCGACCGCCCTGCTGTTCCCGCAGGCCGGGGACGGGATGCACGCCCTGATCATCGCCGCGGCCGCCGCCAACGGCCTGCCCGGCGACTTCTTCCTGCGCCTGCTGCGCCAGGAGAGCGGCCTCAATCCCAACGCCGTGAGCCCAGTGGGGGCGCTCGGCATCGCCCAGTTCATGCCGGGAACCGCCGCGGAGCGCGGCCTGCGCAACCCGTTCGATCCGCTGGAGGCAATCCCGAAATCAGCCGAGCTGCTGCGGGAACACAGGGTGCGCTTCGGCAATCTCGGATTGGCCGCGGCGGCCTACAATGCCGGGCCGCAGCGGGTGCGCAGTTGGCTCGAGGGTCGCTCGGGCATGCCCACCGAGACGCGCGACTACGTGGTCCGGATCACCGGCCGCACCGTCGAGGAATGGGCGGCGGAGAGCGGCCGGTCCTTCCTGAGCGCCCCGTCGCTCTTCTCGAACCCTCGCGGTTTCGGCCCGGTCGCGGGCTGGGCCGCCGATCCCACGGCGCGCCCTTCGCCCGTGTTCGAGGCGCGACCGGTCACGCGCAGCATGGCGGCTGCGAGCGACCGGTCAGCCAAGCGGGGGGCTAGGCGCCTGTCGGCTCAGTCGCAGCAACCGCGATCCGAGCAGGCCCTCTGTGCGGTCCTGAACGGGCAGGGACGCACCTGTCTGGTCCAGGCGGTCTACTGAGGCGGCGCCAGCTGCTCGACCTGGACGGCCTGGGCCGGTGTGGCCGGCCGGCGACTCTGCCGAAGCTTGCGCCGCTTCCCGCGCCGGGACACGCCGGTCGCCGGGATCGGGCCCGCCGCGTCGAGCAGGGATTGGTCGATCACGGGCGACTGCTGGAAGGCCGCCGGCCGCGGGCCGGGCGCGAGGCGCTGGCCTTCGTAGAGCTCGATGCAATCGCGGAGCGCCGTCGGGTCGCGGATGAAGGTACAGTCGTTGACGTTCGGGACGGGGGCACCTTGTGCCAGGACGCCCGTGGCGCACCAGAAGGATGCGACGCCGAGCACGACCACCCTCAATCTCGATCCCGGCATGACGAACCTCGCGGGCGTGCAGGCGAGGCGCCACACCGGCCCGAACCCACATTCATTGACACCTAACAGAACAATGGCTCGATCAACCAGTTCCGAACTGCTGCTTTCCGCCATAGAACCGCGCATCAGATCAAATTTCGAGGTTTCTGCCGACGATCTGCGCCCGGCCGATGCCGTCTCATCCTGCTCGGTGCATCGCCGGCATATGTGCAGAGCGCCCTCGATCGCGCTGCCCTGAGCGCGAGTTCGGAATGGGCTGACAGCCGGAGGGTGAACGACTGGTGCGCCCCGCTGATGACGGAGCCCTCGGCCGTTACGCCGGCGCAGATAGAACGGAACCGATGTTGACCCGAGCGGTTAAGCGCGGCGACCGTACGGACCCAAGGAGAAGGATCTGTTCGTCCGGAACAGCTCGGAGTGACGAGGAATGGCGCGCCATTCCTACCGATTATCTCGGATTATTTTAGACCTTTGTAGATCAACGGCTTGGCCCATCATCCCGGATAGTCTTACACTACTATCACCGACGATCCGTCAGCTTCCGTTCGGAGTTCCTGTTACCCTTTGCGTGACAGCCGTTCGGCCACACGCTCAAGCTCCTCGTGCAAATCCTCGGTCCACAGATGACCACATCGCGCCGTCATCTGATGCTTGGCATGGCCTAGGATCCGGCTGAGGCCGTAGAGATCCCCACCGTCCTGCACGAACCAACTGGCGAAGCTGTGCCGCAGGTCATGGAAGCGGAAGTACTCGATCCCACCCGGCAGCAGGCTCCTCCGAACGCCTTCTTCAGGTCATCCACCCGCGATCCATCCGACTTGCAGAACAGGTAGGTGGAACGGGGGCGGCCACGTCCACGCTGATGCCCTGCGGAGACGTGCACGACGGCACCAGAGCGAAGCGGTGAGAGGTTGCCCGCTCTCGGCTCACCGGATGGTAAACTGTTGTGTCTGATCGGGGTAGATAGAAGGCCGTCCGCCTTTTCTGGCGTTCCTTCCCGGAAGCGGACCGGCGGCTTTCGGCCAGATTTCGCCTCAACCGATAACTGTCACTCGCAAAACCGTAGGGGTGGACGCCCCCTGACGGCATCGATGTGCCAGAGTGGAGGTGTTGCAACACCACTGCAGGAGGCGTCCATGGGTGAGGTTAGCACAGTCGGGATCGATCTGGCGAAATCAGTTTTCCAGGTTCACGGCGCGGATACGAGCGGTGTCGTCGTTTTCCGCAAGAAGCTGCGGCGTGATCAGGTGCTGACGTTCTTCTCGACACTTCCGCGTTGCGTGGTTGCTATGGAAGCATGCGCCAGCGCTCATTACTGGGCCCGTGAGATAGCTTTGGCAGGCCACGAAACGCGGCTCATCCCGCCAGCCTACGTGAAGCCGTTCGTGAAGCG
>NZ_KB911327.1:0-8505 GCF_000383455.1 Methylobacterium sp. 285MFTsu5.1 | reverse complement strand
TGACCAAGATGCCGTTGATGAGCGCGATGGCCGCCCGCCTGAAGCGGGCTGGGCGCCGCAGTCGGTACCGTCTTAGAAAGCAGGTCGTCGAGCCGGTGTTCGGACAGATCAAGCAGGCCCGAGGCTTCCGACAGTTCCTGATGAGAGGGCTCGATCAGGTCCGGGGCGAGTGGGCGATGATCTGCACCGCCCACAACCTGCTGAAGCTGGCACAGTCAGGCCGCTGAAGCCGCTGGTCCGCCCTCATTGGCTCCCGTCTTGCCCCCTCTACCAGGCTTCAAACCCCGTTACTCGGACAGGCTCCTAGGTAGGGCAGTAGCGGCGTGAGCAAAGCGTACTCGACATGGCTTCGGCAGGTTGATACGGCAGGGCTTGACGCACAAGCTTAGAATGGCCGGCGGGTGTCCACATTAGGTCGCGCGGGTGGAGCATCAGACATTCCTTCAACGACCGCGACGCGTACCGCTCACCTTGAGCCTAAGCTTGCAGCCCGCTTCTAAAGCGGGGGGCTCGGTGCGAAACCAGCTTAAGGTCAAGGTCAGAGTTCAATTTGCGGAAGCGTCGGTCGCGCAGCGGCGACACCCTTTATTGAGGACCCCGAGCACACCTCTTTTTGATGCGTTAGATCTGAAATTATCTATTATATACTCCGAGGACATAAGCAGACTAAAGGAAAAGTTATTGGGTCGCAGTATAGAAAGGTCGATATGAGTATCGAATTCGCTCTTTCCAAATTTTATGGCTTGGACTATTGTGCGCGCGACGCGAGCGGACGCTCAGCCATCAGAAACAAGGCTCTCTAATGTTCATAGACAAGTTTCAATATTTTGACTCGGTCTTAAGCAAAAATAGCATTTTTGATTTTCATTTTTATCAAAAACAAGTAAAAAACGTCAAATTTGCCTCGCTTGAAGATGCCAAAAGCCATTATGATGCCGTTGGATATCTCGAGGGCCTGTCACCATCGCCAGTCTTCGATACTCAATTTTATCGGAACAACAATGACGATGTCCGAAGTTATAATATAAACCCCCTGGATCACTTCATAAAATACGGCCAATATGAAGGGCGTCGTCCAACAAAAAATGCAAACCCAGAACTATCACTCAATTCGCGGGGCAGAGAGGTTCGTAGTCGCCATCGTGCCCACATTGATCGAACCCAATATCTCGCCGAAGCTGGGTTTGCCGGTTATTCTTCAATTGATATCGACCCCTTGATGCATTATTTCGCTTTTGGCCATAGCAGTCAGGTAACGCTAAGCCCCGAGTTTGATCGACAATTTTATATTGAGACGAATGCTGATATCAGAGAATACAACATCGACCCAGTCATTCACTATCTTGAGTATGGATATTTAGAGGGCCGGCTTTCCAAGCCGAACGACCACTGGCTTCGTCCTTCGCTATCGCTCACAGCGCGGGCAAAATTAATAAGGAAATTTGTTGATGTAGATTATTATTATGAGCAGCTTCCCTGGATGGCGAATACAACGATCGACGTCGCGCTGCACTACCTGATATTTGGAGATGTAAATTCAATAGCGCCTAATCGGTGGCTGAATGTGAAAGATCTCGAGCAGCGCTTTCCTATGAAAGGTCTTATTACTTGGCTTGAAATCCACCTTATAGCCGAAAATACAATCAGTCAATACGGCTTCCATAATCACCATGCGCCGAAACTTGGTGACTTCTACTCGGTCAACACTGAGATAATTCTTCCTGATAGGGATTGGCGGCAGATAAAGTCTAGAAACGGCTTCGATATCAACAATGTGACGGGTTACAAAGGCCAGCTTCCAATCAAGATAAAGGAAGACGCTAAAGGGATAAATTATGGAAGCGATTTCATTAATGAAATCGACGACCATTTCATTGAGTATATCCTTAAATCTGCTGGTGGCGGGACGCTGTCATGCGATATATGGGACACAGTTCTCCGCCGCAAATGTCATCCCGACGAAACCAAACTGCGATCGGCGCGCGCACTTTGGCTTCTCGCGCGCAGCTCCAATCCAGATTTTGATGCGCTGCATCCTGTTGATCTCATGCAGGCACGGCGGACGGCCGAGGCCGAGAGTGCCGACGAAGTCTTCGAATTTCGCTTCGAGGACATGCTATCGATGTGGCTTCGATACTTCAATCTTGATAAAAAATATTTCCACAGAAGAATGGAAGATGTCGAGAAACGAGTTGAAATGTCATCGACGTTCCCTGATGTCAACTTTGCTGCAATCTTATCTCGCTTTGCTGGGCGGAAAATTGCAGTTTCAGACTTTTATCTCGGGCAAGTAGCACTGAAAAAAATTCTTGAAAATAACAATATCAACCATTTTGACGAAATTTACGTCTCCTGTGATTTCGGAGCGACGAAGCGGCAAGGTGATCTATATAATATCGTTAAATCTCGAGAAGGTCACCTCGAAAAACCAATCATGCATGTCGGCGATCGTGAAATCGCAGACGTTATAAAGGCGCGGGAACAAGGGCTACGTGCCGATTTGTACAACCATGCTCATCACGAAGAACGCAACCACTGGCTTGGCGCCGCATTTTATAGTCATCTTGAAGGAGATTTTTCAAATCACGCTCTGCGGTTGGCGGATATTGCCGGATTTGACTGTCATAGCTCGACCACTAAGGTTGGGTCGCTTGCACTCGCCCTCTGCGGCTTCACCATGATGATCATTGAGGATTCCTTCAAATATCAAGTCGAGAAGGTCTTCTTCTTTTCGAGAGAGGGCGCATTTTTCAAAAAAATCTATGAAATCGCCACATCTTGCGATGTGTACGACGTCGGATCGTACCCTGAAGCAAGCATGCTCTATGTGAGTCGTAGGGCGACGTTTGCACCCTCCCTGACAAGCTTTAGCGCCGATCAACTGATGAGGCTGTGGTCCCAATATTCGACCCAATCCATGGCGGCGCTTGCGGTTTCGCTCAATATCGATCCATCTGACTGGGCTGCTGCGGCCGAGCGGCATCATATCGATCTGTATGAGCCAATCAAATATCCCTGGTCTCACACAGGTGTCCTGAACTTTCTGAACGATGGCCAAATCAAGACAATCGGGCGCAGTGCAATATGGCAACAGCGGATAGATTGTCTCGAGTATCTCGAAGCTGCTGGATTTGAGCCTAACCGCAACATCAACCGTCTTGTCGTTGATATTGGCTGGAGGGGGACCATCCAAGATAACATATCTTACATCTGTAGTGGTTCTATACATGGCTGCTATATTGGTATGGAGCAGCCCCTCAATAAACAACCATATGGAGTCACCAAGAGCGGATACTTAATGGACAGGCCAAACGGCATAAACTTTGATTTTAGCGAATATGCTGCCATTGAATTTATTACGAATTCTGAAGGAGGATCTGTTGTCGGTTACGAAAATGGTCGACCGATAAGGCAGGCCTTGGAGGGCGAGGAAAATTGCATTACTCAGCATGTTCAGCCTTTGCAAGATGAGCTTCTCGGTATCTGCCAGCGCGTCTTATCCTATATGGGCCAGCACGGGCTCACGGCCACCGATCTGCGGCCGCTGGCTCAAATGGCTGCTCAACGCTACATGCAATCGCCCGAACGGCGCGTCGCTGATGCTTTCGATGCTCTAACACACAACGAAACATTCGGCACGGGCACAAGCGATGAGATGTCAAAAGCTGACGATTTGGTAGCTTTGAAGAAACTCGCTGGCTACAAGTTGCATTACAAGAGCAACTTAAAATTTTCGGAGAAGCGATGGATCAATTCTTTCATAAATTCATCGAGGTTTTCAAAATTGTATGAAACGCTTAGCGTCGAGCAAAGACTTTCGCTTGCGCGGCCGTCTGGGATTGCACCTGCGCCCGCGATCATTCGCCATCGAGGCCGAAGTGTGGGGATCTTCGCTCCGCATCCGATCAGGGGGTCCGGTGGACACCGCACGATATATAATTTTGCAAAAGCATTGGCTCGCGCGGGTCACAAGGTCAATCTCTTCACGGAAGGTCGGGGTGAACATTTCGATTATCTCGAGCAGGAAATAGAAGGCTATGACATTGGCATTTTCGATCATTGGTCTTCCGGCATCATTCCGGAGGCTGCCGTGGCCACGATCATGCATAGCACAAGTTACATCGAACGTTTCTTTACGGGCGAGACGAAAAAATTCTACTTAGTGCAGGATTTCGAAGCGGAATTTAATTCGATGTCAGACGCTTATATTGCGGGAGAAAATTCATATACGTTGGGGCATACTCATCTCTGTGTCGGCAATTGGCTACCCCACCTCATTAAGCAGCGCTTCGGAGGAGGCGCAATAGGAGCAGGTCTCGGGGTCGACAATACTATCTACAAGCCAATCGCGAATTTAGAGCGGCGCAACAGAATCGCGGTGCTCTACCAACCCGATAAGCCGCGGCGCATGTCGGCTACGGTGCTCGATGCGCTCCGACTTCTGAAGCACCGGCATCCCGATGTCGAGTTCGTTACCTACGGATCTGATCATCGCCCCAATCTGCCGTTCGACTTCGAACACCTCGGGCAGGTAAACGATCTTTCGGCGCTCAATGCTCTTTATAACAGCGCTAAGATCGGCATCTGCATCAGCTTGACGAATCCGTCGCGGATTCCGTTCGAAATGATGGCGGCCGGGTGCGTGCCGATCGACGTCTACCGCTACAATAACCTATTTGATTACGTCGATGGAGCAGGTATTCTCGCCTACCAGTCCGCGCAGTCGATCGCTGCAGCGAGCGAGCATCTGCTTCAAAATCAGAGTGAGTTGGAGAGACACCGGGACAGATGTCTAGAAATCGGTTGCATGCGCACGCTTTCGTGGGAAACGGATATCCACGTGAATGCGCTCGAGGCTGTGCTGCGTGGCCAAAGTTTGATTAATCTTCCGCTTTCGGCCCCAACCTATAAAGGTGAAGCCTTCATGTCTAAGGCTGATGACACAACGGCGGTGCGGCAATTCGTTGGTTGGCAGAAGGCACTTGCGACGAAGAACGGGTAATATCTACAGCACCTTGTAAATATTCGTAGCTGTGGTTGCGAGACTCAAACGTGGATGATGTCCAGGTGACCCGATGGTGCGGACCGCTCCTTACCATCGGTTTCTATGCAGCGTACGCGGAGGCCCGTCTCGTCGAGGAAGCAGCGGAACTCGCTGGTGCGGTGACACAGGTAGTGACCTGGTCGATATTTTGGACCGCGCCAGTCGCGAGACCACTGCATGATAGCAGCCATGGGTAGCGGGAAGGCGAGATGCGGGAAGCTGACAGGCGCGGGTGGCCGATAGCTTGATGACGCGTGCAATCGCACGCGATTGTGGGTGCTCCGCCGGAGGGCGATGACGGCCAAGGCTTCTTCGAGCGAGTAGAGGATTTCCTGGCGCGTGCATTCGTCGCGAGGGATGCCGTGCTGGCACATGGCTTCTGCAAGCGCCTCGATCAGGCTGAGGCCGTAGACGCACTTGGCCGCCTTCTGCGCGACGCAGGGCCGACTGTGCGTAAGCGATGTTCCGGCCCCATCTTCTGTGGAGCAACCTGTCCGGCCAGTTTGACGATCCGCACGAGAGGATCATAAGGCGGCCTTCCTGCTGCGCCCGGTCCACGCGCGGCTGTTCGAGAAGCTGAAGGCGTCGGACCGGCTGTTTGCTGACGAGACCACGGCACCGGTGCTCGATCCGGGCCGCGGGCAGACCAAAACCGGCCAGCTGTTCGCCTACGCCCGCGACGACCGGCCCTGGGGGGCGGCCTCGATCCGCCCGGCGTGGCCTACCTCTACGCGCCCGACCGCAAGGCCGAACACCCGATCCGTCACCTCGCCGGCTTCGAGGGCACGCTGCAGGTCGATGGCTACGCGGGCTACAAGGTCCTGGCTGCGCGCAAGGCTGTGAGCTTGGCCTTTTGCTGGGCGCACGTGCGCCGCCGGTTCTACGAACTGGCTAAGGCTGGCCCGGCACCGATCGCGACCGAGGTGCTCGCCCGCATCGCCGAACTCTATCGGATCGAGGGCGAGATCCGCGGGCACTCCCCCGACGAGCGTAAGCGCTGTCCTCAGGCCACGGCTTTGAGGGCTGGCGTTGGCTGGTAAGCCCATGGCAGCAGATCATCGAGGTGCCGTTGCGGATGGCCCTCGACGATGCGGGTGATGACGTCGGCAAGGTAAGCCTGCGGCTCGACGCCGACGAGCTTGCAGGTCTCGACCAGCGAGGCGATCACCGCCCAGTGCTCGCCTCCGCCGTCCGAACCAGCAAACAGGGCATTCTTCCGGTTCAAAGCCAGCGGCCGGATCGCGCGCTCGACGGTGTTGGAGTCGATCTCCACACGCCCGTCGGCGAGGAACAGGCTCAGCCCCGCCCAGCGGCTCAGGGCGTAGCGGATCGCCTCCGCGAGGTTGCTCTTGCGGCTCAGGAGATCGAGCTTCTCCCGCAGCCACGGCTCCAGCGCTTCGACCACGGGCTGGCTTCGCTCCTGACGGGCCGCCCGTCGCTCCTCGGCCGGACGCCCGCGGATCTCGGCCTCGATCCGGTAGAGCACGGCGATGCGCGACAGCGCCTCTGTGGCGATCGGCGAGGCCGCGGCGAGATCATAGAATTGCCGACGCACATGGCTCCAGCAGTGGGCCAGCCACACTGCGCCGCCCTTGGCCAAGCTCTCGTAGGCCGCGTAGCCGTCGACCTGGAGCACGCCTGCAAACCCGCAGAGATGCGCGATCGGTCGTGCGGCCGTGCGGTCGGGCGCGTACACGTAGGCGACGCCGGGCGGATCCGTCCCACCCCAGGGCCGGTCGTCGCGCGCATACGCCCAGAGCTGGCCGGTCTTGGTGCGGCCGCGGCCCGGGTCGAGCACCGGTGCCGTGGTCTCGTCGGCAAACAGCTTGCCCGAGCGTTTGAGCGTCTCCAGGAGCCGCGCGTGCACGGGCCGGAGGAGGAAGGCGGCGCGTCCGACCCAGTCGGCCAGCGTCGAGCGGTCGAGGCTGACGCCCTGGCGGGCGAAGATCTGCGCCTGTCGATACAGCGGCAGGTGGTCGGCGTATTTGGAGACGAGCACCTGCGCGACCAGAGCGTCGGTCGGTAGGCCGCCCTCGATCAGCCGCGCCGGCGCGGGTGCCTGCACGATTGCGTCCCCGCAGGCGCGGCAAGCGTAGCGCGGGCGCCGGATCACCAGCACGCGTACTTTAGCCGGCACCACGTCGAGGCGCTCGGATACGTCCTCGCCGATCCGATGCAGGGCACCCGAGCAGCATGGACAGGCGGTGCTGTCGATATCGACGAGGCACTCGACCCGCGGCAGGTGGGCGGGCAGCGCCCCACGGTTCGTGCGCCGCTTGACCCTCCGCGCCTCCTTCTTGGCGGGCTCGCTCTCCTCGGCGGCAAAGCCCGCGGCCTCGACCTGCTCGGCTTCCTCCAGCCCGAGCAGGAGTTGATCCTCGGGCAGGCTCTCGGCGCGGCGGCCAAACCGGTGGCGCTGCATCGCCAGGATGATCTGGCGCAGCCGCTCGTTCTCGGCGCGCTCCTCGGCGAGCAGCGCCTTGAGCGTCTCGGGATCGTCGAACGAGGGCGAAGCAGGCGCGGCCACGAAGCAGATTAGATCAGATCTGTCAGCGACTTACCATCGCGATGAAGCCCGCTAGCCAGCCTTTTTGCTCAGCCGGCAACCGCCGGCACGCCCACGGCACGCGCCGTATGGACGCGCTTCCAGTCCAAGCCTTCGACGAGCGCCGCGAGCTGCGCCGCGCTCAGCCGGACCACGCCGTCCTCGATCTTCGGCCAACAGAACTGACCCGCCTCCAAACGCTTGACCGCGAGGACCAGCCCGCTTCCATCCCAGACCAGGAGCTTCACCCGGTCGGCGCGCTTCGAGCGGAACACGTAGACCGTGCCCGAGAACGGATCTCCACCCATCGCGTCCCGGACCAGAGCGGCCAGTCCGTCCATGCCCTTGCGGAAGTCCACGGGCCGCGTGGCCAGCATCACGCGCGCCGCGCCGGACGGCCCGATCATGGACAAGCCTTCAGCGCCCGGATCACCGCGGTGATCTGAGCCTGGCTCGCGTCCGCACCGATGCGCACCACGGCGCCGGCCATCTCCACCTCGATCCCGGTAACAGGGCTGCCCAGAGGACGGATGCCGGCCCGGGGCGACGATGCGGATGACGCAGAGGCAGGCTCATCGAGGAGAACCGGTACGAAGGCCGCTGCCATTCCACCGACTGTCGGCGCCTTCCGCGCCTCGCGCAGCCAGGTAAACAGGTGCTGCGGGCTCATCCCGTTCCGGCGCGCGACAACCGACACGACGGCACCCGGTGCCATGGCCTCAGCGAGGATCCGTCTGCGCTCGGACTGCGACCAGCGTCGCCGGCCGCTCGCGGTGGTGATGACCTCAAGCCGCCGAACGGTCCGCGGCGGCTCGACCATATGCTCGGCCATAGACACAAAACGATCCCATCCAGGGGCCGTCAGCATCATCCTCTACGCCGGCCAGCGAAAGGTGGGCTCTAAACATCGCATACC
>NZ_KB911326.1:0-9082 GCF_000383455.1 Methylobacterium sp. 285MFTsu5.1 | reverse complement strand
CGCCCATTTCGGCAGGATGGTCGAGGTGAATCGAACCCGGTCCTCAGACCCGCTCGTACCGCGATCCCGGACACGGACGCGCGACCGGCACCGGGCCGATGCCGGTCTGGATCGCCCACTCCGGCCCGTGACCGTGCCGCACCAGCCGGGCCCGTCCATCCTGCAGTCGCAGGTCCTGCATCGCGCTCAAGAACGCGTCCGCCTCCATCTCGACAGCTTGGGCGAGCAGGCGGCGAGCGCCGCTACGCAGCACCTCGGTCAGGGGATCGTCGAGGTCTTCGGGATGACGAAGTCGGACGACGTTGGTAGGTGTCTCCATGGCGTATCGCTCTCACTGAGAGGTTCTGGCAGGCTCGACACCCGCCTCGATACGCCGCCTTCAACACACCGTCGTCACCCAATCTCCCGCATGGCTCAGTGCTCAGTTAGCGTGTTCTCAATATTTTGTCCGTAGAGTCCAGTGCGAGTTGCTGGATGAGATCCAAGCCAATGTCGATCAGCATCGGCGCATCTGGTGCTAATGGCACTTACACACAGCCATTCAAATCTGCAGGCCAGGTTCAATCCGCGCACACGCCCCAGGTTGCACCGCAAACGGCTAAATCGCAGGCCTTGATCGTGGCAGCACAGCAGGCGCTCACAAAAGCTAACAGCGTGGTCGACCAGGATAGGCGCAATCACAGCCCGAGCTGTGTCGCTTGCGATCAAAAGCTGGTCGACAATGCTCAGATGCAGCTCTCTCAGGCTAGGGCAACCGCAAGCAATGAGTCGCCGCAAACGCTGCCCTCACCGGGTAGCATTGTTAATTTCGTGGCTTGAACGATCTGCTATCGTAGCGCAAACAGCACAATCGCTTCGGACCGGAAAGCATCAGGCCTGCTCCAGAAAGTCGAGGAACAGCAGGCCAACCGATGCGATAATGTCGCCGCGGCAGATGCGGCTCACGCACCATCCGGATGACCAGTTCCAGCGTGTATGGCAAGCGGGGCGGGTGCTGAGCATTGCCTCGCGCCGCACGCTGACCTCATGACCCTGTGACAGCATCAGAACGCCGGCCGGCAGCCAAAGCTCGGAACCGTGCAGCCCATCGCCGACGCTTTCAGCCGCCAGATCGTTGCACTTCTGATAGGCCAAACATTGGTCGGTCATACGCCGCTCGGCCGCGATCGGGACCTTCGGTGGTCTGTCCGGCACATCTAACTCCCACGCCCATCCCACAATCCGCCGGTAGGTCGAGGCGCCAACGTGGTCGAGCGGCGCTACCAGCCGCGCACGCCGCGACCAACGGGCTTCACACACCCGCCGCGTCTTGAGAGGCGGCTTCGAGCCACACGATTGTCGCTGGCCGGTTGGTGCGGCGGAGCCTCATGTTTTCTCACCCTATTGTTACGGGGCGACGCCAAACTGAAATCATACTGTAACGCGGCGCAGACGACATGGGCAGCCCGCACAGCGACCTCAGGCCTGCGGCGACTGAGTCAAGGATCTGCGATTTGGCAGAGTTTCGGTTCGGATCCTATGCGCCGCTTTTTCCGCCGGACCTAAGCTCCGTAAAGGCACGGCGGTCTGCCGCGTAAACCCGAGGCATATGAGGAGGCGCCAAGCCTGCCGACCGCCTCGGCACAAATTGCCACCTAGTGATTAGCCTGCCGAGGCTCGGTGACATCGACATTAAACATGGAGAACACATGAGTGTCGCTAACAAAGCTGAAATGCACGGTTTTGCAGTGGTGCGCGATAGCGCACCATTCCGGGGCAAGCAGGGCCACATCTATCGACCGGCAATTTCGGCCGAAACGGTTGAAGCCAAGGCGCTTCACATGCAGCTCCTGGAAATTCCTCCCGGGGAGCGCGCTCACGCGCACAAGCACGAGGAGCATGAAACCGCGATCTACATTCTGTCGGGCGTGTCGGGATGCTTCTGGGGCGAGCATCTGGAGCATCACGCAATCGCGGGAGCCGGCGAGTTCGTCTACATCGCCGCCAATGTCCCGCACCTGCCATACAATCGCAGCCGGACAGACCCGGTAATGGCGGTGATCGCCAGGACGGATCCGAACGAGCAGGAAAGCGTGGTTTTGCTACCGGAGCTAGAGACCAGTGTCGACTGGTCCAAGGCCGAAGAGTAGTCGTCCAGTATAGCCCAATCCACTCGCTGGCGAGCCGCGATAGGCTGAGGGCTGGAGGGCGCGAGCCAGGATACCGTCAGCGTAGCGCTCGACGGCCCCGTCAGCCGCAGTTCCGAATCGGACTCATGCTGTAGGAAGCGTCTTGGTGCGTGCAACGGATCGACGAAGCGGGATGCAGCGGCCCGTAGGTGCTTCTGCGTCGAGCGCAGCTTCTGCACCGGCCTTTCCCTTGCCAGACTTGGCTGCTCCGATGTCGGCGGCCGATTTGGAGCCACGCGACCAAGCACTCCCGCCGCGCCTGGAACCCGGGGAGGAGGCCATCTAATGACGTCTTCTCAGCGAGAGGAGATTGCCATAGGGCCTATAGCCTTGGCTAGAAAGCCCACATAGGCAGTTCAAAGCTTGGACTGTGTCAACGCGGCCAACGCTGGTTGAGAAGAACACACCCCCATTGGGCTCGACTGTAAGGGAGCAGCGAGATGGACGAGGCTCGCGGCTCCGGAATGTCTGAGCTTCAGACCGACGGATCCCTTCCGAGCGGAATAGGCTTCCAAGGCGACGAGGGAATTCCTCTTGTCGTCCATTCAGGTCACGATTTCAGGATAGATTTTATTTGCGAACAACGAGTTGTCGATCATTCAGAGCACTGCAATCCCGGCTTATCAATAAAAATATCCAATAAGCATATTTTCCAAACAGCATCGTCGCGTCGAAAATTGAATTGATATGCTCCGGACTCATCTATTTGTGATTTAAATGCCCTATAATCCGTACGGTCAGTATGAACAACTATGAACTGTGCTCTCACAGTGATGATTCCGTCGTGGAATGCTACAAATCGGTCGGTCGTCATATGCCGGGTACGGTGATTGTCTGACATTGGATCACGAAGAGCCGCCGATGCTTCCGCGAAGGCCTGCCCTCCGATAACTGGTCCATGCAAAACTTTTTCAAATTTGTTATTACTAGCGAGTACACGGATTGCGGCATCGTCCGTGAAAAGGCGGATCTGAGCCGAATGGTTGCGAGTGTCGACATTATTTAAATAAGAATAAATAAGATTTGATACTTCGTCAAAAGCAGAGATCATCGATATGTTCCTTATATCGGATTTGACATTTATGCATTAGATAATAAATGTCAACCGAATTTATGTTACAAATGTAACACGATATGGAGTAACCTTGTGCTATATAATCTTTTATATAGTAAATGTCTTAGCAAATGCTTAGCTTAAAATATTTTTGCGAGACTGATTTAAATTGAGCCGGTACATCTGCGAACTTACGCCCCAGGCGTCGAGTCCTCTTCTTCAAGGCTCCTGCTCAGAAGCGGGGAGGTAGTCGTAATAGGACCAAACAACCGATTCTCGGTGTAACCGCTCCGCGCAATCATGCGAATGAGGACTGGGCGCTGGATACCCGCAGTCTTCAAAATAGTAGCTCATGATCACACGCCGAAACCTAAACCGCACACTCGTAGCTGCCGCAACGGCGGCCTTGCTGCCCCGATCGGTGGCCGCTCAAGATTTGCCGCGGGCCCGTAATGTCGTGCTTGTTCATGGGCTCTTCGCCGACGGGTCGTGCTGGTCTGAGGTAATCCCACACCTGCAGGCGGCTGGGCTCAACGTCACTTCCGTTCAGAACCCTCTGACCAGCCTAGGCGAGGCGGTTGCCGCCGCCCGGAGCGTGCTGAGCCGCCAGGAGGGGCCGACCGTGCTGGTGGGGCACTCGTTCTCAGGGATGATCGTAAGCGAGATCGGAACGGACCCGAAGGTATCGGCGCTCGTCTACGTCGCGGCTCGGGCTCCAGATGCCGGAGAGGACTACCCCGCCCTGGCCAAGACCTACCGGACACCGCCCGCCACGGCGGGGATCGTGTTCGACGGGGACGAGGGGCGCCTGACCGAGGAAGCGTTCCTTAAGGACTTCGCGAACGGTGTACCAGCGCAGAAGGCGAAGGTGCTGTTCGCTGTCCAGGAACCGTTCTACAAGGCCTTGCTGACGGGCAAGACGACTCAGGCTGCTTGGCGGTCAAAGCCGAGCTTCTACGCCGTGTCGACCGATGACCGGACGATCGACCCAGATCTGGAGCGATTCATGGCCAAGCGGATGAAGGCGAAGACAATCGAATTGCCATCAGGCCACTTGTCTATGATTTCGCACACGCAGGCGGTCGCGAACCTGATCCTGGAGGCCGCTGGTCAGCGGAATGGCCATCGCGGCTAACTCCGGCTGCATGTTGGTGGGGCTCGGCAGGAATGTCAGCCGCTTCGTCCGCATCTAGGTTGTTCACCACGAGCCGACTCTGAGGCTGGTGGCCCGACACGCCTTGACCGGTCCAGCCGAATTGGGACCGATCTGGTCGGGAACCAAGATCTCGAAGTCATCATCCTCCGACCTTTTGACTACGCTACTGAAGCGGTTGCGCTGCCCCAAAGCGAGATCGATCCCGAGAGGGCCTACGACCCTTCGGTCCCCACGACGATCAAACCGCAAGGTTCAAACGAACGCGCTCAGTGGCCGTCCGTGATCAGGAGAGGTCGGATGGCCCAGGTCTCCGACATGAGGGTGGCCCATGCGCCACCCTCGGGATCCACAGCCTCAGCGACGACAAGGCTCAACGGCGGGAAGAGGCTGCAGTGCTGCCCGGCCGGGTGGCGACGGATCAAGGGGGCGATCTCGGTCCTGCGCTCGACCGCACCCGTGACGCATCGAAGCGTGAGTTCGCCGCAGTGACAGAAACCGGTAACGAGGGCGATGTCTGCCTTATTCAAACTCACGATCCCGGCGTGTCGTCTACACTCCACGATCGCGAACGCCTATCCGCGGGTTCCGGCCGCGAACCCTACAGCCGTCTTTTGGAAGGGGACAAAGCCAGGTAATTCCTCGACGCGTCGAAGCCAAATATTCACATTCCGGTAAGTAGCAAGGTCGACGTTTCCTTCGGGGGCAGACGAGATGTAACTGTAGAGCGCTGCGTCGGCCACGGTCGGAGACGCTGCCGCAATCCACCGCCGCTCCACCAACTCCTCATCAATAACTTTCAGGATCGCGTGGGACCGCTCGATGACTTCCTCGGCATCGAATTTGTAGCCGAATACCGTGATGAGCCGAGCGGCGCATGGTCCGAAGTAAATTTGTCCTGTCGCCACTGACAGCCAGCGTTGAACCGCCGCCGCTGCCTCCGGCTCCTCAGGGTACCACTCCCTCTTGCCGAACTTTCGCGCGGCGTAGACCATGATCGCGATCGAGTCTGCGACGATTGTGCCCTCGTCATCCAGCACTGGCACTTGCCCAAGGCGGTTCATCTTTAGAAATTCCGGGCTCTTGTGAGCTCTCGCGGCGAGATCAACCAAGACGAGCTCATGTGGGATCTTTGCCAGCGAGAGGAAGAGCCGCGCCCGATGCGAGTGACCGGAGAGTGGATGATGATAAAGCTTCATGTCCGTCTCTACTCCCTGAAACCATCTTGATCGAAGGCCGAGCAGGGATCTCTGCGACTTTTGCGCAGTTTAGAAAAGTGTCGCTCGTGACAATGCACTCTTCCGTAAAACGGAAGAGTGGTGCTCGTGATGGTGGCTTGGGGTTAACAACCTGTGCAGGCCAGGCACATGTTCGTGGCGATCGCCAATGCTCTCAGCTCGGCCCGTGTCGATCAGAGGCTAGGGATGTCTGCGCTGTTCAAAAGCAGGGCTTAGCGGACCACGAGCGAGCGCTGTGTGTCCGCCCGCGCATGAGGACAACACACGACGTGAAGTTGACAGAGACCTCGCCGACTACCTTCCCGACAGCCGCCGCAAATTTGTCCGACATCGGAAGCCAACGCCGTGGCAAGGTGCGCCCGCTATTTCGATGGCCACGCTTGTGGAGATTGTATAAGAGAGCCTACTCAATGAAAATTTATAATCTATAAAAACTGCTCCTCAGCGTCTCGTTCACAAAGTCGCGAATGATCGGGCGTCCTAGCCAAGACATTGAGGTTGTGGGCTGTATCAGCTAGCTGCGAACGAGCCGGTAGCGTTCAATAATCTGAAAACCAGCTCACAAATGAGGCACCAGGGTCAATCTAGACGCATAGCATCACGACGATCGGTCGGAGTAAGAACTGCTCGCCGAAACTGAATGCGTGAGTGTCACTATGAATTCTCTGTCAAGACGCAATCTTTTATCCGTTGGTGCCGCTGCCGGCGGTGCGATGGCCATAACAAGCGCCGCAGCACAAGGCGGAGGTGTTTTCGGCAACCCGGATCGACCAGCGGAAGGCCGGATTAATGCTTCTCCTGAAGCTTTCAGTGAGCCTGGCCCGAAAAATCCTTCTCTTGCCTCGCAGTTTCCATCTTTCCAAGATCCTCCCGCAACAGACGTAGCTGGAATGGATCTTTTTTGGGCCTCTTTCAACAATGCTCATAAACGTGTGCAATCCGGCGGATGGGCCCGGGAGGTGACACAGGGCGACTTCGCTATCTCTGAAGCTGTTTCCGGCGTAAATATGCGCCTTAGTGTCGGCGGCGTTCGCGAATTGCACTGGCATCAACAGGCAGAATGGGCTGTAATGGTCGACGGCAACTGCCGTATTACCGTTTTGGATGCAAAGGGTCGGCCAGCAGTCCGCGACGTCAAGCAGGGTGATCTGTGGTATTTTCCGCCCGGTCTTCCCCATTCACTACAAGGCCTCGGGCCATCTGGCGCGGAATTCGTTCTGGTTTTCGACAATGGGCGGGCATCCGAGTTTAATACACTCTTATTGACCGAATGGATGGCACACACGCCCCCCGAGGTGCTTGCGGAAAATTTCGATCTGCCAATCGATGCATTCAAGAAAATTCCGATAGACGATCTTTGGATTTACCAGGGGCCGACGCCGGCTGCTTTATCTGATGCACAAGAGGCCGTACGCACCCCGCTCGGAGAACCTGATGCCGAATTTACTTTCTCGATGACGGACATGAAGCCCAACAAGATTACCAAAGGAGGTCAAGTTAAGATTATCGATAGTAATAATTTTCCTATATCAAAAAACATCGCGGCTGCCCTCGTCACCGTGAAGCCCGGTGGAATGCGGGAGCTGCACTGGCACCCAAACGCCGACGAGTGGCAATACTATATTTCGGGTCAGGCAAAAATGACGGTGTTCAACACCGGTCCTCGAGCGCAGACCGCTGACTTTAACCCAGGGGATGTTGGCGTAGTAAAGAAAAGTCTCGGCCACTATGTTAAAAACGTTGGTTCTAACGATTTGGTATTTTTAGAAATATTCAAAGATAGTCAATACCAAGAGGTTTCACTTGCGCAATGGTTATCCTGCACGCCTCCTGATCTTATTGCTTCTCACTTAAACATGGATCCTAAATTGCTTTCAAAATTCAAGTCTCCCCGTGTCGTGGTGCCATCATGAGCTTCCATTGAGAGCGCGGCGCAAGCCGACTCAAAAACTGCAGTTCCGGCAGTAAGATCGTCGAACATCGAGCGAAGCGTGTAATCGAGAGATCTTATTCTGTCTGCTTTTCTCAAATAAAATAGGAAGGCGGATTGGGTGGATGGCTCCCGCGTCGAAGGGCTGCAACTTGGTGCCAAGATGTGGTTGCTGTCGAATATGCGGAGCCATTCACATTTGATGTTGCTTGCGCAATGTGTGTCCGGCTCTCGCTATTCCAACGGACCGAACTGCCCAAAACGGTCGGTTGATTGAGTGCCGTCACGGAAAGTGAAGGGTTTCGTGGGTCATTCCGCGGATGCGGTGTGCGGGGGGGCAGCCTGCCCGACAACACGGACGAAGTCACCGGGGGTTAGGAACTCCTGCGGGTTGTCGATGAGCCGTTCGGCAGTTGAAATACCCGAGCGCACTTCGACCTCGTTGCCGAGATTGCGGCCGAGCGTTACCGGCTTTAGCACGATCCGGTTATTGTCCTGGACCTGCGCGACGAGGGTGCCGTTGTGTGATCCGCCCCCTTTGAAGTGGTCCGCCCTTTGGTATGGTTTTTGAGCCAGTTGGAGTTGACCCGGTTTGTGGTCCACGGCCTATGCAAGTTCTCGGGCTGTGTGAGGGTCCCCCGGATTTTGGTCCGGCCGGAAGGTGAGCTTCCGGATCTCATTCGGCGGCCTGCAGGGCCGCCGCTAGGGCGAATTCCTGGGGTGTTCGCCACCCCAGGGCGGTGTGAGGACGGCTCTCGTTGTAGTGCCGCCGCCACGTCTCGATCTTGCTCCTCGCGTCGGCCAACGACAAGAACCAGTTCGCGTTCAGGCACTCGTCGCGCAGCCGGCCGTTGAACGACTCGACCAGCGCGTTGTCGGTCGGCTTGCCAGGCCGTGAGAAGTCCAACGTGACACCGTTCTCGTAGGCCCAGCGGTCGAGTGCCTTCGAGACGAATTCAGGCCCGTTATCGACCTGAATCGCGCACGGTGCTCCGCGCAGCAGCGTCAAGCGGCCGACGACAGCCGCGACCTGCTCGCCTTTGATGCCCTGGTCGACCTCGATCGCCAGAGCCTCGCGCGTGAACGCATCGACGACCGTCAGGGCCCGCAGCCGGCGGCCGTCGAACAGCGCGTCGGAGACGAAGTCCATCGACCAGCGTTCGTTCGGTCGGAGCGCAGCGGGCTGACGCTCACGGTGTGCCGCGCTGACGTGCCGGCGCGGCCGCTTGAGCCGCAGGCTGAGGCCCTCATCTCGGTAGAGGCGGTGCACCCTCTTGTGATTCACCCGCCAACCTTCCCGGCGCAGGAGGATGTAGATCCGATCGTCACCGTAGCGCACCCGGCTCTTGGCCAGATCGCAGATGCGCATCCGCAGCGGTGCCTGATCGGGCTTGGTCGAGCGGTAGCGGATGCCCGACCGGCCGACGCCGAGCGCGGCGCAGCCGCGCCGCTCGCTCACCCCGTGCGCCTCCTGAACCTGGTGCACGAGCTCGCGTCGCCGAGCAGGCGTCAGAGCTTTTTTGCGAGCACGTCCTGCAG
>NZ_KB911325.1:0-10000 GCF_000383455.1 Methylobacterium sp. 285MFTsu5.1 | reverse complement strand
CACATGGCAGGTCCAGGTCAGGCTTCAGCACCCGCCTGGAACCATCGCCATCCCGGCCACTCAACCCCGCCTCAGACCCTTATCGGACGGGTTCTCAGACGCGTGGGGCAAGGAGTGTAACCGGTCGGCACACGACAGCGTATAAGCAAAAGACCTTGATGAATGGCCGCTATCCAGAAATCTAGATGTGATTTTTGGGGGGCTTCCGAGGCAAGATGGAGTAGATAAGTGTCGCAGAAGAACTGGCTTATCACAGGTGCGGGACGTGGCTTTGGACACATCTGGGCTAAGGCAGCGCTCGATCGTGGTGACAAGGTGGCCGCAACGGCTCGGGACATCGGTGATCTCGGAGGTTTGCAGGAGCGATACGGAGACCGGCTGCTGGCGTTTAAGCTCGACGTCACAGAGCGTGCAGCAGTTTTCGACGCGATAGAACAAGTACGACACAAGCTTGGCCGGCTTGACGTAGTGATAAGCAATGCTGGCTATGGGCAGATGGGCGCAATCGAGGAAGTTTCCATCGATGAGGCGCGAGCGAATTTTGAAACTAATGTTTTTGGGACACTGAATCTCCTCCAGGCGGTGCTGCCTCACCTCAGGGCACAAGGCAGTGGGCATATACTGCCGGTATCGAGTGGCGGCGGACTCATATCTCTAGCGACGACAGGTATCTATTCCGCAACTAAGTTCGCGGTCGAGGCGATTGCCGAAGCTCTCTCGCAAGAGGTTGCGTCTTTAGGGATCAAAATTACCATAATTGAGCCGGGAGCTTACCGGACAGGTTTTGCCGCATCTGCTCGTCAGTCCACGCAAAATCCTGTCTATGACGAACATCGTCAAAAACTAGCGGAAATGCTGGCCCCTGAATTTTTCGGAAACCCTGAGGTGACTGCGAAGGCCATACTAAAGATAGTTGATTGTGAGCAGCCGCCGTTGAGGTTAATGCTAGGAAACGTGCTCCCAATTATCCGCCAAATTTATGGACAGCGGATTGATACCTGGGAGGCTTGGGACGAGCTGGCGAAGGAGGCGCAGGGCTAAATAGCTGAATAATTGCTGACCCAGAAAAGCCAAGCAGTCGATACGAAGGAGCAAGGCACTGTATCTGGATTTAGCAATTATACAGCAGCAGCACTCGACGCTAAGGCAGCTGGCTAGTGTTATCGGGGCACTCTGGTGCCGCCGGTGCGTTATTCCTTCCGTTGCGGTCGCACCGGGAGGCGACGATGTCACAGGCTTCGTTCGATCCAGGTCTCGATACATGACCGACGCCGTTCCTCTCCGCCATGGAGCACAAGACTCGCCGATGCTGGGCGCCGCTATGCCTGCGCGGCCTTCTCGGCTCCGGAGATCTCAAAAGCTTGCAGCCGATGGCGGCCCGCATCGGCCTCTCCGGGCACGATCAGCTCCAGCACTTCCACGCCAGCTTGGCCTGGGACGACGCACAGCTCTGGGCCGAACTGGCCCGCACAGCGGATCGGCTGGTGGGCGGGTCCGACGCCGGCCTCGTGATTGACGGCACGGCGCCGCCGAAGAAGGGCCCGCGCTCGGGGTGTCGCGCGCCAGTACCGCGAGGCGCTGGGCAAGGAGGCCAACTGCCAATCGCTCGTCTCCCTCACCTTGGCGCAGGGTGAGGTGCCGGTTGCTGTCGGGCTGCGCTTGTTCCTGACCGACGTGTGAGTGACCGAGCCGGAGCGGTGCGCGATGGCCGGCGTGCGCGACGTGGTGATCGCGCCGCGTAGCAGAGGTGAGATCGCTCAAGCCGAACTCGATCGCCTGTAAGCGGCGGGTGTGCGCTTCGGCGTCGTACCCGCCGACGCGGGCTATGGCACGAGCGCCGTCTTCCGCCATGGCCTCGACGCGCGTGGCCTGTGCTAGAGCCGGTCCCGGGCGGATTGCGACGGGTTTGCGGCTGGCGCGTTGACGGGTGTAGGAGCATGCCCATGCCTTCACCCTTGTCCGTCGACTTACGCGAGCGTGTCTTGGCTGCCGTGGCGGCAGGGGCCTCGTGCCACCGAGCCGCAGCTCGCTATGGGGTCAGCGTGTCGAGCGCCAGCCGCTGGTCGCAGCGCTCCCACCAAGAGGGCCATGTCGCGCCCAAGCCGATGGGCGGCGATCACACCTCGCAGCGCATCGAGGCGCATGCCGCACTGATCCTGGCGACCTCCGAGCAGGAGCCGCGTCTCTTCCTGCGCGAGCTGCACGACCGACTGGCTGAGCAGGGCGTCCAGACCAGCACAAGCGGCCTGTCGCGCTTCTTCCAGCGACACGCGATCACCTGGAAAAGGGGGCGACGTTCGCAGCTGAGCAGGAGCGTGAAGACGTAAGAGCGGCCCGCGAGGCGTGGTTTGAGGCACAACCCGAGCTCGATCCGGACCGGCTGGTGTTCCTGGACGAGACAGCGGCCGCCACCAACATGGCCCGGCGCTACGGCTGGGCCCCACGCGGCGAGCGCTGCCGGCTTGCCGCCCCGTTTGGCCACTACAAAACCACGACCATCACCGCCGCCCTGCGCACGAGCGGGCTGTGCGCGACCGCGCTGCTGGACGGTCCCACGAATGGCACGCGCTTTTGCAGCTATGTCACCGAGACCCTGATCCCGGTGCTGCAGCCGGGCGACATCGTCATCATGGACAACCTGCCAGCCCACAAGGTCGCCGGCGTGCAGGATGCGATCGAGGCCGCAGGAGCGCGGCTGCTCTACCTTCCGTCCTACAGCCCTGATTTCAACCCGATTGAACAGGCCTTCGCAAAGCTGAAGGCGCTGCTGCGCAGCGCGGCCGCTCGCACGATCCCGGATCTCTGGGCGGCGATCCCTCAGGCCTTCACGCGCTTCACGCCGCAGGAGTGCCGCAACTACATCACCGCAGCCGGCTACGAGGACGACTTGGCCGTCGCTACCTGGCCGGGAATAGCTCTAGCCGGTCGGTACTGACATGAACCAGAGAGTCCACGACCCAGTCGTGCAGCTCGTCGCGCCCGAGGGTCGGGCGCGCAGGCCCGTGCCGGACGAGGAGCCGCGCGAGGCCGAGGCGGTTCTGGCCGCACGGCCCTGGAGGCGTGTGACGTGGCGATTCGGCACGAAGAGGGCGCTGTCGGCGCGCTTTGCCGTGACCCGGGTGCGGATCGGGGATGGGGCGGTCTGGGCCAACAATTGGCACCTGCCCGGGGCCGAGGGCTGGCTGGTCGGCGGGTGGCGTTCGTCAGGCGAGCGCAAGATCTACCTCGCGAACCTAAGGTGGCGGGCAGGCGTTTGTAGTCGCGGGCCAGGCGGCGGAGGCGGCCATTGCGGTAAAAGCACGCTCGACCACCCAGCGTCGCGGCAACAGCACGAAGCCGCGCTTGGTCTCGGGCAGCTTCACGCCATCCAAGGCGACGCCGTGATCGGCTGCTGCTTCCGCCGCGCGCTCACCTGTGTAGCCCTCATCGACATGGGCGAGGTCCACGCTGGTTCACGCCTGCACGGCATCAAACAGCGAGGCCACTGCAGCGCGATCATCGGCGTTGACCGATGGGACGTGCGTGGTGCGAGCCAGAGTTACCGGACGCCCGCGCTCGGCACCGCCGCTGCCTGAGGAGGAGCTCACCAATCAACGCGGTGCCGCGCGAAGAAGGTTGCGAGATCCCAGTGAAGTGATGGCACACCACCGGTCAGGCGCCTGGGGGGACAACCCGCTAAATTGTCCAGGGCGTTGAAGCCCGCGAAGCGGAATGGGACATCATCCGCAGAAACCATCAAGGCCAGCGGTCGATCACCGCGCTAACAGGCCGGACACAAGACGGCACCGGGCGAAACGGCGAACCGTCACAGATTCCCCTGTAGCGCGGGAGCCATCCACACAGGAGGTTGACGGGGCGCAACCTCGCTCGTGCCGAAGGCCGGCCGCCCACCATTAGAAACGCAAAGCCCGACACTCGGCGCTGATAGATTCTGCTGCCGCTCGATACATGAGATGGCCGAGTTTCTCGCCGGAGGCTGGAACAGCGACATCTGCTTGGCAAAACCGCTATGCCGGTGGCTGTCTGCGAGCGACGTAGGTTTCTCTGTCTATCTCGCTGATGCCATTAGACACTGCATCGTGCGGCTCGGTCCATGTTTGCTGAGCCGCCACGGGGCCTTGTACGCCGAGGACTACGACCCGGGTACCGACTGGGACGCGACGGTGCAGGTCGATGATGTCCTGGTTCAGCATGCGGATGCATCCCGACGACACCGCCTCTCCGATGCTCCAAGGCTCGACCGTGCCGTGGATGCGGTACAGCGTGTCCCGGCCTTCTCTGAACAGGTACAGCGCGCGCGCGCCCAGCGGATTGCCCTCGCCTCCGGCCATGCCGCCGGCCCACTGGCCATTCCGTTCAGGCTCACGCCGCAACATGTCAGGCGTCGGCGTCCAGCGCGGCCACGCCGCCTTGCGTCCGACGACCGCGGAGCCGGTGAACTCCATTCCGGCCTTGCCGACGCCGACCCCGTAACGCATCGCCTTGCCCTCCTCCATGACGAGGTAGAGGTAACGGTGATAGGGATCGACGATGAGAGTGCCGGGCTGCTCCTGGGTGGCGTAATCTACAACACGCCGGATGTAGGGAGCTTTCAGGTCTTTCGGATCGATCGCGGGAACCGGGAACGGTTCGTCGCTCAGGGCCGCATACCGCCGGAGTACGTCCGGGCTGAACCGAGGGCCCATCGCCCCGACCTGGGGCTGAGGCCCCATCGAGGCTGTGCAAGCGCCGAGTGCCGAGGCAATGGCGAGCCACGATGCGATCCGAACCATGCTCCGCGCCCTGCGCGAACCTCCACATGGATCTGTCCTCCTGCCGTGAGCAGGTCCACTCGTTTCGGGAATCCTTCTAATCACGTCGGATCCTGAGCCTCGTTCACCGCAGGACACATCGGATGTATAAGTGAAATTCGGCATGATCGACGACGCGTTCGGCTTCCGGAACAGGGTACGGCCAGTCCGAGACGCAGCTTAAGCCAAGCTTAAGGCAGCACCGTAGGGTGCTGGGCAGCCAAGGAGACAGTTGTGCGCTTACTTGTGGTCGAGGACGATCCGATCCTGTCCGATGGCCTAAGGGTCGGTCTCGGCCTATCCGGTGCCACCGTGGATTGTGTCGGGACCTGCGAGGATGCAGCCTGCGCGCTGCGCACGACAGAGTTCTCCGCAATCGTCTTGGATCTCATGCTGCCGGACGGATCGGGCCTGGACGTCCTGCGCACGCTGCGCGCCCGAGGCAACCTGACGCCGGTCGTGCTTCTGACGGCGCGTGACGCCATCGTTGACCGAGTCGAGGGGCTCGATGGCGGCGCGGACGACTATCTCGGCAAGCCGTTTGATCTCGACGAACTCTCCGCCCGGATTCGTGCCGTCGTTCGCCGCGCCGTCGGCCGAGCCTCGGCCATGCTGACTCATGGGGACATTCGGCTTGATCCCGGCACGCAGACCGTTTCGGTCGATGATAGACCCGTCACGGTCTCACGACGCGAGTTCATGGTGCTCATCACTCTGATGGAGCGTCCGCATGTCCTGCGCTCGAAGGCTGAGTTAGAGGCGCGGCTCTACGGCTGGCAGGAGGAAGTTGAGAGCAATACCGTGGAGGTTCACATCCACAACCTGCGCGCCAAGATCGGCAAGCACACGATTGAGACGGTCCGCGGTCTCGGCTACCGGATGAGAGCCGTCGCATGAGGTCGCTTCGGGTCAGGCTATTCGCCATCCTACTCGTCGCAACCGGCCTGATCTGGTTGAGCGCGGTCGCGTGGATCTACTTAAGCTCAAAGTGGGAGGTGGAGCACTTCGTCGACACCCAGCTTCAGGAAGCGGCCCGCATGGTCGTGTCGGTCGTGGACAAGGTCGACAAAGACTCAACTTCCCGAATGCCCGCTACGCTTGCGTCTCCGACAGGATACCAACGTCAGATCGCCTGCCAGATCTGGTCGCTGTCGGGGAGCATGCTGGCCCGGTCGAGCGAGGCCCCGGAGCACCGCATGTCGGACGCGTCCTCGGGCTTCTCCGAGCGCGAGGTCAACGGCGATATCTGGCGTGTCTTCACGGTTGAGGATCCGGATAAAGGCATTCGCGTCCTAGTTGGCGATCGAGTCGGCTTGCGGGAACGCTTGGTCACCGACCTCGTGAGAAGCTTTCTGACCCCGGTCCTTTTCGTAGTTCCGCTGCTGGGCATACTGATCTGGGTCAGCCTCGGCCGTGGCCTGCGCCCGCTTCGGCGTATGACCCGTGACTTGGAAGCCCGCGATGCAGACGATATGCGCGCCATCGATACCGGCCGTGCCCCAACTGAGGTACGCCCTCTCGCAACTGCCCTGAACGCACTGTTCCTCAAGGTTGAAATCGCACGGCGGCACGAGCGAACGGTTACGGCTTTCGCTGCGCACGAGTTACGGACGCCATTGGCAGGGCTGAAGACCCAGGCGCAGGTTGCGATGGCTACCCCGGATCCCAGTGTCGCGAAGGCGGCGCTGCGACAGATCCTGACGGCTGTGGACCAGACCACTCGTCTCGTGCGCCAACTGCTCGATGCCGCTCGTCTCGATGCCGAGGTGGATGGCGGGCCCCTCACCGAGGTCGATGTGGGTGTCTTGATCGCCGAGACGGTGCAAGGCATGCGTGTCTCGGAAGGCATCCGGACGATCATCGATCCACGCCTTCGCGGCTTCAAGATGCGTGGCGATCCAGAGAGTCTACGGCTCGCGATCCGGAACCTGCATGAGAACGCCATTCATCACATGACCACCGGCACGGTCGAGTGGGGCGTGGGGCCCGGCGGCACTGCCTTCTTCATCAGGGACGAAGGGCCAGGGATACCTGAGGAGGAGATGCCGCACGTGACGACGCGCTTCTACCGCGGTCGCCACAAGAGCGCATCCGGTAGCGGGCTCGGACTGGCGATCTCGGAAATGGCGGCCCGACGGAGCGGTGCCAAGTTGCGATTCCGCAATCGTCAAGATCGCTCGGGGTTGGAGGTGGAACTCGCGGCCGCCTAGGCGGCTGGAACGAGCTCCTGCGAGCGGGAGGTAACCGCTCAAGCCTGGAACGGGCACTCCCGACCTCATCGCCGGGCAACGTTATGATGCTCAACCCTGACGGGGCGCCACATGAGAGCGCGTGCGGCGGTAAGGAATGTCTATTCGCTAGGGGCGGACCCGGCGCGCTTAAGGTTGGCTTAAGCTGAGAGGTTCGAATGCCCGCAGCCGACCGCCTAGGCGTTGGCTGAGTGGGACATCGACGTGATGCGGAAAAATACCCCTTCGTCATCGGCCCTGAGTCGCCGTGGCCTGTTGTCGGCAGCGGCCATGGGTGGACTCGGCCTGCTCACCCGCCAAGCCTCAGGCGAGACGATCGACTTCCACGTGCCAGGTGGTCCCAGCACCCGGCCCATGACGACCACCTACCCTGAGAAGGGACGCATGATCGTCCAGCGTACGCGGCCACCGTGGCTGGAGACGCCCTTCGACGTCTTCGACCAGGGCGTGTTCACGCCGAACAATCAGCACTTCGTCAGTTGGCATTGGGCGACCTTCCCGACGAGCGTCGACATCAACACGTTCGCTCTCAAGATCCATGGGTTGGTTGAGCGGCCACAATCACTGTCGCTTCACGAGTTGATGCACGATCTGCCACGCTTTGAGATCGCGGCGGTCAGCCAGTGCGCCGGAAATTCGCGCCTCTACGCCAGACCGCGGACCGCCGGCGCCCAATGGGCGAACGGCTCGATGAGCAACGGCCTTTACACCGGCGTGCGCCTCAAGGATGTGCTCGACCGTGCAGGCGTGAAGGCCGGCGCCGGGCACGTCTTGTTCGGTGGCCTTGACGAGCCGATCCTGCCAGAGGCGCCGAAATTCGTAAAGTCCTTGAGCCTTGATCACGCCCGCGATGGCGAGGTGATGCTGGCCTTTGCGATGAATGGCGAACAGCTTCCAATGCTGAATGGCTTCCCGCTGAAGCTCATCGTCCCCGGCTGGAGTGCGGTCTACTGGATCAAGATGCTCAACAACATAGAGGTGATGGAACACTCCGATCCTAGCGTGTGGACGACGCGGAGCTATCGTGTGCCGGACACCCCCAATTACACGGTCGAGCCCGAGCAGACGGGCTACGGTATGATTCCGGTCACCAGGAACCTGCCCCGCTCGTTCGTGACCAACCTCAAGTCCGGCGACACCGTCCCAGTGGGGGCGCCGCAGCTCGTGCGCGGCATCGCGTTTGGGGGCGACCGCGGCGTTGCAGCGGTGGACCTATCGCTCGACGGCGGCCGGAGTTGGCAACCGACGGTGCTGGGAAGGGATGAAGGCACCTACGGTTTTCGACAGTGGCAGACCACGATCAGCTTGCCAGTACGCGGCGCGCACACTGTGACAGCCCGTTGCACCAACACCGATCGGGTTATGCAGCCGATGCAGCGCGTCTGGAACCCAGGCGGGTACATGGCCAATCAGGTCGAGACCGTCGATCTGATCGCGGCTTGAGGAGAGAACCATGACCCGACGCACACGCACGGTGCTCCTCGCCGCGTCCCTTGCTGGTCTCAGCGCAGGGCTTTCGGCGGCATTGGCTGCCGCGCCGCTGGAGCTTCATTCCAAGCCCGAAGTCGACCTACCGTTCGGCGACGATGTTGGCTTCCCCGAAGGCCCCGGCTCTGAGGTCATCGCATCCAATTGCGTGGCCTGTCACTCCGCCGACCACACCCTGAATCAGCCGGCCCTCTCCTGGGAGGAGTGGCACAAGGTCGTGGACAAAATGATCACTGCTTACAAGGCGCCAATCACGCCTGACGACGCGAAAGTGATCGTTGATTACCTCGCCCGCGTCAAAGGCGAGTCGGCCCGCCGCGGGTAGGTTTGGAAGTGAGGCAAAGAATGCCCATTCACCTCGCTTGGCGCTCGAGCTTTGCAGAGAGAGGCCAGCTCGGCGTTATCGGCCAGATCATGTGTCCGCCGTCGGATGCCTCGAGAGGATTCGCGGTGCTCGGGATCGGAATTTTGATGTAGTTCAGCGATGCAGGACGAGCGGAGGCGCCACTATCGGCAGCCTCATCCAGAGAAGGCACGCACTGAGGCCGCATTATCTATCCCATCGCATCTTCGCTCATGCACACACGAAGCCGTGGCTGAATTCATAATACGCTCCCTGCGCCAACTAATAGCGGTCTACACGCTTCGGTTGCGCTAATGTGCCGCGTGCCTCGCAAATATGTGGAGTGGCATCGTTCGCGGGAACGCGTACGCAGTCAAAATGCGGGCGTGACGATGCCGAAGCCCAAATCTCGATGCCTTGATGATCAGCCCTGGCATGAAGCGTTCCTGTGCGCGCTCGACGAACAGGCCATCATCGGTCGTTGAGAGTGGAACGCCACCACCGGCCAGGCGCGCGTCGGGGGGTTCATAGCGCCGCTGTTCAACGTTGATCCGGCAGCGGCCGAAACCGGCATCGCCTCCGAGGCCTAGATCGCTGCCATCTATCCCGATGACCGGGACAAGGTTCGCGTTCTGGTTTGGCGCAGCGCCAAGGTGGGGGTTCAGTTACTTACAGAGTACCGAGTGACCTCAACCGACGGCCGGACCCGCTGGGTGCTAACACGAGGCCAGTTCGCCAATGACGATGCCGGTTGCCTAAGAGTCCGTCCGAGAAGTCAGGTTGATCGGGCGAGGCGTCTGACGAGGATCATGACGGCTGCGGCGTAGAGGAAGGCTCTGGCGGAGGCGAGGGTCGCTTCTGGATCCTTCCAGAGGCGTCGGTTGCGGCTGATCCAGGCGAAGAACCGTTCAACGACCCACCGGCGTGGATGCACGGCAAAGCCGACCTGATCCGGCGGCTTGCGCACGATCTCGACGGCGATGATCGTCGCGCTCGCTGGCTTGTCGCCGGCATAGCCGGCGTCGGCGAAGGCCTTGGTAATGAACGGGAAGCTTCGGCGCGACAGGCGCAGCACCGGAACGGCTCCGTCCCGGTCCTGTACGTCGGCAGGCTGCGGATCGAGGACGAGC
>NZ_KB911324.1:0-10305 GCF_000383455.1 Methylobacterium sp. 285MFTsu5.1 | reverse complement strand
GCCGGCGCCATCCTGGAGACCGCGAGCCCGACCAGCCTGACCAAGGCCGGCCCCGGCACGCTCCTGCTCACCGGCCCCGGCCTCTTCTCCGGCCCGACCACAATCCAGGCCGGCACGCTCTCCCTCAACGGCCTCTGGACCTCGCCGGTCACGGTCGCGGCCACTGGCACCCTGCGCGGCATCGGCACCGTCGCGGCCCCGGTCACGGTCGCGGGCGCCCTGCGGCCGGGCAACTCCCCCGGCACGCTCACCGTGCTCGGCCCGGTGGCGTTCGCCCCCGGCAGCAGCCTCGGCCTCGACATCGACGGCCCGGGCACCGGCACCGGCGCGGGCAGCTACGCCCGCCTGCTGGTGCTCGGCCCGACCGGTACGGTCTCGGCCAACGGCACCCTGGTGCCGGAGCTTCGCGGCATCACCGGCAACGCCACGAACAGCTTCACCCCCGCGCTCGGCCAGCGCTTCGGCGTTCTGACCGCGCAGGCCGGGCTGTCGGGCTCGTTCAGCGGGCTCGCCCAGCCGGCGGCGGGCCTGCCGGCGGGCACGCGCCTCGACGCGCTCTACGCCGCCACCGGCCTCGACCTCGTGGTCACGCCGGCCGCCTACGGCAATCTCGCCGGCCTCGGCCTCGCCCAGACCGGCAACGCCCGGGCCGTGGGCGCGGCCCTCGACCTCGCCCGCCCGGCCGCCGGCACGCGGCCGGACGCGGCGCGGGCGCGGGTGTTCGACCCGCTCTACGCGGCCGGCCCGGCGACGCTGCCGGGCGGCCTGGCGAGCCTGTCGGGCCAGAGCTACGGCGACGCGGTGATGACCGACCTCGCCGCGCGCCGTCTGCTCTCCGACACGATCGACCGGCACCAGCGCGGGCTGGGCGGGGGCGCGGGCGCGTTCAGCGCGGGCGATCCGGGCCCGGGCCCGAACCGCACGGCGCTGCAGGTGCGCGGCGGCGCCGGGGCGGCGGCGGCGCCGCTTGGGGTGGGCGAGGGCCGGGTCTGGGCCGACGCGCTGTACGGGTTCGGTGCGCGCGCCGGCGACCGGGCGGCCACGGGCGCCGGGTTCGACGCGGGCGGGCTGCTGATGGGCGTCGACCGCCAGGTCGGGGCGGACACGCAGGTCGGCGGTGCGTTCAGCTACCTGCGCGCGGGCGGCACGTCGCGGGGCGCGGGGCTGGGGCGGTTCACCACCGACAGCTACGGTGGGACGCTGTACGCGAGCACGCGGCTGGGCGCCGTGGTGCTGCGCGGCACGGCGGGGGTGTCGTACGCGGACGGCCGGGTGGACCGGACGGTGGCGCTGGGCGCGGCGGTGTCGCAGGCGTCCGGGCTGTCGTCGGGCTGGAACGGCGGGGTGTCGGGCTTTGCCGGCTACGCGCTGGCGACCGGCCTGCCGGTCGAGGTCGTGCCGGAGGTGGGCTTCAGCTACGACCGGCTGACGCGGGGCCGTGTGTCCGAGCGGGGCGGTCTGGTCGGGCAGGGCTTCGGCGGGCAGGGCTTCGCGGTGGCCGACCTCGACGCGGCGCGCAGCCTGGTCGGCGGGCGGGTGACGAGTTGGGCGTTGGCGGGCATTCCGGATCTGCGGCTGGAGGGTCGGGCGTACTGGGCGCACGAGCTGGCCGACACGGCGGCTTTGATCCGCTCGAGCCTGTTCGGGGCGGGGTTCGCGGGCCGGACGAGCGCGCTGGGCCGGGACGGCGCGGTTCTGGGGGTGAGCCTGACGGGGGCGGTCGCCGCGGGCGTGCGGCTGTCGGTGGGCTACACCGGCGACGTCCGCCCGGGCGCCACCGCCCAGGTGTTCACCGCCGGCCTCCAGGCCGCGTGGTAGAGCATCGACGGACCTTCGAGCGTTCCTAGCTAGCCTTACGATCGGCGGATGCATGTCGTCGCCCGCCGATCGTTTACGTGGCCCCTCCCCCGCATTCGGCCGGCATAGCCTCCGACGCATCATCCGATCGTGTTACTCTCCAAGTCGGCCTCCTCGTCGACCATGCGGCCGGGGCTCCCGTTCGGCAGGTACCGATCGCGCTCCACGGTGCGGGCGGCGTTTCGAGTGTGCGGCCGCCTCCAGCACTCGCCCGTCGTCGGCATCCAGGCGTGCGGGCGACCTGCTATTTCGACACCCACGCATCTTCGACCCAGATCTGCCCGTGCAGATCAGAAGCCAATGCCGCAGCTATCGCCTGCTGTGCTGCCGCCGTGTCGAGATCGGAGGCGACGACGGCGTCCTCCCCCTCGGACTCGGCGGGCCCTACCGAGAAGACCTTCTCCTTGCCGGTATCGACAAGTCTCGCATCGACACCCCGGAGCTGGAGGTAAGAGACGGACTTGTCCTGAGGATCCTGCCACGCGGTAGCCCGGAGCGAGATCGCTTCCTGAGCTCCCATCGGGTCCAGGTAGGACACCTTGCGGGTGAGGGCCATCTGGATCTCGCCTCGCCCGGCGTCCTTGCCCGACGAGACGATCGTCGCATCGGGGATGGCCTTCGGCAATGCGCGACCGAGGGCGGCGATCAGATCGGCGTCGCCCGGCTTCACCTTGAGCTTGACGAGCTGGGACTTGTCAGCGACCTGCCCGTATTCCGCAGTCGCCACTCCCGGGAGCTTCTTCACCTTCTCGAGGAGCGCGGGAGCTCTCTCCGGATCGACGTCGATCGAGATCGACGAGGTGCCGCCTCTCAGGTCGGCGCAATTCGGGACCAGACCGGCGGGATCCATCCGGGCACCTTCAGTGCGGACTAGCTTCACCAGATCGACGACGTTCGGAAGCTTGGTCGTCACCGAGAGGGTTCCGGGATCGGGTACGGGCTTGTCGCTCACGTCTTCAGGCTCGTCCTCTGCCGTCGAACCGGAGGGCAGCGCGGTCGGATCCTCCTCCGAGAACGCCAGGCCGGTGGCTGCGATGGCGACGCTATGGTCCGGAAGCTTCAGAGAGCCGTTCAGCTGCTGGTCGTCCTTCGAGCCGCTCCGCTTGATCGACACGGCGACCTGATCCCCCGCCGAGCTTGCTCCGGCTCCGGAGAAGTTCGCGCCGTCGGCCTTCAGCGGGATCACCAGACGGTCGACGCGCCGCGACAGCGTGCTTGTCGGGTAGCAGACGTCGATGCTCGCGTCGGTGATCTGGCTGCCCTGCAAGGTCAACTTCAGGACGCCGTCGATCAGATACGTAGCCGAACCGTCCAGGGACCCTTCCGAAAAGCTGAGGTAGCGGGTCGACGGCTGCTGAGGCTGCGGCTTCTTCGATTTGCCCTGAGCATTCGCCTGACCGCACAGTCCGATCAGAACAATCGTCGCCACCAGGAACCGCATGTGACCTCCCCAGGTCCGCCGATCATGTGCAGGGCATCATGCCCGACGTTGCGGTGCACGGCCACCCGATCGCGGGCCACGCATGTCGGGACAGCTTGGGGGATAGCTTGATCGGCGACCGACGTCGGTCGTCGGATCGTCCCGGATCCTGGCTGTCGGTGCGGAGAACCTCGGCCGGGAAGCGATCCGATCGAACGCCGCCTCCAGGCGCATCTCGCCGATCGACTGGCTGTAACCGCATCGGCCGAATGTTGGAGATGCCATGATTTGTGATGGCTCCGACCGCGGCTATCTATGGATGTTGGACGTCGTCGCGAGACATCAGTTCTCAATCAAAGGACTTCCCATTCCAACGAACGTAGCCTCCACCTCCGCCATGGGCATCCATATGGACCTTCGGGATGCGCTCGCGGCCTACCTTGACGTTGGCACCCAGCATATCGTGGGCCTTCTGGAGCAATGATCCGCGACGCAGATAGAACAGTACGGAGCAAACCTGCATGCCGCAATGACTGCTCCGTGACATTTTACCGGCACATCGGATCCCCTCGTGGGATATAATCAAGTCGGGCATGCCGTCGCCATCGAGATCCCGCTCGATCAGGCCGGCGGGATCGATGCGCCCTTGACGACCATCGCACCCGTCACTGATCTCCTGCTTTGCCAAGTAGGCCGCCGCTCTTGATTCCGCTACAGCCGGCGCTGCAAAGAGCGATCCCATCAAGATCACGAAAGTCATTCTTCCCATAAACATCGTCCGTCTCCCGATAGTCGTCCCAAGCGGCCCGGAGTCAGTCTTTGCATTGACGCGACAGGCTTGACTTCGCCGATGCATAGCCGTCAGTCCTTACGGGCCACTTGGTGCGTTCGTCGAAGACGATGGCCGCTTTACTGCCCGAGCTCAGTAATTCATCTATGTCCGGTCGCAACGGCCAGCTGTAGAGCTCGTTGTTGGTCCTCGGCGGTACGGTCAGCTTGATCTGGCGTCCGGCAGCGGAGAGGGATAGCGTATCTCCAGCGCTTAGACCGTTCTCGACGGAGTAGATCTCGAAGGACCTTTCGCCACCGCGCCGGCACGAGACGAATATGCACAGATTGGAGGAGACGCAGGAGATGAACGCAGGATACGGAGTTCCTTTTGCCGGCTTCCACCCCGAGTTCGCAACCTGGACGCAATACAGCATGAATAGGAGGGCAACCGCACCCGATCTGGTTGACATGATATGGTCCCTACTCTGTTGAGATCGCGTCCATTTTCACGATTTTTCCCGCTGCGCCGCAGAACAGAGCCTTGATAGTCACGGTGCGGCCGTCGCGGATCAATGTGGAATATCCATCGCGAGCAATCGCTTTCTGGCGTGGATCGGGAAAATCGTACAAAGCGGGTACGTTGATGTGCTGCTCGCCGACTTTTTGGTTAAGTGTGAATCCGCGTACCGTTCCCTGCTCGAATGTTAGATCGCTGATGCGGCCGCGCAAGACCATCGGAGAACAGTCCTTCGCCGGCGACAGGTTAGACATCGAGACGATTTTGCCGTCGACGGAACGATTCACCCTCATATCCGCGAAAACGACGCTGGATCCGGCGGCATATAGCAAAAATGAACCTAGATATTTCCCTATGTAACAACTTACGGCTGGCATCGAAAGCTCCGTAGGCGCGTATTCAAAGCAAGATTTTCGATCGCGATCCACAGCGCAAGCCGTAAATTGGCGCAGGACTGATAATCATTTGGCTTAGAGGCTTCGGGTGGGAGCCGGCGTCACGAGTGCGGCTGGGCTCGGCGCAGGCGGTCTGGTTGGACTTGGCGGAGGTCTTCTGCTTCTCTACAGGTCTATGGAGCCTGTCCTAGTCAAAGACTCGCGCGATTGGCTTACAAAACTGACTTCCGGCCTCTGACCGTCTGAATCGTCGAGGACATGTCCGCTCGAGTGCCCGCGTGGCGCAGAAGCAGACCGGCAGCATTCCACCCCGAGCAGCCATACGGCTTCCGACCCGTTGCAGTCGTCCAGAGAGCCGTCCGGATTTCCTGAAAGCGGTCCTAGAGGGTATCGCGAACCTGAGGGTGCGCCAGTCTTGGCTGGATGACCGCCCGTCGCGCCTACCCATCTGACATCAACGATGAAGAGCGGACGCTGATCGCGCCTTACCTGACGCTCCTGCCCACGGCGGCCGCTGAGCGCGAGCACAGCATGCGCGACGTGTTCAGCGGGCTTTGCTACTTGGCGCGCAACGCCATGGCGCGGGCGATTTCCGGCAATTGTTCAGAACGGGATGTCGCGGACCTCACTCGGTTGATGCGTCGTTTCGCCGATGCTGTGCAGACTGATCCTGCCGAGCAGGGCTGACGTTCTTTCCCGAAACATCGTCGTTTTCGGAAGGCAACGCCGGGCGAGTTTAACCACCGCTCAGGCCCAGCGCATGGAAGGATGCCTTTAGGATCTGCAGGATGAATTACCCTGCTCGGCTCTGATCCACGTGCAAGGCGAAGCCGGACACGCCAGGGTCGCCCAGTTCTGGCCGCAACTCCAGGCTGGGAACCTGGTAGTCGCCACCGTTCTGCATCCTGTAGGGGATGTGCGCAGTGGTTTCGATGGTCCGCATTCTTTCCTTCAACTGATCTGCCACCCGCTGAAAGCCGGCCTCGTCCATCCGGTCCACGCGGTAGGCCACGAAGGACGGCAGGACGGTGTAGCCGGGATAGTAAAGGATGCCGTGATTGATTGGGAACAGGATGTCCTCGATTGGACCGTTCACGCCGCGCGGGGCGTAGTGCGTCGCCCACCCGCCGACCGTGACGAACAGCATCGCGCGCTTGCCGGCCAGCGTGCCTTCGCCGAAGCGGTCGCCCCAATGCGTGTCGCTCCGTTCGCCGACGCCGTAGGCGAACCCGAACGCGTAGACCCGGTCCACCCACCCCTTGAGAATGGCCGGCATGTGGTACCACCACAACGGGAACTGCAGAATTAGCATATCGGCCCAGAGCAGCTTTTCCTGCTCGGCCTTCACGTCCTCCGTCAGCGCCCCGGCGGTGAACGCCCGACCTGACGCTTCGGCCACCCGGAGCCGCTCGCCTTCCACCATCTCGGGGAAGTCCGCGCGGTCAACGCTCGCCTTCCATCCCTCAGCGTAGAGGTCGCTGACGCGGACCTCATGCCCCTGCGCTTCCAACTCGGCCACGGCGACGTCGCGCAGCGCGCCGTTCAGGGAATGGCGTTCCGGGTGGGCGAATACGAGAAGAACCTTCATGGTTCAATGCTCCTGCTGGATGCGTTGATCAAAACTCGACGACGATCTTGCCGAAGTGGCCCCCAGTCTCCTGGAGCCGGAAGGCATCGGCGAGTTCGGCGAGCGGGAAGGAGCGGTCGATCACCGGGTGTCCGCGGACGGCGTCGATGCCGCGGATCAGGTCAGTCTGATGACGTCGGCTGCCGACGATGAGACCCTGGAGGCGCTGCTGCCGGGCCATGAGCATGGCCGTCGGCACGGCGCCCGCCCGGTCAGCACGCCGATCAGCGAGATGTGGCCGCCCACGCGCGCGGCCTTGATCGATTGCGTCAGGGTGCCCGGGCCGCCGACCTCCACGACATGATCCACGCCGGTGCCGCCCGTCAGCTCCCGCACCCGTTCGCCCCATTCTCGGTTCTGACGGTAGTTGATGCCGTGGGCAGCGCCCATCGTGCGAAGCCGCTCCAGCTTCTCGTCGGAGGAGGAGGTCGCGATCACCGTGGCCCCCATGGCTCGCGCGATCTGCAACGCGAAGATCGACACGCCGCCCGTGCCGAGCACCAGCACGCTGTCCCCGACTTTGAGACCGCCGTTGACCACCAGGGCGCGCCAAGCGGTCACCCCGGCCGTGGTCAGGGTCGCCGCAGCGGCGTGGCTCCAGCCGACCGGCGCGCGCGTGAAGGACGTGGCTGGCGCCACCACGACCTCCCGAGCAAAGCCGTCGATCCCGTCGCCCGGCGTGGTGGCGAAATCGGCAAGGGTCGCCTCACCGTCCAGCCAGGTCGGGAAGAAGGTGGACACGACATGGTCGCCGGGCTTGAACTCAGTGACCTCGGAACCGACCGCCTCCACCACCCCGGCGCCATCGGCCATGGGAATGCGGCCATCGGCGGCCGGCAGCCGTCCCGTCACCACGCCCAGATCGTGGAAGTTTAGGGAGGAGGCATGCACACGCACGCGGATGGCGCTCGCTCCGGGATCACCGGGATCGGAGAGGTCGATCAACGTCAGGCCGTCGAGCCCTTGCTGCGGATGTGCCTGGATAGCCTTCATGCGGGTGCTCCTCGGCTGCGCGAGGGCAGCCATTGCAGGACGGTCGCGATCGCCGAGACGATCAGAACGGCGCCGAGATAAGCCTGGGTCGTGCCCAGGAAGCCGGTCAGCGGAACGGCGAAGCCGGCGGCGATGGGCGGGACGCTCAAGGACAGGTAGGTGACCAGAAAGATCGCCGCGAAGAGTTCGGCACGCTCGTGCACAGGGGTGAGCGGCACGAGCGATTGGATAAGGCCGCTGAACGATGCGCCTAGCCCGGCGCCGGCGACCGCACCGCCGACGAAGAACAGCGCCAACGCTCCAGTGCCGATCGACACGAGCAAGAGGCCAACCCCGGCCGTCACCGCCGCCATGCCCACGACGGCCATGCGCCCGGGCGGCAGCCCGCGCATCATCAGCGGCGACACGGCGCCAGCGCCACACAGCACGGCGACGGTGGCGCCGTTCAGCAATCCGCTACTGACGCCGAAGACAGTGCGCAACAGCGACGGCCCAAGCGCGCTGACGAAGCCGCCCAGCGCCCAGATCGACAGGAGCAACGGCAGCCCGCGCGTGAAGCCGTCGCGCGCCGAACGGGCAACATGCACGCTCGGCACCATGGAACGAAGCAGGCCGGGCACCGGGCTTGCCGTCTCGGGAATAAGCAGAACAATCGACGCACCCAGGCAGAACAGCCCCCCGAGCAAGCCGAACGCCCAGATCTCCGCCTTGTCCGTCACGCCGAGCAGCGCGCCGGTAACGAAGGCGCCCGTCGCCAGCCCCGCGAGCGGCGAGATGCTGGTAAACAGGCTGCCAAGGGCTCTGCGGGCCGGCGGCGCCGCCTCGATCACCGCGGCCGACAGGGCGCCGTTGACCACGCCCATGGATATGCCCTGGGCGATCCGGGCGGCCAGCAATCCGCCGATGCCGTCTGCCGTCAGAAAAAGCGCTATGGACACGACCTGGATGACCAGCGCCGCAACGATCACCGGCTTCCGTCCCATGTGGTCGGAGAGCGACCCGGCCACGAGCAGCGTCACTAGCAGCACCAGGGAGTAAATGCTGAACGCGACCGTCAGCATGCCCGGGGAGAAACCCCAACGCTCCTGGAACACGACAAACAAGGGCGACGGCACGCTGCTCGACACGAAGAACAGGAACAGGATGGCCGCGAGCAGCGGGAACGCGATCGAGGAGGGGCGATGCGGTTGGAGGGTAAGGGCTTCCGGCAAACTGCTATCCGCGTCGTCGATGGAGGCTCCCGGAACTGAAGCCTGCTCGGCATATCGCGCGGCGCGGCGCAGTGTTGAAATCGAACCTTCTGCCTGTTGTTATCGAGTGCATGGATACCAGGAACCTCGATCTCGGCCTGCTCGTCACGCTCGAAGCCCTGCTGGCGGAAAGGAACGTCACGCGTGCCGCCCGGCGCCTGAACCTGAGCCAACCCGCCTTGTCCGCCCGGTTGGCGCGGCTTCGCGAGGCTTTCGGCGATCCCCTCCTCATTCCGGCACAGCGCGGAATGGTCCTGACCCAGCGCGCCGTCGAGCTTCGACAACCGTTGCATGAAGCACTGGAGGGTGTCCGCAGGGTCGTGGCAGATGGAGCACCGTTCGACCCGGCGACTATGCAGGCCACCCTGGTGATCGCCGCGACCGACTACCAGCAGTATGCGCTGCTCACCCGCTTCTCGGTCGCGCTCAGGACCGAGGCGCCCAGGGTCCGCATCGCCTGGCGTGCCCTGGACGTGCTGGCGCTCGCCACGCAGTTGGAGCGCGGCGAGGTCGACCTGGCCTTGGCATCTTCAGACCATGCACCGGCGGCCATGCGCCAGCGTCAGCTCTATTGTGAGGATTACACGGTGATCGCCCGGCAGGGACACCCGACCGTACAGGGATATGTCAGCATGGACGTGTTCTGTACTTTGGAGCACGTTGTGGTGTCTCCCCAAGGCGGCGGGTTCTCGGGACCTACCGATGCGGCACTAGAGGCCGTCGGCCGCCGCCGCACCGTAGCCCTGTCCACGTCGGGGTTCCTGATCGTGCCGGAGGTCGTGTCACGGTCCGACATGATTGCTTTGGTCCCACGGCGGATCGCCGATGGCTGGTCGGATCGGGTGCAGGTGCTAGATCCGCCGCTCACCATTCCTGGCTTCACCATCGCGAGTGTCTGGCATGACCGGACGACCAACCATCCGGCACAACGCTGGCTGCGTGAACGGCTGACGATGTTGGCCGCCGAGGGATAAGCACCGACCGCAATGCTGCAGGCGGCCATTCACCGACTTTCTCGAAACACCATCATTTTCGAGAAAGCGCCCCGGATCGCTAACGGCAGCTTTCGATATATCCCACGCTCAAAGCAGTCGGGCCGTTTCCCACCCTGAGCCGACATGTGCGTATGGGTACCAAGCGTGAGATTTGGACTACTAGGAGCCTGTCCGAGTAACGGGGTTTGAAGCCTGGTAGAGGGGGCAAGACGGGAGCCAATGAGGGCGGACCAGCGGCTTCAGCGGCCTGACTGTGCCAGCTTCAGCAGGTTGTGGGCGGTGCAGATCATCGCCCACTCGCCCCGGACCTGATCGAGCCCTCTCATCAGGAACTGTCGGAAGCCTCGGGCCTGCTTGATCTGTCCGAACACCGGCTCGACGACCTGCTTTCTAAGACGGTACCGACTGCGGCGCCCAGCCCGCTTCAGGCGGGCGGCCATCGCGCTCATCAACGGCATCTTGGTCAGCCTCCGGCGGCCG
>NZ_KB911323.1:0-10474 GCF_000383455.1 Methylobacterium sp. 285MFTsu5.1 | reverse complement strand
CCTTGCGAACAAGATGGCGAGGATCGTCTGGGCCTTGATGGCCCATGGCGGCTCCTACAGAGCTCCGGCCACGGCGTGATCGCCACGGCCTGAGGCGTCAGGGAGGCAGGGAAGGTCAGTCGAGAGGTATGGCGCAACGGTCAGAAGACGGGGTCGGGAAAACCAGTGAATGGCCAAGCGCCTCGAGCGCGCCAAAGCGACTTGGACCCGATCCGCGCTCTCCATACAGGCCAGCAGCCGTGATGAAGGCTGCATCAACAGGCCGGACACACGGCAGCACCTGATCCTGCGCGCACAAATCTCTCCAACACCCCCTTGAATCCGATGGGGCGTCCACACACGGCCATTCAGGTCTTCGGTGGAGATACCGGTCAGTCGGGTCACTGCAGATGGCACCGGCTTACTAGCCTGGTGAAGCTGGCTGAACGTGTCGATCACGCCGTAGATGCGGCCGCTCGCGCCATACTCGAACTTGAGCATACCCAGCTCGATGACCTCGTCGTGTGCCGGATCGAGCCCGGTCGTCTCGACATCGACGATGAGGCCAGTGAAGGTTGGCTCGACGGGCTCTTCGGAGAGATCCGTCCAGGGTTCAAGATGCCGGAGCACTCGATAGCGCCCGGTAGCTTCCAGCTCGGCAGCGATTTCATTCAGAGACGGGTTCACGATCGTCAGGCCCTGTCTTTGGCGCTCCTTGGCGCATACCCGGCTGATCGGTGGGTGAAGGGAAAGGCTGGGTGCCGCCCAGCCCTACGGCTACCCGGAGCCGACATCTCAGCCATATTTATGGACTGTCAAACAGCTCAACGGCTGTGCCGCCTGACCTTGCCCCCCGTTCTGCCCTCAATCTGAAGCTAGAGTTCGTCGATCAGGAGACGGACGATGAAGAAGAGCCGGTTCAGCGAAGAGCAGATCATCGGCATCCTGAAGGAGCAGGCTGGGCTGCCGGTCACTGAGATCTGCCGCCGCCACGGCATCAGCGATGCGACGTTCTACACTTGGCGTTCGCGCTACGGCGGCATGGAGATCTCGGACGCGCGCCGCCCCAGAACCGTCGAGCCATCTTCCCGATGTGCTACGGCACCGAGCTGACCTCGCACGCCATCCTGCGCTGGCAGGAAGAGCGTGCAGTCGAGTGGCACTACATCGCCCCCGGCAAGCCGCAGCAGAACGGTTTTGTCGAAAGCCTGAACGGGCGCTTGCGCGACGAGTGCCTGAACGAGCATCTCTTCTGGAGCCTGCCGGCGGCCCGGACAATCATCGAGGCGTGGCGGGTCGACTACAACACCTGCCGCCCCCACACGAGCCTCGGTGGGCTCACCCCGAACGCGTTTGCAACCCGGTCCCAACAGGACCAGAACCAGAACGGACTCTGGTTATGAACGGGGGCAAACACGGGGCAAGGTCAATCGCCGAGATGGAGATCCGGGCCAACGAGCTGCGCGCGGACCTCGACTGTAAACGAGGCGAACGGCTCCAGGAGCGTAATCGAGCTGAGCGAATAGTCGGAGAGGTCGCCTCGTTGGCCGGCCAACTCGCTCGTGTGGCGGAGGAGGCCGGTGCACGAGAACGAGATCTCCAAGCGCAGATCATGGCTGTAGTGCGGTGAGGCCGTGCTTACCGCACCACGCCGTGAACTGCCGCCAGTCCGAGGCGTAGGCCTTGCGGGTTGCCGCGGCCCGGTCTCCCCTGGCCACAGTCCGGCCGCCCGGAGGACGTGCGCATCAAGGTTTATGAGCGGCTTGGAGGCGATACGACGGCGACCTCATCGGTCACCGCCATCTGGTACCTGCCCTTAGAGGTTGAACGTGCGCCGGAAGATCTCCATGAGCTGCGTGGCGCTGGCTCGGTCGAACTGCACCTGCTGACTGGGCGTGTCCGGGTTCTGACGCGTCGCCCGGCCGTAGGTGTTGAACTGAACGATCTTGTCGTTGTCCCAGTCGAAGGAAGCAAAACGGGCCCGTATGCCGTCGTGACGCTTCGGTTCCTTCAAGGACATCGGATCGAAACCGTCGATCATCGCCATCGTGACATCTCCATGTTGATCAAAGTGCAATGTCGTATTTCGGGTAAGCAGTAGGCTCCTCTACGTGCGCCGCTTGGGGTGAACGAAGTTCTTTTTGAAGCTTTCGTCTCTGTTCGCCAGATAAACGAAGCTCGCGACGTCTTTGTGTGTAACCTTCTGGTTGAGCTTGGCCGCCGCTCGCTCTGCGATGGCAGGGTACTTCCCGTCAGGATCATCCCAGATCAGCTCCAGGATCACCGCCCAGCGCCGGCTGGGCAGCTTCGAGAAGTCGGGCCGCTCCGGATCGGTCGCCGGGATCGGTCCCTGCTGGCTCGCACGGGCGTGTTCAGCGGTGGGTTCGGCGAGGCGCACGCCGACGATGAGATCGAAGATCGCATCCACGGCGCCGTGGATGGCGGTGCGGGCCCGGTCGTAGTCTGGAGAGGTCGGGTTCATGGCACCGTTCTAATCGAACCATCATTAAGTGCGGCATTATCTCGCCATTCTAATGGATAATCAACCTTGAACGGCGGCACGGAGGCGAAAAACTTTGGTATGGCCAAACCGGTTTGGACGGGCCTGACGCCGGCGCGAGGAAGCGGCGCCGTAAGGCCGGTCCGGCGCCGGCGCCGGCGGCGCCCTGGTCCCGGATACCGTTCAGTTATCCGGGGTCAGGAGCGGGTCCGTGCCCGGACTGGTGTCAGGCTCCTGGCGCCGGTGCCTCTCGCCTACCATCCAGCGCCGCTGGTGGATTGCGCAGCCTCGATCCACGAGCAGCATATCGTGTTTTGATAAGTTTGCAGACGACGCTTCTATAAGTACTCCGTTAGCAAAAAACGGAGGCTATCGATGGATCAATCCCGCAATCTTCTTCATACTGTGTCATTCAGACTGTCAACGACAGACTTTGCATCGCTTTCCAAGCTGTCACGGCTCAGGAACGCGCCTGTCTGTCGTCTGCTTCGGGAGCTTGTTCAGGCGGAGGTGTGCCGTGTCCGGTGATTTCCGCTCAACCCTCCTTCACGCACTGAGAATGTCCCTCGACATCTTCACAGAAGGATCATTGCTGTATAACAATACAAAGTCAGCAATCGCCAAGGTGGACAGGATTGCAGACGACAGTGGAACCGGTTTCGCTACCGAACGCTACAGGCGTGGTGTGATGACGATCCTGTCGGAGGCGTTTGACTGCCTCGCAGACGTGGACAACGTCGGGTTCAGGTGTGACGACCTAGACGAGGCAATACAAACACTCGCATCAGCGCCAACTGTTGCGTAAATATCATCGACAGTGGCGGGGCCGTCGTGTAGGGGGGCCCGTACTTGATCATGAATTGTCCGGATGATCGGCTTCTCGTGATCAGGTCTTGTTCTTGCCTCCCTATACAACTTCGCCCGACCGCACGACGGTCGAGAACTGCCCATACGCCACCAACGAGACTAGGGACCGCCCACTACTGATGGGCTACTCCATCGGCTCCGAGTTGATGGACATCGTTGGGCTCGCGCTCACCGACGACAAGCTCGTCAACACAGCTGCCGGCTCCATACTCGCCGACGCCTTGATCGCCTGCCGCGAAGGTCGGGCCTGTTCGGTCAGCCTCAACAAGAACTTTTACAACGGGCTCACCCGTTACAATGATGCCCTGCGCTATAGAGTGGTTCGTCCCACCCTGCTGCGCCTGGAGGGTTTGGGCCTCCTTGAGGTCGAGAAGGGCAAGACATGGGCCGAAGGTGGCAAGGGCAGGCAGACCCGGTTCTGGGCGGCTGCTCCACTTCTCGATCTGGCTCGGCGACACCCGCTGCTACAGCGCCGGAAGCCCAGGGAGGTCATCGTCCTCAAGGACGGCGACAAGAACCTCATTGAATATCGAGACACTGAGCAAACGGACCGGTGGCGCCGTGAGACACTGGCCCAGACGGAGGCGATTCAGTCGGTTGATGTGAGGGTCTCGGCGCCGGACGTTGTATGGGTCGACGCTGACTTCGTCATTATCCCCGATGCGGTGAAGCATGGCGACCGTAAGGGCGCTCCCGTCGTGATCCGCTCGGACGCCAGCGACCTCTATCGCTCGTTCAATAATTCGTCCTTTCGACATGGGGGCCGGTCTTACGGACATTGGGTGCAACGCCTAAACAAGGAGCGGCGGGCGCAGGTCACCATAGACGGTCGTCCCGTCGATCTGCTCGACTATGGGGCATCGCACATCGGCATCTTGTATGCCGCGGCCGGAGTCCCGCTCGACGGCGATCCCTACGACATCCCTGGGTTCGAGCGGGGCGATGTCAAACTCGGCTTGCTCATCGCCATCAACGCCGAAACTGACGTGGCAGCCAGGAAAGCCCTGGCCGCTAAGTTCACTGACGAAGCCCACCCCCGGAAAGACCATCTTGCGAAGGCGGCAAGCATCATCGAGGCCATCAAGGACCGACACTACCCCATCGCCGGTTCGTTCTGCTCCGGTGCTGGCATTGGTCTCCAGTTTGAAGAGGCGCAGGTGCTCGGGGACGTGATGAAGCTCGCTAGGAAGGAAGGGATTGTGTGCCTGCCTGTCCATGACGAGATCGTTGTCGCTGCAGGTCGTGATGCTTCCATCGTGCAAGACCTGATGGTTCAATCATGGGCTACACGATTCGGCACATTTCCTGTTGTATAGCAACGAGTTACAGCAATTAGGACTTACATATGGATATGATAGACCTCATTCTACCACCTGTCTTCCAATCTTACTTCTATGCATGCTTGTCTCAGTTGTCTATACCCAACACATGTTCTTCACTAACAACAAGGTTATTGCTTTCCATATATAAGATCAGACTGTATTATACCGTGTATGTATACCCTTATGATAAGTAACTGATCAATAGGAGTCTTCCATGTTCAGGTTCGTAGACGGTTTGTGGCGCCAGGATCCGAGGCTCCACAATCAGGTAGATGACGATGCGCCTCGTCCAGCCGAGCCATCGACGACAGGACGTATTGTCAACAGCAGTACCTCAGGCTTTACCCGTACTGATACACGTCCCTATACTCTACGGGATGCATTCGAGACATTTCGCTCGCCCACGAAGCTCAACTCACTGCCACGAGGGACGACCATGGGCGATGTCTTCGCTGCATGTGGAGTCGCGAAAGCTCAGCGGTAACCACCGATCACTCTTCCGCGAACATTTTTTTTTTGTCAGGTGTTCAACTTCCCGGCTCTTCGACAGGAGGTCAAGCCGGAAGGCCGGGTATGCGCCTACTTCAGGTTCGAGCCTCGGCTGATATGAGAGACCAAGGAACGCATCGGTGATCAGCCCCGCCTGGAAGGCCGCACCCACAACCCACAGCAGCAGGGCCTCGTAGCGACCTCACATCGCAGCGCTCTCTTTAAGGCGCCCGTGAGGACGTTGTCGAGTTCACATCCCGACGGGATTTTTTCACGACGTCGACACTCGGCGGCTCGGTTGAGCAGCGATGGTTGGCCGGGTAGCTGACAGCCCTCTCTCCGGCAGTGAAGACCGGAGAGCGGCCGCTCCGTACATACCTCGCCGATCATGTCCCCTTAACCCGTTTCCTTGATACCGAGACGGACGAAACGTAAGGTCCGGTTAAACTGGTTCTCAGCGGGATCGATGGACTCGTACCTTGAGATCGCTCAGCAGGTTCTGCGCGCCAGCCGTCGCCCCATGTCGGCGGCCGGCATTCTTGACTCCGCTTATGCTGCGGGGATCGTCCCGACGCGTCTATACGGTCGAACGCAGGTCAAGACTCTCCAGGCCCGCCTCAGCGAGGACGTGCTTTACAGCCCCCATTCCGCATTTTTTCGCACCGAGCCGGGCTACTTCTTTCTGAACGAGCTGGTCGCCGACCCAACGATACCCGTCAAGTTCAAAGAAAAGTTTGAGGCCCGTCGCCGTATCCGAGACCTGCATGTCGCGCCGTTTCTTGGTATTGACGAAACGTTCGTATCGACCTGCGGCGCAGATCTGATGCATAACTGGGTCGGCTTCGCCGGCGCTGCCGAGAAGTGCAATGCGATCCATTACCTTTCATCGAAGAAGGAGACGCGCGGAGCGTTGATCGTTTGGACGTTCTCCGTCGTGCGGCGTGGTTCCGAGGTCCTTTCCTATAGGACGGGAAGGTACCGCAACAATCGGGACACCTTTATGGACAAGAAAACAATCGGGTTCCCCGGTGTCCTTAGCTACTACGACCTGACCCTCTTTTCTGACGGCGACTATGGCGCGAGGGAAAATTCACTAAACGCCATTAAGTGGGACCTAGACATTTCTGCCATAGCAATGCACGGAGGAAGTCTTCCTGATCCGAAGCCCCTCGGATCGCTGAGGGTGCGCCAGGACGACAAACGGGACGTCCTGCTGATCGTCATGGACTGGAGCTGCCCCGCTTGGTTCGAGCCAACAACGCGGCGTCTCTCGTTGAATGATCCCCGTTGGCTCGACCTCAAGACACACAACAACTTCGACGACTTCGAGCCCTGGACTCGGGCCACGCTGGATGTCTTCTGCAAGGGCGGCGCGGCCTCGTAGTGCCCACGATATCGGACGGGCAGACGGCCCTTATCAGGTTCGAGATCGAGAGCGGCACGCCCACGCGGAAAAAGGGCGCGCTGCAGGATCTGACGCGGCTTTACCGGCAGAACCATCAACTCAACTCCGAGGCCCGGAATGCCTTCGAACGGCTCATCTGCGGCTCGCTGCTCAGGGAGCAGGACCGGAAGGTCGTCCGCTGGGGACTTAACGCACTTGCCCGCCTAGGGACGCGCGAAGGAAGTACGCCTTACGTCAGTTCGGCAATGCGTAAGTTTGAGGGGATTCCTGAGATAGTCGGAGCCGCTGTCGCCGCACTGTCACGCCTCTACGACGGGAAGCTCGACATGGTGCAGGATTTCCCGAGCGTCGATCCAGCGATCCGGGTGTTGGCGTCGATGCAGACGACCAGCCCGCACAAGATCGACATGACCGGGCTTAGCATCGATATCGACAGCTCGGATGCGGAGGTCCTGAAGCTGGCGCTCCTTACCGTCGGTCTCAATCGGGACATCCAAAATCTTCTGCACCCTCGTTACTCGAACGGCGAGATCATAAGACAGCTCTGCCAACACGACGACAATATCGTCAGGCAATACAGCGTCTGGTCGGTTATGGAGAACAGGCTTCTGACGCTTGATGATCTTGGCATCTCGTTCGACGCGATAGGGAAGCAGCCCGTCAACGTGCAAGCGAAGCTCTACCAGCTTGCCGCAGAACGTGTGCCCGATCTCAAATTTCGTACAAAGATCATTCACGAGGGGACCTACTCGGAGCATGTGGAAGCTAGGAACGGGCTCGCCAAGGGCATCGCAGGCAGCTTCTACGATGGGCTCCCGGATATCACTCTCGGTTGGTACGACCAGGAGGACGACGATGAAGTCAAGGCTCTGATTGCCGAGCACTTCGCGAGATTCTCCGAGGAATGCGGGCCTTATAGCGACAAGACCGTGGCCATCGTGGAGGCCAACTTCAAGCTCCTGGACCGTCTCATGGTGAAAGCAGAGGGCAAGGCGCTCTGGGGCAAGCTCCGGGCGCGGGATGTGCGAACTGGAATGAAGGACCTGTTTGGCACTGCGTCTGATCTGGAGACCATGTTCCGGCCGGCGGTAGATCTTTCGGCGAAGGCGGTGACGATGAAGGTGTTGTTCCTTGCAGCCAATCCCTTGAACGAGGGAGGACTAAAGACTGACCGCGAGGCGAACGACCTCAAGGCACAACTCGCTGCCGTGCGGGATGCGAAGACGAAGGTGGAAGTCGAGCACGCCTGGGCGGTGCGGGTTAACCAGATTCAGATGGAACTGTTGAATACTCAACCAGACATCCTCCACTTCAGTGGTCACGGAGGCGTCAACCTGCTCGTGTTTGAGGATGCGGAAGGTAATGCGGTTGACGTCTCAGGTGATGCAATCGCCCAACTCATCGGGCTGGTCGGTTCGGTGCGGTGCGTCGTGCTGAACTGCTGCTTCTCCGACTCGATCTCTAAAGAGGTATTACCGCATGTCGAAGCCGTAATCGGGTGCGACGAGTCAATTGATGATGACGCTGCTATCATGTTTACGCGAGCGTTCTACCGGGGGCTGTCGCACGGCGTGAGCTTCCAGCGGGCATTCAATCTCGCCCGGAACGAACTCGACCTGCACGGGAGACAGGACGAGTCCAAGAAGTACAAGCTTCTCTATGCGCCGCCACCAAGTGCGTAATCTCTCGCGTGCGTGGCGCTCGCCCTTCGAAGACCCTGAAGCTCTACACCAACCACTATGCTCTGGCGATGGGCTGATGCGCTCCACCGACCTGGAGCGTGGCTCGGGATACACCGTACGGATAGCCTGATTGTCCGGATCGACGGCAGCTTAGTGCTGCTTGGCCGCTGCAACAGCCGCGGATGCCTGCCCGTCCCGACTGCCTGAAGGTGGGACGCTTAGTACACCCAGAGTCTAGCTAGAACGACTACTGCCAGCGCCAGACCGGCACTGACTGTGAGTCGCTCTCGGCGCGTGCTGGCGCGTTTAGTGCCCGGCCATCGCTGACCAGGGTCGTTGTTCGATGAGCGCAATAATATCGTCAGCGCGCCAGACAGTTAGACGCGGACCGAGCTAATGGGGGGCGGAAATCTTCCATTTCGCACTCCTTTAAGGACGCAAGTCCGAGATATCGGAATATAAGCTAAGACCGCATTCAGTCGAAGAAGGCCTCTGGGCGGCAGAGCCTTCACGGACGAGTCGTGTCTCGCATTGCGTTTACTACATCCGGGCATTTACAACTCGCAGGATCAGCGCCGCCCTTGCCGTTCAACATGTTTTTCACATGCGAGACGGCCAAGATAAGGGCGTGTTCAGTTCCGCACATTCGTGCAGCACCGAACGAAGGACAGCCATTGCCTTTCAATCCTGATCCGGATCTTTGCGAGGCGTTCTTACTTCAGAAGACAGCCTAGCAGGCTAGTTAGGCTTACTCGCCAGCCCGCTGCTGCTCTTAGCCTTCGGCGAGCTGGCCATCCTCAGGAAATCCGGCTAAGCCCTTGGAAAGAAGGGAATTTTGTCCAGAAGCAAGCTGCCGATCATCGGGCGCCTTAGCCTGCTGGATATCTGGCTAACTTCGGCCTCTGAGCCGGATGTGCCTCCATGTCTGCCCTGCTGTCCGTTCGCCAAACAGAAGCTCTGTCAAACTTCGGCGAATTCTCTTTATGGCGAGGAAGGCGCTCTTGGAGTCGAGGTAGCTCAGATCGACCTTTCGGTATCTATCGTCGCCAGCTTCTCGGCGACTATCTCTGGTCTTAGGTGGGTGTACCGGAGCAACATCCTTGTATCTCGGTGGCCACTCATCAGCGCCACCTCGGGGATGCTCAAGCCGGCCTCAAACAGCCTGCTGACAGCCTCGTGGCGCAGATCGTGGAAACGGAGGCCCGGCAGCCCCGCTCGCTCCCGCAGCCGCTCCCAGGAGAGGCGCACGGCGTTACCGCTCACCGGAAACACCCGTGCGTCCGACCGAGGCAATGATTCGAGAACGGCGATGGCCCGAGACGTTAGGGCCACGGTCCGGGCATCACCGTTCTTCGTGATCGGAAGGTGCGCTGTACGTCTCTTGAGGTCGACGTCGGCCCAGAGGAGTGCGAGCAACTCGCCGCGCCGCATGCTGGTCTCGACGGCCAACTGCATCAGCGGCCCGAGATACCACGCGCGGTGGGATCGAATGGCCTCGTGGAGCTTCCGCTCATCGCCAACCTCTAGCCTGCGGTCCCGAGCCCTGGCTGGGCGGGGGAGGGTGATGCTCTGCACGGGGTTTGTCGGGAGCGGTACGCCCCACTCTCGCCGGGCGATCTCCAGGCAGTGCTGAAGGAGTGCCAGCTCACGTCGGACAGTGCCGGCCTGAACCTTCCTAAGCCGGTCGTCCCGGTAACTACATAGGGCCGAGGACGTCAGTTTGGCCAGTTGCAGGGTCGAGATGGCATGACAGCGAATCACGCGCAGCTTGTAGCGTTCCTGGCTAGCCCCTCGCTTGCTGACCGTAACCTTGGCCTCGTACCGGGCCAGCAGCTCGGTCAGGGTGATCCTCTGAAGGTCTCTGATGTTGGCTGGGAGTTCAGCTCGGTCGATGGATCGTTCCAGATCCCGGGCCCACACGGCCGCATCGGCCCTGGTCGCGAAACTTTTCGAGATCGGCGCTGAGCCCTGCCGGCGTACCTGCGCCTGCCAAGTCGAGCCCCGCTTACGGATCGTGGCCATTGCTCGTCCCCGTCATCCGGTGTGACACCAGCGTAACAGGTCGATCTTTGAGGCTATCGAGTGCGAGCCAAAGAAGGCTCTAAGCCATTCACCAAGCTCATGAAAAGCCTGGTGGAGCTGAGGGGATTCGAACCCCTGACCTCCGCAGTGCGATTGCGGCGCTCTCCCATCTGAGCTACAGCCCCGTCGAGGCGCCGGCCTTGTAGGC
>NZ_KB911322.1:0-10508 GCF_000383455.1 Methylobacterium sp. 285MFTsu5.1 | reverse complement strand
CGTCGCGCTCCATGCGCGTACGGTCGAGCTCACGCCGCAGGCGGGCGATCTCGGCGGCCTGATCGGACGGCGAGGCGACCGGGCTTGGTGGCGCACTCCCCGTCGATCCGGCCGGCCGCGGCCGGGGTAGGGCCCCGTTCAGCGTGGCGCGCCACTGCCTCAGCATCGAGGGCTGGATCCCGAGCTCGGCCGCGACCTGCATCTGTGGCCGGCCGCTGCTCTCCAGCAGGGCGACCGCTTCGCGTTTGAACTCGGGCGTGAACTCGCGTCTCGTCTTCGCCATTCGACACCTTCCCCGCTCAGCATGAGCGTATCAGAGGTGTCCGCGATGCCGAGGGAGGATCACAGCGTAGTAGAAGACCGAGCCGGGCTTCAAGCCGTCGCGAGCGAGTTCGACCGCCTTTTTTGACAGCATAATCCGGATCCGGACTGCTGATCGTATGCTGGGGGCGACCGAACCCGAGACCTGCCGCGCGCAGCAGCCGATGGATGCTGGCCACGCTCATGCGCAGATCTGTCTCCTCTGCCAGGCGGTCGGCCAGACGGGCGGGGGTCCACAGCGAGAACGGCAGATCGAGGGCGCGTGGGCGCCGCCGCACCAGTTCGACCAAACGCTCGCGATAGGCGGCTCCAGCTTTGGCCGGTTTGCACGAGCGCGGCGCGTCGGAGAGGCCGTCGAGGCCCTCGGCCTCGTAGCGATGGACCCAGCGTCGGACCGTCTCGCCACTCTCGCGCACAATCGCGGCAATTTCCGAGATAGCGAGCCTCTGGTCGGCCGCGAGCAGGATCATCTGCGCACGCGTGCGAATCCGGACATCGCGCGTCGTTCGGTAGAGCTCGTCAAGCTCGCGCAGCTGATCGACGTTCAGGCTGTCCAGATGAAGGGCGCGCATCGCCGCCTCCCGGCTTAGCGCTCCAGCATACCACGAAACCTATGAGGACGTACTTAGCTCGACTCGTATGAGGCGTTTCCGCAAGGGGGTCGGTGATCGACGTTTCAGACGGGCGGGGGAGCCGGGATGTCGTGCGAGCGCCGGGCTCGCGGATCCACTCGTATCCGGCGGAACAGAACGTTCCTGACCAAGATGCCTCATGCGAGGCGAACCGGCTGAAGGCGGCGGGACCCATCTTTGGCGACGGCAGCAAACCCCGTCGAGCTCCGGTCACACGCCTGCCCCCACTCGTCCGACATGCCGTGGACCGGCCCGGCGGACGAACCTCGATCCTCAGGCCGCCTTCAGGCGCGCGCCCTCCGGAACCAGACCGGTGGCGAGATACCGCCACAGGGCGACCAGCAGCTTGCGCGCCAGCGCCACCGCGGTGATCTTGCGGATGCGACCGCGTCCGGTGCCGACCCGCTCGACGAACCAGCGGGCGAGCCCGCTGCCCGGCTGATAGCGCAGCCACAGCCACGCCAGTTCGACCATCGACTTCCGCAGGAGTGGGTTCCCAGCCTTGGAGATGCCCTGGTCGCGCTGCCGGTCGCCGCTGGCGTACGGGCTCGGCGTGAGACCGGCATAGGCGGCCACCTGCTTGCGGTTGGCGAAGGGCCGATACAGCGCCTCGCGCACCAGCACCGTGGCCAGCTCGGTGCCGATGCCACCGAGCCGGGCCAGACGCGCCACCTTCTCGGCGTCGGCGTCCGTGACGGCCGGATCCGCCACGGCGGCATCGCGCTCGGCCTCGGCGGCCGCGACCTGTTCGAGCACGAGTTCCAGCCGCCGGAACTCGCGCTCGATCTCGCCGCGCAGGCGCTGAGGCAGGTCGCGCCCGTCGCCGGTGCGCACCTCCTTCAACCGCTCCCAACGGTCGCGTCGCAGCGGCTGAAACGTGTAGACGCCCTGGGTGGCGAGCAGGCCCTTGATCCGGTTGACGTGCTGCACCCGCTCCGCGATCAGGCGCTGGCGCTCGCGATGAGTGCGCCGCGCATCCTCGCGCTCGACCGAGGGCACCTGCACCATGCGGCAGGCGGCGTGATCGCCGCGGCACCACGCCATCAGAGCCCGGAGCAGCATGGCCGCGTCGAGCCGGTCGGTCTTGGCCCGTCGCGCGCGGCGGTCGACCTGGAGGCTGCCGGGATCCATGACGAAGCAGGTGATCGCCTCGGCCGCGAGGCGGCGCTGCAGCCAGAAGCCGTCGTACCCGGCCTCGTAGCCGAGGATGATCGCGACCTCTCGGCCGGAGCTGCGCTGCTCGCGAGCCTGCAGGCGGCGCAGCAAGGCGAGCAGGCCCTCCACGTCGCCGCCGCTCACCCGGTGTGCGGAGGTCTTCCCGCTCGGGACGGCCTGGGCGGCCAGGAGCCATGCCGACTTGCTGAGTTCCAGCGTGACGAACACAGCAACCTCAGGCAGGTTTGTCTGGATCTGTTCACGATCAAGCATGGCCAACTCCGGTCCAAGGTCAGAGAACTGGAGAGTGATCCAATCTCCAGCTCCCTGCATGGTATCTTTGGCCACTTATGCGGCGTGGCAGAGGGCATAGACCCAGGGCGCTGGCAAACGGAAGCGGGGTTTTGTTCGGGCGCGTCGGCGCGGTGATGTTGCCAAAGTCCGCTCGCGCCAGATCGCATAGCGTGCGGCGGCCAGAGCATCGGCGAAGGTCGGGCGCGGTTTGGGGTACCACGCGGCGGCCGCGATCCGTTGCCGTTGGCGGACCGGGAGCCGTGCAGCCAGCAGCGTGACGATCGAGAACAGGGCGAGCAGGCAGGGCGTGGTGCGGGCGATGGCCTTGTCCGACCACTGCCGCTGCGTCTCGACACCGAGATGGGCACGCGCTTCCTGGAAGGTGACCTCAACGGTCCAGCGACGCACGAACCACCCCACGATCTGCGCGGGCTCGCGCGTCGGATCTGTGCAGAGCAGGGCCTGGGGTGGGAAGCGCGCCTCGGGATCGCGGATGAGGACCCAACGGATCGGTACGACGGGCAAGCCACCGTGCCGCCACACCGCGGTGTCCGAGGCAATCTCGATCGTGCGCTCGCCTGCCCCGTACCAGCCGGGCACCACGACCGCGTGCCAGCGCGTGTCCTTGGCCGCGAGGATCGCGGCGAGCGTCGGCAGCCGCGCGCCTTTGGTCCGCGGGCGTCCGATCGTGCCGGGCGGCCGCGGTGGGGCCGGCTCGTAGAGAGCAGCATCCAGCCGCAGGCGGGTGATCGTCGTGATGCGGGCGCGGCGCATCGCGTCGAGGAACAGCAAGGCCGAGAAGCCGCTGTCGCCCACCACCACGAGGTCGCGTGCGCGCAGCCAGCGGCGAGCCTGGAGAGCGAGTTGGCGTCCGACGTCGAGCAGAGGCTTGTGCCGACGGCCGCGTTCGCGACAGGCGCGCTCGGACGGCACCAACGCGGTGAGGAACGGCAGCGCCCAGACGCGCCCCACCCAGGGAATCGGGGCGAGCACCATCAGGCCCATCCAGCGCAGCCCGCTCGCCTTGACGAAATGGCTGTCGGAGGAGCGAACTGGATCACAGTAGATGCCCTTGGCCGCGATCCGCTTGCCGCGGCGGCGCTCGATCGTATCGTCCAGTCCCAGGACCACGGGGCCGCGTTGCGCGAACGCATCGACGAGGAGCCCGAGCAGGATACGGCTGCCGGAGCGCGGGCACCACGCCGCCCGGTTGAGGATGCGGTGGACGTTCACAAACCGCCGCTCCTGCGCGCGGCCGATGATGCGCAGGACGCTCGTCACCGTGCGCCGCCCCGGCGTCAGGATCGCGCCGACCAGCAGGATCTGAGCGTGTCGCCACGAGCGGTGGACGAACAGCGGTGCGAACGCCAGGATAAGTCCGGTGAAGCGAGCAGGCAGGGGCAGCATGGCGGTGTCTCTTGGCGGGGACGCCACCAGCCTATCCGTCACGCCCGCTTCGTCACCTCCGCCCACTCGACGCGCCGCAAATGGCCAAAGTCGAGCTTAGCTAGTGTTAGAAAAATATGAGAGCACAAAACGTTTATAAAAACACCTATATAAATATAATATAGAACCCGCAGCGAGCCGATTGGATCGAACTCGCCGCGAACTCTATTGTTTTTTGTGTCTACATCGCCAACTAATACTTCCTAATGATTGGGGCGACGGCGGGAACTTCGAATACATCGCCCTGTCCAAAGCGATAATTCACTCCAACTTTAACAAGATCGCCGGTATGCTTCACCGGGACAGGAATATCACCAAATCCGAAAGAGGGACGGAACGTAGCTACCCGCGCATCGAGTTGATAATGCATATACTCGGCCTTGGCCGACCAGCTTTTATTCAGAGCATATTCGAAACCCGCACCAATCGTTAGACCAGACGACGAATTCCGAACCGGCGCATACTGAGCTTCTGAATTCGCGCCCGAAGTATACTGGGTTATAAGAGGCCGGCCAACAGTATTGTCACGATATGTTTCTGTTAGATCCGCCCAAGCGTAACCCCCTTTTACATAAAATAGGGTTCGATCAATGGCGTATCCGACCCTGCCAGTCGCCATATAGACTGATTGAACACTAGTGTTGCAGCTAAAAAAGTAGCCAACTGGTGTCTTGCAATTCCTGCCGCCTGAGGCATTGGTCCAATCAAAATCACCAGCTACGCCGACTACAAAGTTTCCAATTTGATAATCCGCACCCAATTGACCGCCAGCAAGAATTCCTGCCGCTCTAGGCTGCACAGGTAACCTCTGGAACAAGCTAACGCGATCAAATTCTGGCACTTGTCGAGCAACATCAATTATACCGCCGACTGATCCGCCAACACTGATGCCAGTCCAGCGAACGGGCTCTGCTGTGTTGAGGATTTCCGTGGGTGCGTCATATCCCTTGCTGATAATGGGACGTCCCGCGACCTGCTCTGGGGTGAATTGATAGCGCAATCCGCCACTAATTCCCCAGCCATCGACATGGTCGCCGAATCTATAGTCACCCCGAACGTACGATAGCCATCCCGTGTTACCGAGTTGTGCAGCTATACCTCCCGAGATTTGCCCGTAAGTGCCAATTCGACTCGTGTTGATACGAATTCTCGTGTCAAGGCTGCTGAGGTTGCCCGGCACAGTCTGCAAGAAGACCTGCCCGACGGGATCGAAACCAGAAACGACAGAAGTTCTGATATTGCCTGCAAACTCGTTATAGACGCTCGCCGTTACAAATGGCTGTACTACATTTCCATCAATAACATATGTGCGACCAAATCGAACGCTTGCTCTCCCAAGGACACTGTCGAAATTTGCGATTTTCACAGATGACGGAGCAGAAAGCCCAGTTTGAAAAACATAAGACCCGGCCAAATTAAAATTGTCTATGCTGGCGCGCGAATATACAATACCAAGAGACGGCTCGACAAACCAATTCTCCTCAAAAGAAAATTGTTTTCCTACGTTTCCTGACAAGCTAAAGCTACGCCCGTCAATTGTCTGATTAAACAGCCCGTTGTTAAGAGGGTCGTTTAGGCGACCTTGCAAAAAATCAAAACGCAACTGGCCATCGGCGTAAAAATTATCCTTAGTATAGGCACCGTACAGTCCGAAGAAAGGTGTCTGAAAATTTCCATTTAGTCGCCCAGCGCCGCCAGTTGGCGATAAGCTGCTGGTTTCAGTGTATCCCATCATCACGCCAAAATGAGCATTGCCGCCGTCGATATTGAGTCGAGAAATGTCGGTGCCGACTTGTAGGCCGGAGAAATCTTGATAGTTGCGAATGCTGCACCCCCCCGATCCAGAAGACTGAGAGTTGCCATAAGCAAAGCTTCCTCGAGTGTTCGTGTCGAAAGTTCCACCGACACCACGGGCCCAAACGCCGCCACCGTTGAGACCCTGAGTTGCGCTTGAAGGAGCACCGACAAAAGCCGACGTCTGGCTCAGGAAGGCAGTGTTGTTGGTATTAATGATCGAAACCAGCGATTGCACTGTGGATCCGATGCTACTACTTGTGCCCGCTGGATCAATAGGTAGTATCAATGTAGAATTGTTGGGTAACCTAGGCGCTGAGGCAGAGTTCGGGCTAAGTTGAGCCACGACAGACTGGCTTTGAGCACCGCCGCCTACGCACTGCGCATTGGCTTCAGCCGCTAGGAGCGAGAGGACTAAACTTGTGGTCCCAAGAAGAGATACTTTGTTCATCCTGAGAATCCGTGCAGCGCTATTATCTGTGTTCATGGGACGCTCTAAGCGCTCCTTTAGACGCGAAGTTCCTATCTACATCTCATGCCGAATCAGGTTCCGTCAAAATGATTCGGCAAGTCGGCCGGCGTTGGAGCGGGCCTGTTGCGTGAACGCAACATAGATTTCATCATTGTAATATTCGGTCGGAAATTAGATTTTAAGGTCGAAAAATTGGTGACTCGAACATTGCATTATCTAGAAGGAGCGATGTTCGGTGCTTTTGTCCGTCTGTCATCGTGCATTGAGGAGCCCAAACAGTGCGACCTTCCGTCTGATCCACCCCTATTGAAGTGGTCCGCCCTTTGGTATGGCTTTTGAGCCTGGAGGACGGACGACATGGCCAAGCATCCGAAGCCCGCGGAGATCGTCGCCAAGCTCCGGCAGGCGGATGTGGTGATCTCGCAGGGCCAGAGCGTCTCCGACGCGATCCGCGCCCTGGGCGTGAGTTCAGTGACGTACTACCGGTGGCGGCGTGAGTTCGGTGGCCTGAAGAGCGATCAGGTGCGCCGGATGAAGGATCTGGTGGACTTGCCTCGAGAAAGATACTGCTGGCGAATCGGATGAATCGGTTTGAGATGGTGGGCGTTTCCGGATGAAGGCGCAGAATGCGCCGTGATCCGGGAGGTCGAGGATGTCCCTCCAACTCACGCTCGATTCCGGCGTGCCACGAGAGACCGCCGCTGTCGCACAAGCCGCATTCCCGCGCGGTCACGCCTATCTGAAGCTGCGTGATGCCCTCGGCCCGATCTATGCCGATCGTCAGTTCGCCGATCTGTTCGCCCGCGTCGGACAGCCTGCGGCCTGCCCCTGGCGGCTGGCATTGATCACGCTGCTGCAGTTCTCCGAGAATCCGTCCGACCGCCGTGCGGCCGATGCCGTGCGGGCTCGCATCGACTGGAAGTACCTGCTTGGCCTCGACCTGACCGATCCCGGCTTCGACGCCTCGGTCCTGAGCGAGTTCCGCTCCCGCCTCGTGGCCGGCGGCGCCGAGGCCCTGCTGTTCGACGCCCTGCTCACCCTCTGCCGCGAGCGCGGGCTCCTGGCCAAGCGTGGCCGCCAGCGCACCGACGCGACCCATGTCCTCGGTGCGGTCCGCAGCCTCAACCGCCTCGGCTGCGCCATCAAGACCTTGCAGGCCGCGCTGAACGCCCTGGCGATCGTCGCACCGGACTGGCTGCGCGCCTATACGGATCCGAGTTGGATCGAGCGCTTCGGCCGTCCCATCGACGACTTCCACATCCCGCAGGGCGAGGCGGCGCGCCGCGCCTGCGCGCCTGCGCGGAGGCGATCGGTGACGACGGACAGCGGCTGCTGGCAACCGTCGACGCCAAGGCCGCACCGGACTGGCTGCGCGACGTCCCCGCCGTGATGGTCCTTCGCCGGGTCTGGCTGCAGAACTTCCACGTCGCCGAACCACCCGCCGGAGGTTCGGACAGATACGGGCGGATCCGCTGGCGGACGGAGGCCGAGGGCATCCCGCCCGCCCTGGCGATGGTCGCCTCGCCCTACGATCCAGACGTGCACTACGCCAAGAAGCGCGCGACCACATGGATCGGCTACAAGGTCCATCTGACCGAGACCTGCGACGACGCCCAGCCACCGCTGATCGTCCACGTCGCGACGACACCGGCCCCGGTCGTGGACCGGGCGGTGCCGACCCGCTGCACGCGGCGCTGGCGACGCAGGATTGGCTGCCGGCGCGCCATCTCGTCGATGCTGCCTATATCGACGCCGACGGCCTCGTGGCCGCCGCGCGAGATCACGACGTCGCCCTGATCGGACCGGTGCCGAAGGACAACCAGTGGCAGGCGCGCACCGAGGGCGCCTTCACCATCGAAGCCTTCCATTTCGACTGGGATCGACAGATCGCGACCTGTCCGGCGGGACATGACAGCCTGAGTTGGCATCCCAATCACAATCTCGGTCGCACGGTCATACGCATCCGCTTCGCGACACGCGACTGCAGGGCTTGCCCCCTGAAGCCGCGCTGCACCCGCTCGCAGCGCCGCCTGCTGACCCCACGCTCGCGTGAGGAACATGATGCGCTCGTCGCTGCACTCGCGAGAGACTTTGCCGGCATTTGCAGCCGACCGGCGACGGCGCGCCGGCATCGAAGGAACCCTCTCACGCGGCGTACGTGGGATGGGCCTGCGTCGCAGTCGCTATCTCGGTCTGGCCAGGACGCATCTGCAGCACCTGCTGACGGCGACGGCGATCAACCTCGACCGTCTCGCCGCCTGGATCGACGACACCCCCGCTGCCCGAACCCGACGCTCCGCTTTCGCTCGCCTCATGGCTCGGCCAACGGCCGCGTAGGAATTCGCCAGCAGTATCTAAAGCGAGGCAAGTCCAAGCCCTAGGTAGGGAACTCATACAACCAACTGCTGTTGCTCGTGTTTTCGTCCTGAGATTGGGGTTTCCAGCGCAGGAGGTTCGCGATGGCACGGTTGTTCTGGCTCTCCGATGAAGCCTGGGGGCGGATCGAGCCGCACCTGCCGCACGGCCAACCGGGCAAGCCCCGGGTCGACGACAGGCGAGTGATCAGCGGCATTCTGCATGTGCTGAAGGTCGGCTGCCGCTGGCAGGACACGCCCTCCGCTTACGGTCCGCACACGACGGTCTACAACCGCTACAACAGGTGGTCTCAGCGCGGGATCTGGCAGCGGCTGTTCGCCAAGATCGCGGCCACAGGCCCCGTGCCAGATGAGTTGATGCTCGACGCGTCCCACGTGAAGGCCCACCGCTCGGCTGCCGGCGGAAAAGGGGGGCCTGGAGCCAGGCGATCGGCCGCTCGCGAGGCGGGTTCACGAGCAAAATCCATTGCTTGGCCGATGATCGTGGCCGACCGGTCGCGTTCGCCCTGACGCCCGGCAACGTGGCCGACATCACCATGGCGCTGCCCCTGCTGTGCGCTGTGGTGCCGCCCAAGCGTCTGATCGCCGACAAGGCCTACGACGCACAGAGCTTGAGAGATTGGCTGAAGAGCCACCGGGTGATCGCCACCATCCCATCCACGGCCACCCGGACGGTACCCTATAAGCACAGCCGGGTCGCCTACCGACGGCGCAATCGGATCGAGCGGCTGTTCGGCCACCTCAAAAACTGGCGGCGCGTCGCGACCCGCTACGATCGCCTAGCCTGCAACTATCTCGCAGCCGTCGCGCTAGTTTCCTCTGTCATCGCATGGACCTGAATGAGTCCCCTACCTAGCTTCTTCGATGCCGTGCGCAGGTCGATGCGACAGGTTCGCGAGGTCGTCGGGGCGGCGACAATCAATCCAGCGCTTCTCACTGCAACTCAGTGCATCCAGTACGGGGGTTACCTGCGGCGGGAGGAGCCGGACGCGGCCATCCGCGGGCTGAAAAGGCGAGTGCAGTCAGAAGAGCTCATCAAAAGCCGATACCTATCATCGGCCGCGCCGCCGACGAAACCGGCGCTTGCGGCGGCGCTGGGGTCGAGCGCGGCATTGCGACGGCGGGGGGTTTCGGGCGCACGGCCTCACGGATTGGCCTCTGCTTGGGACGACTCGCTTCAGGTGTCGCCTTCGGCCTTTGAACGATGGGCTTGGGCTCCGGTTTCGGTCGACGTGCAATAGGCTTCGGCTCAGGCGCGGGCGGTTTCGGTTTCTGGATGGCGACGCACCGATTGCCGCTGGCGTGCTGGCCAGGCCCACATAGAAGCGGACAGAAATAGGCAGGACGTCCTCGCAGGTCTTGAAGAATTTCTCGGGTGGGCTCAAGCGGGGGCGGCTGTAACTTAGCGTGCCGCGCGTAGCGTGCTAGCGCTTCCCGAGATTTACTGTTCCAGACCTGATCCGGTCTTTCTTCGATGCAGCCGATTCGCCCGAGTTCGGTCTTGGTCTCGCGCACGAGTCGATCCCGTGTGATTGTATCACCGGGAAAGGCGCTCTGACTGGTCGGATTGGTCGCCTGAACTGGGGGCTGGGGGGTGTTGTAGGCTAAGCGGGCCTCGCCGAGTTCTTGGCTCGCGGGCGCGTCAGTTCTCGTACTGGAAGCCTCAAGCGAAGAAATGCGCTCGGCCGGGCGGTCCGCAACCACTGGTGCTTTCGGGCCAATCATTCGACTGTTGCCAGCCGCAGAATCGGCGATCCCTTGCCGGTTTAGACCAACCATACCGTCCGACTTTTGCGCCTCGACACTTATCGGAAGCCCTGCTTTCGCATTATCCTGTGTGATGTACACGTTATCGGCGAGCGCAGGCCGACGCGCCTTCATGGCCGCCTGCTCTAACTCGGCTTCCTGTGCTGCGATCGCTGCTCGCTTGGCCTTCTCGGCCTGCTCCTCGGCGAGCGCGCGCTGGCGCGCCTCGTCGGCTAGACGCGCAGCCTCGGCGCGCTTGGCCTTCTCGGCCTG
>NZ_KB911321.1:0-10667 GCF_000383455.1 Methylobacterium sp. 285MFTsu5.1 | reverse complement strand
TCGGCGCGACGAAGACCCCGCACCCGGTCGAGTGGCTGTCCGACAACGGCTCCGCCTACATCGCCAAGGAGACAGCGCAGACGGCCGCCGCGCTCGGCCTACGGCTGCTGTTCACCCCGGTGCGTTCGCCGCAGAGCAACGGCATCGCGGAGGCGTTCGTGAAGACGCTCAAGCGCGACTATGCCCGCCTTGCCATCTTGGCCGACGCCGAGACCGTGATGCGGCTTCTGCCGGCTTGGTTCGAGGACTACAACACGATCCACCCGCACTCCGGCCTGCGCATGCTCTCGCCCCGAGAGTACCTCAGCCGGACTGCCTAAACCCGCCCCGCTGCCTGTCCGGTCAAACAGGGTGCACTCCACCTCACAACGCAGGCTGCGGTAGGCTTCTGCGGAACTTCACCCCGTTTGGTCAAGGCAGTTCCCCAGCCTTGTGACTGATCGGGAAGCGACTCGTCCAGATCAGTGCGCTGTCCAGGCAAACCCATCACAGTAGACCGGCAGGCGGACCGTGCCGCCGCCTGTGAGGGCGCCGCGGTAGGTCGGAGCAGTCGCGTCGCTCACCGCAGAGAGCGTGTCCTGCAGGGCGCTATTGCAGGTGGGCAGCCCAGCGACAGTGTAGACGCGCAACCTGGCGGGACCCTCCAGGGCGACCCGCCCGCTGGCGCCCTTGGGGACCAGACGCACATCGATGTTCGCCGCCGCACCGTTGGCTTGCAGGCCTGTATCCGCCGAATTGTTGAAGATGCCGGGGAATGCCAGCCTGCCCGTGCCCGTCGTGCCGTAAATCTGGAGCAGAGTCTGACCGAAAGTGTTTCCAGAAACCTTCAAATCTCCGCTGCCCTGAAGGTCGATCGCCATCGGTACGTTGGCGTCGGAGCCTCGCGATCGGATGACTGGGCCGGTGCCAGTGTTGCCGCCACTTAATTCAAAGCGGTTCGCCGCGGCCTGCCCAGGGGCTGACCCGCTGTAGATCCGCACGCTGTCGCCGCCCGGCCGATCGCCGATGGACAGGGAGCCATCCACATTGAGAACGACCTGTTCGTAGAGCCGGCCACCGCCTCCGCCGTTGCCGAGGACCATCGGCCAGAACTTGCCAGTTCCCGAGATCAAGCTTCGAATGTGATAGCCGTCCGGACGCGTGTAAATACTGAGATTTTCCTCATTGGTGCCCGCCACCTTCTGAACTCTTAGGGTAGTTAGTTGGTCGTTGACATTTGCAAAATACTTGTACGTAACCGATGAATGATTCCCCGGAGCCTGCTGCAGAATCATCGTATCGCCGTTGGGGACTGCGGAGACCTTGTAGAGCAATCCGTTGATCCGCATCCCCTCATCGGGGTTGTTCGGATTCGGGGTGGCGAACGGAGCTCCCTGGAGCCGCTTCACGGTCGTCCCGGTGACCGACGCTGTTCCCTCTCCGCTGGTGAAAACGACATGGTAGGTGTCCGTGGCGTTCGATGCAAAGCTGACAGCAGATCCGTCAATGTTCTTCACCGTCAGCGAGTTGGGACTGGCGACACTTACGATGAGATAAGCCTTGTCGCCGAACCACAACTTGCGCCCAGGCCAGTCACCAGCCGTACTGAATGGGGTGTTGTCGATCCACGTGACTCGATTGGTGCCCTGGACCGTCTGAGCCTTGCCTTGAGCAGCCGCAGAATACAGGACGATTTCGGTCGGGTTGAACTCCTGGCTGGTGATGACTCTCAGCCAGTTGGGGGATCCATCGTTGCCGAGCAGGGTGCAGGCGGAGCCTTCATCGATGCTACCGCCGCCGATGCAGAGGCCCTGACCCGGCTTCGTGCGGACTCGGCCGAACGCCCAGAAGCCATCACCACCCGCCCGGAACGAGCTGATCGTGCCGTTTATGGTTGTCACGCCGGTGAAAGTCGGACTTGGGAGCGTCACTCCAGGTTGGAAACTTCGCACGACTCCGCCCGGATTGGTGAAGGGGGGCCGCATCTCAGCGTGAGTAGCACCGACGGTCAGCGCGATGAATGATGCCGAGACGTGAAATCGCTTCATGGTGCACACCTCAATCGGCAACCCTGACACGAGCAGTCGCGGTCATGCCGGCCGCAACGACGTACACGATCGCATAGCCCGGGACCTCGGCCGTGCCCACTCCTGCTCGTCGGCGCGATATTGGCTGGCCGACATATTTGGTGAGGGCATTTGGTGTGACGGATCGAGCCTGAAGCGATCGGGCTCCTTCGTCCAGGTCTGGCAGATGAACCCGCAAGGCGTGAGGCCGCCCACGGCCTTGAGCCGCCGCCAGGCCCGCGCCGACGCGAACGTCACGCGACTGATGACGATCCCGGGCATCGACATGGTGGTCCCGGTCGGTCTGATCGCCGCGATCGGACCTGTGGCGCGGTACGCCGGCCCGGATCGGCTCGTGGTGGACTTGCTTCAGTTCAGTGGCTCTTCGTCATTTCGTGTGGGTCAAGGAGCCAGAAGCACGCGACGGCGTAGGAGGTCGAAGCCGGCCCGGCCGTACATCAGTCGCTTGATGAGCTTCAGTTTCGTAATCTGGCCCTCGGACTGAGCGTTGCTCCACGGCATCGTCAACGCCGCCCTTACCGCGGCCGCATCAACGACGAGCCCGCTGGCGAACGTCTGCACGGCTCGGATGCCGCTCGCCTTCGCCTCGACGATCCAAGCCTCGAACGCCGCCAGACGTCGGATGCCATGGGCGGACGATCCGTTCCCCTTCTTCCCGGCCTCGCGTACGAACCCGACGAAGCGCTGGACCAGCCCGTGTAGCGTGGCCGCATCGGGATCCTGCACGATGCGCGCGAGAAGCGCGCTATCGGCCGGGCTCAGCCGGTCCGGTGCCACCGTCATGATCCAGGCGAGGACCTTCGATCCCGGCAGTTGCTCGCGCCGCGCCGGCAGCTCGGCCCAGCCGGGGGCCGTCATGCCGGGAACGGCGTCACGCCAGCGTCGCGGCGTGGTGATCGCGACCTTCGTCCGTCGACTCTGCAGCCATTTGTGGACCTGCCGCGAGCCGCCCGCGTAACCGCGTTCGCGCAGCTCTCGCAGGAGCTGCAATCCGTTCTCGCAGCCCTCGGCGCGGCGGCGCTCGAGATAGGCCAGCCAGGGGTCGAGCTGGCTCGGTCCAATCCGCCGTTCGCCGCGTTCCGGGGGCCTCTCCATGGAGGCGTAGCGCCGCACTGTTGCCGGTGCCAGAGGGATCGCGCGCGCGATCGCCATGATCGACTCGCCGGCCGCGCGGCGGCGCTGCACCTGTGCATGACGCACGGCCCTCCAACGTTGTGCCTCCTGCGCGGCAGCTTGATCTGTGCGGCTGCGCGGGAAAGCGTGGTCGCGGGCGTAATCAGGAACGGGAGCCGCCGCGCCGGAGGGGACGGGAAGGGCGCGCAGGCGGGCATGAGCGCCGACCAACCAGCGTTCCAGCATCTGGCGCGCGTTCAGAAGGAGGTGCCAGCGATCCGCGACTTGCTGGGCACGCGGGACGACGGCCTGGGCCGCACGCGCGTAGCCTGTCGACCGATCCCGTGCGACGATCTCCAGATCGGTGTGCGACGCTAGCCAAGCCTCGAAGGTCGCCGAGTTGCGGTCGGGCAGAAGATCGATGGCACGATGATGGTCGAGGTCGACGACGAGCGTGCCCCAGGCGCGCCCACGACGCCAGGCCCAGTCGTCGACACCGATTGCCCGCGCTCGTGCAACGCGCGGCAAGGGCGCGGCGTGCATGAGGCGCAGCAGCGTCGAGGCGCTCGCCGGCATGGAGAGATTTGCCAGCAGGCGCGCACCGGCTCGAGCGTTGATGGCCAAGCCGACGCGCTGCTGGGCCTTGGCGAGGCGTCGGGTTCGTCGGGCGTGCGGAGCCAGGAGAGAAGGGGCAGGAAGGCAGAATGTCCGTCGGGGACAGGAGGGGTTGAGGCAGCGCAGACGCCGGACGGTGAGGTCGAGCCGAACGGCGCGTCCAAGGGAGGGTAGATCGGCGGGGTGCCGCTGATAGGAGCCGTGACGGGCGGTGCTCAGCGTGCCGCAAACGGGACATCGTCCTGCGCAGCGACAGCCGCGAACGTGCATGACAACGCTCGCCTCATGCCCGTCTTCGATGGAGAGTACCCGGCAGCCAGGAACCTCGTGCAGCCGCGCCATCGCCAAGCTCCGTCCTTCTCACACGAACGGAGAACGCACGGGGAAGCCACACGAAATGACGAAGAGCCACCAAAACGGGTCAACTCCAGTGCGCGACCGCGCTGCTGGACGGCCCCACGAACGGCACGCGCTTCCGTAGCTACGTCACCGAGACCTTGGTCCCAGACCTACAGCCCGGTAACGACGTCGTCATGGACAACCTACCAGCCCACAAGGTTGCCGGCGGGCAAGATGCAATCGGGGCCGCGGGAGCGCGGCTCCTCAATCTTCCGTTCTACCGCCCCGACTTCAACCCGATCGAGCAAGTGTTCGCAAAGCTGAAAGCGCTGTTGCGGAGTGCGGCCGCCCGCACAGTCCCGGATCTCCGGGCAGGGATCCAACAGGCCTTCACGCGCTTCACGCCGCAGGAGTGCCGCAGCTACCTCGCCGCAGCCGGCTACAAGAACGACTTGGCCGTCTCTACCTGATCGGGAACAACTCTAAACTGGAGCAACTCTATCTTACAACGTGCTCACATCAGGGCAGCTAATGAAAATCTCCGCTGACGTTCAGCAACGAGACGCTTCGCATCTTGAATCAGTCCAAATTGTTGCATTTTTAGCTTCTCTCGCGTTTCTACCCTCTGAGGCTTCTCAAGAGATACGAAGAACTCGAAGTCACCCTCAAGCGTGGGCTCGATGTGAGTTAGGAGAAAATCAAATCTTTCGAGCAACACAGCGCCCTCCATCAACTCAAGGAACGACGATGGAGTATAAAACCAGCAATGACTATCAATGTAGGTGCCTTCACTTATGATTTTTGACGCTTGATCATGAGCCAGATAAATGGCGTAATCAGAGTTATATTTTTCGAGCGAGTCCACATTCAAGTTATCAAGCCAAATTGCGCCAGGCTCGATCTTCGCTATGTTGAACGTATGCTCAAACATCTGCCGTACGCTCGGAATTTGATAATTGAGCATATCTGCCTCGATCAATTGGGCCAGCGTACTAAGGGGACACTTCAGATCGAAAGTGTAACGTTTATCCGGGACCGCGAGATTAAACACGCCACCTGGCTTCATGACGGAACAGATACCGCGAAACCATCCCAGCGTATTCGGCACATGCTCGATCACATGGCTCGCTATCACAAAGTCGAAAGCGTCCACCTCGCCCACGACTTCGGCGAGGGACCCCGACCCGCGCCATACATAGTCGACGTTTACAATGCCAGCGACCCTGTCCGGCAAGGCCGCGTGCTGCCTCCGCAATCCCTCAGTGTCGGTATAGTCTACGTACTTGATAGAGCCTATTCCTGAAGGAATGATAGGATTGTTCAGAGCCCCGATCTCAAGGCCTCGTCCAGTATTTGGATTAGTACCGCGAGTGAGGAATGCATCGCGACGTGTTACCGGTGACCATGTCATGGTCATAACTCCATTCGGGATCAATCAGCCTGCTTACAGGCATATTCGCGATGTGGCTGACGGCTGCATCCTGAACGCCGCTTTTTTAGCAACGCGTTAGGTCGTAATGACATAGGGCACTTCCAGACGAGCGACAGCGCCTGTCCAGCGCCGCAGGTCGAAACGTCGGCTGCGAAATCTGTAAGGCGGGTTACAACGCAACGTCTACTGCCCTCATCGAACCTTATGCTAACGATTTGTCTCGGTGGTTAGTTGGGCGTCAGCGCCAGCCCTTTCTGCGCCAATCGGGACCTCAGTATCTCTCGATAGATCCGAACAAGATCCTCACCCTGATCATCTGACCAGCGAGGTTGAGTGCCTGTTCGGTGTGGAGAAACCAGATACCGGCTTGGATATTCATCTATACGATGTAAGACGCCTTGCAATTGATTAATGTCATTCACCTCTACAACGTGGCCGTCTACATTCTCCTCGATCTCCTCACCGATTGCACCTAAACTGCTCGCGACGACCCACAAACCTGCCGCTTTGGCTTCTCTCGCCGCCAGCCCGAAACTTTCGGGCCATAGTGAAGGGGCTAGAAGGACATCTAGCTGGGCATACAATTCGGGCACTTTCGCTTGTGGGACTGGACCAATAATCTCAACGGGAGTTGTCCCCCAAGTTTCAGTCCTACTGTAACCCGCGTCGTACCTGTTATCCACCATCGTCAGGCTAAGATTCCGGAACTCATTCGAGCGGAGTATCGCCTCTAGCAATGTGGCCCCTTTATGAGCGGAGCGGTTCCCTATGTGGCCGAGCCGCACTCTGCCATTTCTGGATTCATTACGACGTAGGAATTGGAGTCTTGATATACCGTTTGGAACCGCGACAGCTTGCGAAACACCAGCGGCTCTATAAATATCAGCGAAACTCTGCGATACACTCAAGACTTTTGTCGCCTTTGCAAGTAGGCGCTCCAGACGCCGCCGTCGTGCTAGGGAAGCCAGCCGACCGAGCGGTACGTCGCTTGACGATGCCAAATGATCGGATGACGGAAGATGGAGCTGGCCATCCTCATCGATCAGAAATTGGAAGTCTGAAATCCACCATGCATCATGAGTGGTAACGATATATGGGATATTACGCTGAACTGCCACTTCGACTGGCGTAGCGGTTAAACCTTGCACACAGTGAAAGTGAATTAGATCAGGATTGAAGCGGTCGATTGCCTGCTGGAAGGGAGCAGCCATTTGTTCGTCAAAACCATACCAATCCATATAATGTTTACTCTCTATCCCAATCCGATAGACCGGTATGTCGCCGTATGAATCGACAGATATCTCACCCGGATTGTTCGAGCCAACGTCACTTGCGACAACTGCTAAGTCGAATAAGGAGCTATAGTGAGAAGATATATACTCTACATTGTCACGGACAACGCGAGTAGCTCCCCCAATCGAATGTGGAGGGAAATATATGTTGACGATTAAAACGCGATGCCGTCCACCTATTCCATTGGACGTCGCAGGCTTCAATTCGGCCGGATCGCGTAAGAGCTGTTCTGGAGCGTCTGAGGCCGCAGAGTCGTTCGTGGCTTTCATTCTAGCATTCCAACGTGATCGCGCTGGAGAGCCACGATACAAATCGGGTGCATACTCTTCTCCAGCCGCCACGGCGGTCGGTGGCGGCAAAAATTTAGACAGTACCTCAACAGCGGCGGCGGAGCTGTAGCTGATGATCGCCCTTTGTCTAGCCATGTTCCCTATCTGGTAGCGGCGCTCTGGGTTGCGGATAAGGTATTCTAAGGCCCGCATCCAGTCATCTGGCGATCGCGCTATAAGCACGTCTTCGCCGTCGCGAAGTGCCTCATCGTAAGTGGCAGTCGAACTTACGACTGAGGGAATGCCGCACATTGCAGCCTCGAGCCACTTGATTTCACTTTTGCAGTCCGTAGTTTTGCTTCTGGCGAGAGGTGCGAGATTGATATCCGCACCCGACAGCACCTCCCAATAGTCAGATACATTGTTGCTGAACGGGATCTGATAGACTCGCTCGTCGAAGCCCTGCAATGTCGCAGTAAGTTTAAGGTGTCCCACAATCACCAGACGGACATCGGAATGCTCGCGCAAAATATATTCCAATGCTGGCGCCGCGAGATCGTTAAAATCTTGATTGTGCGCCTTGGTGCCCGACCCATAGAAAATTGTCACCATGTCTGAGGACAGAGGTTTCGGCTCCCGTAGGACGTAAGCGTCATTTCTGTAGTCGAGGCCGTTACGCAGAACATGGCATATGCCGGTGCGGACCAGCGGACGAATGTGGATAGCGAGTTCGGGTGTAGAAGCGATGCCGAAATCGCATAACGTCATTGCGTAACGGAATAGAGGAACCCCATATTGTAGTCCGGCGTATGTGTCTTCGTTGATTTGTCCCTGGAAACTTTTATAGGGGTCGGGATACGCTATGGCGTCGAATATCAAATCGTCGATGTCGTAGAAAGTTGGTAGGCCTAGACTGCGGGCATATAGTATGGCGTGTATGATTTCTGGCGTGGCGGGAGTTCTGTAGAATATAACGGCTCTCGCGCGGTCGATAGCGGGACGGTAGGCGTCCGACCGATTCTGGTTATGAATCTCGGCGTCCCATCCACCAAGCCGGAGATAATTATATTTTTGAACCACGCGGTAATGATCGCATTGCGCCAAGTCGCGATTTGCGATTATCAAAATGGGGCCGTGCTTACTTGGCGGGAGAACTGCCGGAAAGGATTGTATCTTCGACAATATGTCGGTAATGAGCTTGAGGTCTGTATGAAGCTCGTTGTCGGCCTCGGTGCGGCGTCCCTTCTTGTATGCCGTTATATAATGACTCTGCTTGGCGTTTTGCAGATGCGTCAGAGCGCGACGCGCTGTGAGTCGCCATTGGTAGGACGAGCTGCACTGTTGAGAGGAAAATTCAATTTCCTTCAGCGTCTGTTCAAATTCCTCAAGCGTGAATGCCAAGCCTTCGATCGCGTGGATATGGCTCCATACGGAGGCATTCGGTAGGTGCGCAGCTATCAGGAACTCTTTTGTTGCATCGGATATTCGGTTCTGGGCCCTGAGCACATCGCCGCGCGTGTGATGTATTGAACTCACGCCTTGTGCCATAGAGACTGCCTTGTCCGACGCCTTTGAGGCGAGAACTAGCTGGTTTCGCAGCAGGTATCGTCGGGCCAGGACGTTCATGAAATTCCCGCCGTTAGCCCCTTTTTCGACTGCGTCTAAGTTCTTCGCGAATCCGAATTCAATGAAGTGTCGCAAAGCGTTCCCGCGGCCGGCGGGCACAGATACATGCTTGGCAGCATTGCGTCTGTACAATTCTTCGTTGAAACAGGCTGGAAACTCATCCTCCCCGATGATGCCGTTTAGAAACTCTAGCTCATTCGGAGCCTCTCCGCGGCCAAAGCCGGTATTAAGCCAGTACCTGTACAATTCAGCTGGGTCTTTGAAGATTTTCTTGCTGCTGGTTACGGTCGCATAAAATATCGGATCAAATCGATACTTCGCAGACAATGCGAGTTGCCTGTCGACACCGCTCTCGATAAAGAGGCAAATGGCCTCAATTCTGGTTTGACATGAACGCGGCAGAAGTTCACGATTTAGCAGGTTGAATTCGCCAAGATTTAGGAGCTTGATCCAAACGGTTGAGGTCAGATTTTTTGCGCGTGCAAACTCCTGAAAGCTCTCCGGATATTCTCGCGTGCTCGACACCTTTTTTGTGTATATCCGGTAGTCGCGTTCTACTGTCTCATCTTTATGAATGTACTCGCGATTTTCGTACCTGCCAAACTGAAGATAATGTGCAATTAGTTCGTAATTTTCTTCTAGGTGCCGCAGGTCGGGGTTCATTGCCCGATATTCGGCTGGTTGGAAATCTGCCGGAATTGCGCCGTGCTCGAGGGTAAGTTTCTTGATTAGAGCTTCTGGAGTGGCGGGGCGGCCCTCGACACGTCCGTGTCGATAATAGTGACGCTTGAGCGCCCTGTCTCCGCGGAGATGACTTAGATCGCCAAAATAGCGCCTATAAAAATTTGGATCGAATCTATTTTTGATTTCTCTGGCGGTTGCCAGTTGTTCGGTTAGATCTGTCCAAGTACGCTTGATTTTCCTGGCTATTCGTGGCATCGGAGGGCCTTAGGTATTACATAACAAGTGATGTCGAATCAGTTTGCGTTCGGAGCTCACTCGGGTGAGGTTAATCTGCTCCCGCGTTTGCCGTTTCGCAGTTCTTTGAAATTCGTCCTTATGGGTTCATTTCAGTTAGCCTGGCGGTCTCGAAAGTTCTTTCTCGATCGATCTGTTCAGAAATTTTAAATTCGCCAGTGTTAATGGCGTTGCTTTCGGTTTGTAATCGTCCATCCTTATGAAGATTTCCACTTTGCTAATGAACATTCTCGAGGAGTATTGCTGAGCCGGATGTTGCGGTCCTGACTCATGAAACGTCGTTCGATTGATGCTCATTTTGGTAATCTCCGGCGGCATGGGCGTTTGTGACGTTTGAGGCTGCACCGCCTCTACTCCGGGAGATGCTCATTCCCTGGTTGAGGTACGTGGGTGCGTCTTCGTCGGGGTGCTATAGGTTCGGCGCATGCTCGGCAATACCCTGATATGCGGACTTCGGATGCGCGAACTTCCGCCCGTCCTGCTCGCCGCCTTGGCGATGTCGAGCAGCACCTTCCTGCCTGCGGCAGGTTCGAAGGCAGGTGTGATCCAGGCAGGCGCGCAGGTGGCCGCGGGTCAAGCTGCAGCGTGAGGTCAGCTGCTGCTGAATATGGCTGTCAACGCCGGAGGATCGTGGTTCTTCCGCACTTCGTGTGGCGAAGTGTGCCGGCCGGCGGGACGTGCCCCATCTCCGGAGATCGGCTTTCCGGAGGACGCCATGCCCCGCCGTATCCGGGACTGTCAGGAATTTCGTGTGCGGGCGGCCATAGTGGATCCGAAGGAGGTTCCCGATGGCACGACGCAAAGCACCCCGCATCCCTGACGCAATCCTGGACCAGCTCCTGGCTGGGGCCGATCCGAAGACGGCCTTCGAGGCCGATGGCCTGCTGGACGAGCTGAAGAAGGCCCTGGCCGAGTGGGCGCTCAACGCCGAGATGG
>NZ_KB911320.1:0-14737 GCF_000383455.1 Methylobacterium sp. 285MFTsu5.1 | reverse complement strand
GACCATCACCGAGACGCTGCCGCGCCACGAGTTCCTGGGCGAGATGATCTCGAACCAGCTGGTCTACTACCCGACCGTGACCCGCGAGCCGTTCCGCAACCGCGGCCGGATCACCGACCTGATGGTCTCGGGCAAGCTGTTCGAGGATATCGGCCTGCCGCCGATGGCGATCGAGAACGACCGCTTCATGCTCTGCGGCAGCCCCGACATGATCCGCGACACCCGCGAGCTCCTGACGTCCCGCGGCTACGAGGAGGGCAACCACGGCGAGGCCGCCCACTACGTCATCGAGAAGGCCTTCGTCGAGAAATAGCGCACCCGCGCAGGCCGGTTCGGCTTCAGCCCGGTGCGGTCCGCCGTGCCGGGCTTTTCTGTGCCGGTGCGTCTCCGGACCCGGTCGCGGGGGCGGGGCGCAGGATCGCCCCGTAGCCCTCCTGCGCGTCGCCGACGAAGCGGATGCCCGCCCCTTCGAGGACCGTGCGGATCGCCGCGAGGGTCCGGCTGCGGGGCTGGACCTGCTCGCTCTCGATCATGTTCAGGGTGACGACGGAGACCGCGGCGCGGCTCGCGAGAACCCCTTGCGTCCACTTGAGAAGTCCGCGGCCGGCGCGGATCTGAGCGGCAGTGATCATGGGCCGGAGATCGCCCGAACTGAAAGAATTTTCAAGTTTTCGGTTGACGCAGGCCGAGCGCGACCGTATCCACCGCGCCATCGGCCTGCCGGGCCGGTGATCTGAAGTGACCGCACGCTCCTCGTATCCGCGGCCCGCGCGCCGCGGCGGACGAGTCCGGTTCCCTTCGCAACGGTCGCCGCTGGCAGCCCATCGCAGTTCACCGGCGCGGGCCGGAGACGCTCGGTTATCCCTGTCACGGATCCCCCCGAGCCTCATCGACACGCCCGCGTCACCCGAAGCCCCGTTCGGACGGAGCATGGCATGAAACAGCACGACGGCATCGACGTCGCGGCGTTCGCCCGTTCCGGGCTGATGCGACCGTTACGGTCGTATCGCGGGGCTCTCGGCCCGAGAGGCTGAGCGCGTCTCGAGGACCCTGCGGGCCGGCAGGGGACGGTTATCATCGGTAGAGCGCCGCGGGCTTGTCCCGCGGAGGTTGCGGGTTCGATCCCCGTCGGGGGCCGCGAGGTCGCCGGAGCTCATGCCCGTCTCCGACACCACGACCGCAGGGCCCCGCGAGACGACCGGGGCGCCGACCGTGCGCGGATCCCGGCCGACAATGCGGGCCGGAGAGGAACGGTTATCTTCACCGAAGGGAGGTCGCGGGTTCGAATCCCGCCGGGCCGCGAGGCCCGTAGCTCAGACCGGATAGAGCGCCCGGACACCGTTCCTCACCCCACGCCCGCATCGCCCGGACGCGGGCCGGAAGACGAAGGTTATCGGGATCCGAGGGGTGCGGGTGCGAGTCCCGCCGGGTCGTCAGGCCCGTAGCTCAAGCAGAGCATCGGATAAGCCCCTCGTCGCCGCCACGCCCGCGCCCGGCCGGACGGAACCCCGCCACCGACCATACGAGAGACCGGCCGCGCGCGAGCGGCGGTGGACGACGCGCCGCGGCCGCGTCCCCGCCCGACCGCGCGCGCCGGGACGCGCCACCGGCCGGCGATCGGCCGCGATGGAGAGAGGAGAGACCGAGAGGAGCCCGCCATGACGAAGCTCGCACAGATGTTCCGGCTCCGCGCCACCCCGCAGACGGAGCCGATCCCCGGCACGGTGCCGAACGCCGCCGGAGGCCACGCCTTCGCGGTCGGCGACTGGGCGCGGCTCGACCGCTTCCTGGTGCTCGGCTCCGAGGGCGGCTCGTACTACGCGAGCCCGCGCGCCCTGACCGCCGAGAACGCGGCGGCGGTGCAGCGGTGCATCGCGCAGGACGGCGCCCGCGCGGTCGCCGCCATCGTGGCGGTGAGCGAGGGCGGCCGGGCTCCGAAGCCGGATCCGGCGATCTTCGCCCTGGCGCTGGCCGCCGCGTCGGCGGACCTCGCGACCCGGCGCGCGGCGCTCGCGGCCCTGCCGCGGGTCTGCCGCACCGGCACGCACCTGTTCCAGTTCGCCGCCTCCGTCGAGGCGATGCGCGGCTGGGGCCGGGGCCTGCGCCGGGCGGTCGGTGACTGGTACTGCGCCAAGCCCGTGGAGGCCCTGGCCTTCCAGGCGGTGAAGTACCGGACCCGCCAGGGCTGGTCGCACCGCGACCTCCTGCGGCTGGCCCATCCGGAGACGGAGGAGCCCGCCCGGAAGGCGCTGTTCGACTGGATCTGCCGCGGCACCGTGACCGAGGCCGCCCCCGGGCTCGTCCACGCCTTCGCGCGGGTGCAGGCGGAGGGCCTCGACGGGGCGGTGGCCGCCGCCCTGGTGCGCTCGCACGGCCTGCCGTGGGAGGCGCTGCCGACCGGGCTGATGGGCAGCCGCGCGGTGAACGAGGCCCTGATCGAGCGGATGCCGGTCGGCGCCCTCGTGCGCCAGCTCGGCCGCCTGACGGCCGCGGGGGTGCTCGCGCCCTTCTCGGAGGGCACCGAGCACGTCCGGGCGGTCCTGTCGGACCGGGAGCGGATCCTCCGGGCGCGCCTGCACCCGATGGCGCTGCTGCTGGCCCTCAAGACCTACGCCTCCGGGCACGGTCAGCGGGGCAAGCTCGCCTGGGAGCCGGTGGCGGCGATCGTCGAGGCGCTGAACGCCGCGTTCTACACGGCGTTCGGCGCGGTCGAGCCCACGGGCCGGCGCCTCGTGCTGGCGCTGGACGTCTCGGGCTCGATGGGCGCCAGCACGGTCGCGGGCTCGACGCTCACGGCCCGGGAGGCGGCCGCCGCGATGGCGCTCGTCACCGCGGCGACCGAGGAGCACTGGCAGGTGCTGGGCTTCACCGCCGAGGCCGGCCGGGCCTGGAGCCAGGGGGCCGCGATGACGCCGCTGCCGATCGGGCCGTCGACGCGGCTCGATCAGGCGGTGCGGGCGACCGCCGACCTGCCGTTCGGCGCCACCGACTGCTCCCTGCCGATGCGCTGGGCGCTGGAGCGGGGCGTCAAGGCCGACGCGTTCGTGGTCTACACGGACTCGGAGACCTGGGCGGGGCCGGTCCACCCGGTCCAGGCGCTGCGGGCGTACCGGGAGAAGACCGGGATCCCGGCGAAGCTGGTGGTCGTTGGGCTGGTCTCCAACGGCTTCAGCATCGCCGACCCGGAGGATCCCGGCATGCTCGACGTGGTCGGCTTCGACACCGCGGCTCCGGCCGTGATCGCGGATTTCATCCGCGCGTGAGACAGGGGCGGGCGGCTCTTCCGGGCCGCCCGCCCTATTGCTGCGGGACGCCCGGCATCCCGTCCGCGAAGGGGCCGCCGCCGGCGCTGAACAGCTTGCGCAGGAAGCCCGGGGCGATCGCCGAGAGCGGGTTCACGCTCACGTCCGGCGAGGCGAGCTTGCCGGAGACGCGGAAATTGACCGCGAACAGGCCCTCGTTGTGGCCGCCGCCCAGCAGCGGCCCGAGCAGCGGCAGCTGCGAGGCCACGTTGTTCAGGCCGTAGAGCGGCACGAAGGTGCCGGTCATGTCGGTGCGCTCGCGGCCGGTATCGAGCCAGCCCGACAGGGTGAAACCCATGGCGGCGTTCGAGATCGCCGCGTCGGTGAAGTCGACGCGGGTGCCGGTGCGCACGAAATTGGCGCGCATGCGGTCGAAGGTGACGTCGCCCGCGCCCCGGCCCGGGGCGACCCGTCGGCCGCGGGCCGTCTCCGCGTCGGACGGCTCCGGGCCCTGCGCCATGATGCTCGACAGCGCGGGCTCGTTGCGCAGGATGAAGTCGCGGATCTGCACGACGCCGGATTGCGGGCCGTCGTTGAGGCCGATCCCGGCCGTGAGCCGGCCGCCATACATCCGCCGGTACACGTCGACGAACCGCAGCGTCGCGCCGGCATCGGCCGATTCCACCGACAGGGTCGGCACGCCGCGCTCGCCGCGGGTCACCGTGGCGGCGAAGGGGGCCGCGCGGAAGCGCCCGGTGATGTTGGCGGCCCGCAGGGTCTTCCCGTGCAGGGAGAGCTTCAGGTTGGCGCCGGTCAGCGCCTCCTCGTTGAAGCCGGTGACGATGGGCACCTGGATGTCGGCGTCGATATCCTTCGGATTCGCGTCCCGCGCCTCTCGGCCTCCCTTCGGGTCGGGGGCGCCCAGCGATTTCAGGAACGGCCGGGCGTCGGCCACCGCGCCCCGGACCACGACCTTGTAGCCGCCGCCGGTCCGGTCGAGGCTCACGCGCAGGTCGTCGCCGGGGGAGAGCTTGACGCTGGTCAGGTCCGCCCGCTCCAGGCCGCCCTCCTGGGTGATCGAGACGGTGCCGCGCGCGCTCGCCGGGGCCGCGTCGAGGGCGAAGTCGCGCAGGTCGAAGGTCTGGCCGCTGTCGACCAGGGTGAAGGTGAGCCGTCCCGGTTTGCCCGGGGGCTTGGTCAGCCCCGGGACCAGCCCGTCGATCCCGGCCTTCGCCAGATCCGCCTCGACCCGGATCGGCGGCTTGCCGGATCCCGGCCGGCCGATCTGCACCACCGCGCGGACCGGGATGGTGCCGGTGAGCTGCGGCGCGGTCGGCAGGCCCTTGCGGCTGCGGACTGCCTCGTCGAGCGACACGTTGACCACCGCCTCGCCGGGCTGCCCGACCTTCGGCTGCCGCAGGTCGACCGACATGGGCGCGCCCGCGACCCGGCCGTCGCCCTTCAGCGTGAAGGCGCCCCGGTCGTAGACGAGGTTGAACCGGCCCGATTCGAGCCGGTCCCGGCCCATCACCTTGTCGACCGAGAGGTCGGCCAGCGAGCCGGTCAGCGTCACCGGCAGGTCCGGCAGGTCGGGGATGTGCTTGAGGTCGAGGGGGAAGTCGACGCGCAGGTCGGCGCTGCCCTTGATCGTGGCGGGGTCGAGGTCGACGCTCATCACGCTCTTGAACAGCTTGGCCTGGAGCACGGAGGCCATGCCGTCGGCGCCGCCGGAGAGCCGCATCCCGATCTGGGCCACGACCCGGTCCGGGGTGATCTGCGGGATGACGAAGCTGCCGTCCGAGATGGCGAGCCCGCGCCCGTCCGGCCCGTGGACCTCGGCGGTCACGTTGCGCACCGTGGTCGAGCGCCCGGTGATCACGCCGACGACGTTGCCCTTGGTCACCGGTGGGGAATCGGCGGTGACGTCGATGGCCGCGTCCGAGACGTGGAAATCGATGTGGACCGCGTCGTCGGGGGCGGGGTCGCCCCGGGTGGCGGCCGCCAGGACCGCCCCGGACATCTTCACCTTGATGTCGACGGAATCGACCCGGCCGCGCCGGAGCTGGTCCACCAGGTAGGTGCGGGCCGGCGGCGCGATGTGCTCCGGCCAGAGCCGCAGCCCGGTACGGACCTCGCCGTCGTGGCCGGCGAGGTGCAGGGTCAGGCCGCCGTCGTCGGCGCTGGTGCCGATCGTCCCGGTGATGGCGCCCTTCACGCCGGGCCCCGACAGGGTCAGCGCGTCGATGGCGATGCCGCCGTCGCGGCCGGAGAGCTGCGCGTCGAGGGCGTCGATCTTCACCGGCGCGTCCTGCGGAGTCGCCCCGCGCAGGGTGGCGTCGCGGCTCGCCAGCGTCGCGGTCCAGGCCGTGCTCGCGCCCGCGGGGCTGCCCGTCCACGTCCCCGTGAGGTGGACGGCGTTGCCGGCCCCGCGATAGTCCAGGCCGGTGAGCGACATCACCCGGTTGGCCTCGTCCCAGTCCAGGGAGGCGTCGAGGCTCTCGACCGTGACCGGGTTGAAGTCCTTCTCCTCGATCAGGAACGTGCCGTCGCCGGTGTGGAGCTTGGCGTTCATGGTCCGGATGCGGCCGGCCGTCAGGCTCACGTCGGCGCGGGCCGAGAGCTTCAGGTCGGTGGTCAGCGGCAGGCCCGACTGGCCCGAGAGCAGCAGGAGATCGGTGACCGGCAGGTCGTCGAGGGTGATGACGCCCGAGCGCTCCTGCCCGTCCCCGCCGTCGCGCAGCGTGCCGCCGAAGCGCCACTCGCCGTGCGGGCCGTCGAGACGCAATTCGAAGTTGCGGGTGCCGTTGACCGGGTCGCGCCCGAACAGGCCGTTGACCCGCGCGAAGACCGCGCGCTCGCGGCCGTCCTCGTCGATCAGCCGCAGGCGCGCGTCGGTGACGCGGGCGCGGTCGAGGGCGCCGATCACGCCGCCCGGATCGAGGACGATCCCGAAGATCGACGCGATCGCGGCCGAGAGCGGCGAGACGGTGCCGCGCACCCCGTCCACGCTCGGCGGCGTGTGCGGCGCGACGTCGACCGGGTGGTTGGCCTCCGAGGCCGCGAAGGCGATGGAGCCGTCCCGGTGCAGCAGCGCGGTGGTCTGCGTCTCGCGGAACTCGATCGAGCGCGGCTGCAGGTTGAGCCGCAGGAGCCCCCAGGGGTCGAGGCTGACGAGCGCCAGGGGCGCGCGCACCACGAGGTCGCCCTGCGGATTGCGGATGTCGAGGCCGGAGAAGCGCAGGCTGAGCGCGTTCTCGCGGTCGAGCTCCAGGCTGCTGCCGCGCAGCCCGATGCTCCAGCCGGGTCCGATCCGCTCGGCCACGGCGGCGGCGACGCGGCGCGACAGGCCGTCGATCTGCAGCGGCCCGTTCGACAGGCGCAGGGCCACGAGGCCGACACCGGCGCCGACGAGCAGCACCAGCGCGAGGGCGCTCACGAGGCAGACGCCGCCGACGCGTCGCGCCTTCCCCCGAGGCCTGCATGCCGGCGTTGTCTCGTCCGCCATCGGGACCTTTGTTCCGGGGTCTCTGCGCGCGGCGCCCTCGGGCTCCGCGGCCGGTGGATCGAAGCGCGCCCGCGCTTTACAGCGGCCGCGACTCCGGGCTTGGCTCGGACGTGCGCGGTGCCATCGCTTGAGCCCGCGCACGAGATCGGTTGCACATCATCAATCGGCCGAAAGGAAGGCACGATGCCGCTGTCAGAGGGGGATACCGCCCCCGATTTCGACCTTCCCGCCTCGGGCGGAGGGCGTGTCGGGCTGTCCGCGCTCCGCGGTCACAAAGTCGTGCTCTACTTCTACCCGAAGGACGACACGAGCGGATGCACGCTGGAGGCGCAGGACTTCAACGGCCTGCTGCCGGCCTTCGCGGAGGCGGACGCCAAGGTCGTCGGCCTGTCGCCGGACCCGGTGAAGAGCCACGACAAGTTCTGCAGCAAGTACGGGCTGACCTTCCCGCTCGCCGCCGACGAGGACAAGACTGTCCTCGAGGCCTACGGCGTCTGGGTCGAGAAGAGCATGTACGGGCGCAAGTACATGGGCGTGGAGCGCACCACCGTGCTGGTCGACCGGGAGGGGCGCGTCGCCAGGATCTGGCCGAAGGTGAAGGTGCCCGGCCACGCCGAGGCCGTCCTGGCGGCCGCGCGCGCCCTGCCCTGACGTCCGCTTGACGTCCCCTTGACGTCCTCCTGACGCCCGGCGCGCGACGGATCCTTAACCCTACTGAGGTCTGAATGGCGGCTCCTCCGGTGCCGTCCCGATGCAGCCTCCGAAGTTCCCCGCGCGTCTCAGGCCGCACCGGCCGGCCCCCTGGCTCAGCGCCGGCCTCGCCCTGGCGGTGGCCTGGGCGCTCGGGGCCTCCTACCTGATCGTGTTCCACGACGACGTGCTCGCCGGGTTCGTGGCCCGGCAGGCCGCCCTGCGCGACGCCTACGAGGCGCGCATCGGCGAGCTCCAGGACCGCCTCGACCGCGACCGGAGCGACCGGGCGGGGAGCGAGGCGGGGCTGGCCGACCGGGTCGCGGCCGCCCTGGAGCGCCAGGCCGAGCTGGAGCGGCGCAGCGCCGCCCTCACCGACCTGGAGCGGCAGGCCCTGCCCGACCCGTCCACGACCGGCGCCCTGCCCGGGCGGCCCGGCGCTGCGCCGGGCGGGAGCTACGGCGATCTCTTCCTGCGTCCGACTGAGGGTGCGGCTCCGGCGCCGCGCTCCGCCCGCGATCCCCTGCCCCGCCGCGGCGCGCGCGAGGCCGAGACTGGCCTGATCCGGCTGGAGGCCCGGCTCGACGGCCTGCAGGCGGCCCAGGGCGAGCGCCTCGCCGGGCTTGCCGCCCGGGCCGGGGACGCGGTTCGGCGGCTGCGCGGCCTGATCGGCCGCACCGGTCTCGACCCCGACCGCCTCGATCCCGACCGCACCGGCGCGGCCGCGCCGGCCGCCGGGCTGGGCGGACCGTTCGTGCCCCTCGACGGCCGCGCCCTGGACGGCACCGGCTTCGCGGAGGGCCTCGCCCTGGCCCGGCGCGCGCTCGACGACGGCGAGCGCCTGCGCCGGCTCGCCGCCACCCTGCCCCTGGCACGCCCGATCCGGGGAGGCGCGACCGTGTCGAGCCCGTTCGGCACGCGCCTCGACCCCTTCACCCGCGGCCTCGCCCTCCATACCGGGCTGGACCTGAAGGCGGAGTACGGCGAGCCCGCGCGCGCCACCGCGCCGGGCCGGGTGATCGCCGCCGAGGCCGCTGGCGGCTACGGCAACATGGTCGAGATCGACCACGGCCACGGCGTCACCACGCGGTTCGGCCACCTCGCTCGCATCACGGTCCGCCCCGGGCAGCGCGTGGCCGCGGGCGATGCGGTCGGCGCTGTCGGCTCGACGGGGCGCTCCACCGGGGCGCATCTCCACTACGAGACCCGCATCGACGGCGAGCCGGTGGATCCGCAGCGCTTCCTGGAGGCCGGCGCCACCGTCGCGGCGGCCGGACCCGGCGCCGACTGAGTCCGTCGCTGCGCCGTTCGCCCTGTGCCGGTCGCCCTGTGCCGGCCTCCGAGTCCCCGAGGGAGGCCGGCTTGGCATTGGCCGTGACGTCCACGCGGGGATGGCCTTCCGGGCCGGACCTGTTGCGGGCGGCCGGCCCGGTGCTACGATCCGGCCGAGGTGGGGATCGGCGATGGCTCTGGCCGCGAAGCGCGACGCGCGGATGGATGTGTCCGAGTTCAGGCTCTGGGTGGAGGGCCGGCCCGCGCACGAGCGCTGGGAGCTGCTCGACGGCGAGCCCGTGCTCATGGCGCCGCCGCGGGAGCGGCATCAGGCAATCGTCGCGAACCTGATCCGCCGAATCGGCGACTTCGCGGATGCCAAGGGCTGCCGCGCCATGCCGGGGCTGGCGATCCTCAGCGCCGCGATGGACGATTTCGCCCCGATCCCCGACGTGGTGGTGCGGTGCGGGCCGCCGCTGCCGGAGGGCTACGCGACCGACCCGCTCCTCGTCGCCGAGGTGCTCTCGCCCTCGAGCATGAGTCTCGACCGCGGCCGGAAGATCGACTTCTACCGGACGGTGCCGAGCCTCGCCGTGCTCCTGATCGTCTATTCCGACGAGGCGCGGGTCGAGGTCTGGCGACGCGCGGGCGACGACTGGAGCGTCGCGGCCCTCGGGCTCGACGGCACCGTGTCGCTGCCGGAGCTCGACGGCGCCGTGCCGGTGCGCGACCTCTACCGCGGTCTCGCCTTCTGAGCGGCCGCACCCCACCTGATCGAACGGCGAAGCATCAAGGCACCGACTTGCCCCATTTCGAAGATTTCTACGCGGCCAAGCTGCGCGGCTCCCTCGGCGTGACCGACGCCGAGTCGGTGCTCGATCTGCGCGGCACCAACCGGGCGACCGCCGAGGCCTCGCTCAAGGACATGCTGGAGCGCAGCCGCTTCGCCAAGGGCAAGACCGTGGCGATCCGGCTCGATCCGCCCCCGGAGGGCGGCGGCGAGACCCTGTTCCAGCCGGCCGGGCGCCTGCTCCTCGACGCGAAGCGCCGCGGCCTGATCGAGCGCCTGCAGACCCTGCCGGCCCAGGACGGGCTCGGCTTCTACGTGGCGCTCACCGGCCGCGCCGACCGGACGCCCATGTAGGGCGGCCACGGAGGTTGTGCCGGCAACGGATCGGGTGCGCGCCGCCGGGCGTTGAACGCTCCCGCTCCACAGGATGCCGCCCGTGCCCGACACCCGATTCCCCGAAGCCGGGTCCCGCCGATGAGGACCCTTCCCGGCGGCCGCAACGCGATCGAGCGCATCGCCCGCTTCGGCTACGGCGCCCGCGGCGTGGTCTACATCGTGGTCGGCGCCCTGGCCCTGCTGGCGGCCCTGGGGCATGGCGGCCGGGCCGGCGACAGCAAGGACGCGCTCCGCGCCGTCATGGCCGGGCCGTTCGGCGCGGCCGTCGTCGGCCTGATCGCCCTCGGCCTCGCCGGCTTCGCCCTCTGGCGCCTCGTCGAGGGCATCACCGATGCCGACCGGCGGGGCACTTCCGCCAAGGGCCTCGCGGTGCGCGGTGCCCACCTGATCAGCGCCGGGCTCTATCTCGGGCTCGCCGCCAGCGCGGCCTCGCTCAGCCTCGGCCTGGGCATGAGCGGCGGCGACGGCGTGCATGACGGCACCGCGTGGCTCCTGAGCAAGCCCTTCGGCCGCTGGCTCGTGGCCCTCGTCGGCCTCGCGGTCGTCGGCGGCGGGTTCGGCTTCCTCGGCAAGGCGTGGCGCGGGGACGTCACCGACCGGCTCGCCCTCGACGCCCGGGCCCGGGACCGCTGGGCCGGCCCGATCGGCCGCTTCGGCTACGCGGCGCGGGGCCTCGCCTTCCTGATCATCGGCGGGTTCCTCGTGGCCGCCGCGTGGCACCAGCGCTCCTCGGATGCCAAGGGTCTGGCCGAGGCCTTCGCGCTGCTGCGCGCACAACCCTACGGCTGGATCCTCCTCGGGCTCGTGGCGGCCGGCCACGCCGCCTTCGGGGCCTTCGGGCTGATCCAGGCCCGCTACCGGCTCATCGACGCCCCCGACATCGACCGGGTGGACGACGCGGCCGGTGCGGCGGCCCGGGCGCTGGGCTGAGGCCGGCGCCGCCTCCGGCCCCGGCTCCGGCCCCGGCTCCGGCCCTGGGCGGGCCGCGTTGACAGGGCCGGTGCCGCGGCGGATACCCCGCGGCATCCCATCCGGCTCCCGATGCAGCAGCGCCTCTACAAGACCGCGGTGATGGTGACCCACGACCTCGCGGCGACCGCTGCCGCCGTGGTGCTCACCTTCCTGTTCCGCTTCCAGGGCGGCATGCTGGCCGAGCGTCTGCACGCCCTGCCCCTGCTGCTGCCGCCGTTCCTCGTCCTCGCCGGCCTCGTCTACGGCCGCTTCCGGCTCTACCGGACCAAGTGGCGCTTCGCCTCGTTGCAGGACCTCGCCGGCATCGTCCGGGCGGCCAGCGTCCTGGCCCTGGCGCTCCTGGTGATCGACTGGGTGCTGGTCTCGTCCGACCTCTACGGATTCTACTTCTTCGGCAAGATCGCGATCCTGCTCTACTGGGTGCTGCAGATCTTCTTCCTGGGCGGCACGCGCCTGGCGTTCCGCTACCTGAAAGACACCCGCTCCCGGCAGTCGAGCGCGCGGGCCGCCACCGTCCCGACCCTGCTCCTCGGGCGCGGCGCCGACATGGACGTGCTGATCCGCGCCATCGAGGCGGGCTCGGTGCGGAAGCTCGCGCCGCGGGGCATCCTGTCGCCCCGAGCGGACGAGCGCGGCCAGTTCATGCGCGGCGTGCCGGTGCTCGGCGGCTTCCCGGATCTCGAGCGCGTGGTCGCCGACCTCGCCGCCCGCGGCGAGCCGGTGCGGCGGCTCGTGGCCGCCCCGAGCGCCCTCGTGCCGGAGGCGGCGCCGGACGACCTGATCGCCCGCGCCCGGCGCCTCGGCCTGCCCCTCGCTCGGGTCGTCGGCCTCGGTGAGGGCGTGCAGGGTCCGGAACTGGCGCCGCTGGAGATCGAGGACCTGCTGCTGCGGCCGACCGTCGCCATCGACCGGCCGCGTCTGGAGGCGTTCCTCGCCGGCCGCCGGGTCGTGGTGACCGGCGGCGGCGGGTCGATCGGCTCGGAGATCTGCCTGCGGGCCGTGGCCTTCGGGGCCGCCGCCGTGCTGGTGCTCGAATCCTCCGAGCCGGCGCTCCACGGCATCCTCAGCCACCCCGCGATCCTGGCCGCCGAGACCGCCGTGACGGGGGTGCTGGCCGATATCCGCGACCGTGAGCGGACGCACGCGGTGATCGCGGCGTTCCGGCCCGACTACGTGCTCCACGCCGCCGCGCTGAAGCAGGTGCCCTACCTGGAGCGGGACTGGCAGGAGGGCATCAAGACCAACGTGTTCGGCTCGATCAACGTCGCCGAGGCGGCGGTGGCGGCGGGCGCGCGGGCGCTCGTGATGATCTCCACCGACAAGGCGATCGAGCCGGTCTCGCAGCTCGGGGTCACGAAGCGCTTCGCCGAGATGGTCGCCCAGGCCCTCGACGCCGCGCAGTCGGCGCGGCCGGACCACCCGACCCGGCTGATCGCCGTGCGGTTCGGCAACGTGCTGGGCTCCGTGGGCTCGGTCGTGCCGGTCTTCAAGGCGCAGATCGCCCGGGGCGGCCCGGTCACCGTCACCCACCCGGACATGGTCCGCTACTTCATGACCGTGCGCGAGGCCTGCGACCTCGTGCTGACGGCCGCCTCCCACGCCGACGGCGAGGCCCGGGCGGGCGCGGAGCGCGCCGCGGTCTACGTGCTCAAGATGGGGCAGCCGGTGCGGATCGCCGACCTCGCCGAGCGGATGATCCGGCTGGCCGGCTTCGAGCCCGGCACCGAGATCGAGATCGCCTATACCGGCGCCCGGCCCGGCGAGCGGCTCAACGAGATCCTGTTCGCCCGCGAGGAGCCCCGGATCGCCCTGCCGGGCATCGACGGGGTGATGGCGGCGCGGCCGGTCTTCGCCGATCGGGACCGGCTCGACGCCTGGGTGGCGCGGCTGCGCGACGCCGTGGCGGCCGGCGACCGGGCGGCCGCCGAGGCCGTGTTCGAGGCGGCCATCCCGCATTTCCGGGAGCGCGCCGTCCTCCGCCCCGGGCCGCCCCAGGACGCCGCGGAGCCGGTCGGCGACCCGCCGCGCGCCGCCGCACCCGCCGCCCTCGGCTGATCCGGGCGACCCCGGGAGCGCGCCGCGGGGCCGTTCCCGATCGTCACACCGTGGCGATCGGCGTCGTCGGCGAGCCGACGGCGCCGGGCAGGCGCAGCGGCGGGGCGGTGAGCAGGAAGCGGCTGCGGCCGCGGGCCCGCAGCCAGTCGGCCAGCGGCGTCAGGTGCCACAACTCGCCGAGATTGACCCCGAGCTTGAACAGGCAGTGCTCGTGGAGCGGCAGCGTCGCGCAGCAGGCGGGGCCGGGGCCAGCCGGGTAGGCCTCCACCGCGTAGTTGTCGGCGATCAGCGCGCAGAGCCCGGTGCGGGTGATCCAGTCGAGGAGGCGCGGGTCGCGCCCGTCGAGGCCGGCGCAGAGGGTGTGGACGAGCTTCGGGTCCGGCGCGCCGCCCATGGCGATCAGCCGCTCGGCGAAGCCCGTGTGCAGGCAGACCATGTCGCCCGGCTCCACCACGACGCCGTCGGCCTCCAGGATCCGGGCGAGCTCGTCGTAGCCGACGCGTGTCCTGGCGTCGCCGAGATGGGCGCGCAGGTCGATCATCACGGCGCGGCCCTGCATGCCGGTCTCGGCGAGGCGCTCGATCCCGAGGCGCTTCGCCCGGGACGGCTCATCCGCCGCCTCCGGTGCGCTCGGCCCGACGATGTCGCGGCCGCCGCGGAAGCCGTTGTAGAAGGTCGGCGCGGCGCCCGCCCCGTCCGCGTCGAACAGCGAGCCGACATGGGCGAGCGAGTCCCACTGCGTCGAGTATTGCAGGTGGATCAGCGCGCGGTCGTCGCAGATCACGTCGGTGGCGCCGTCGACCTCCTCGCAGACCGGGAAGTTCATGTTCGGCCGGCCGTTGGCGCGGCGCGTCGGGGTGATCTGCGGCGGGTGACGGCGCGGGTTCAGGACGTTGCCGCCCGGCAGGTCCAGCGGCAGGCTGAGGCAGAAGGTGACTCCTTCGCGCACCTCGGCAATGCCCTGCAGCACCTTCTCGGGGGTGAGCAGGTTCAGGCGCCCCAGCTCGTCGTCGGGGCCGAAATCCCCCCAGGTCGAGCCCTCGGGCCGCCGCGTCCAGCGCAGGGTCATGCCTGTGGTTCCCCTGCCCGTGCCGGCCGCGGAGCGGGCCGCTTCCCGAGGCTCCGGGGCCGCGGTCCGGGGCGAACCCCGGCCGCGGCCGAGCGTGCGTTCCTCACCGGACCGTGCCCTTCTTCGAGGCCGCCGGGCCCGCGCTTCGCAGGGCCGCGGCGAGCCTAGGATGCGGCGGCGCGCGGCGATACCCCGGGCGGAAAACGACTCGGTGCAAACGTCACCGGCCGGTCCCGACCGGCCCCTTGTGATCCGTCGGAGCGCGGGTACAGTCCGGGCCAAGCCCGCGAATATAAAATTCGGGCACTGGGATGAGGGAACGCCGATGTCCGAGACCGTGCGCGCCGCCGCCCGGGTTGCCCCGATTCGGCGCACGCTGCCCGCGCTGATCGCCGCGGGGCTGGTCGCCGCCGGGCCCGTCCGGGCCGCGGACCCGATCAAGATCGGGGTGATCGCCGAGGCGCAGTCGGTGGCCGGGGCCTCGATCCCGCAGGCCGTCCAGCTCGCCGCCGACGAGATCAATGCCAAGGGCGGCGTCGACGGGCGCCAGATCCAGGTCGTCACCTACGACGACAAGTCCTCCGCCTCCGACGCGGTCCGCGCCTTCCAGCGGGCGGTCTCCGAGGACAAGGTCAACCTCGTCATCGCCAGCTACATCTCGGAGGTCGTGCTGGCGCTGATGCCCTGGGCGGCCCGGCTCAAGACGCCGATGATCACGCCCGGCGCGGCCTCGAACGAGATCAGCG
>NZ_KB911319.1:0-14803 GCF_000383455.1 Methylobacterium sp. 285MFTsu5.1 | reverse complement strand
CGAGGTAGAAGGCGCCGTCGACGAGGCGGCGGGCGAGGCGATGGGCCTCGGCCGTGTCGGGCTTGGGCAGGGCGGCCGCCTCCCCCTCCCCTTCACGTCCGGCGCGGCGGCGCGCGAGGGCGTGCAGGAGCGGGTTGATGCCGGCGCGGGCGAGGTGGGGATGGGCGGCGAGGTAGGCGGCGGAGTCGAAGTCGGGGCGCGGGTCGCGGGTCGCGCGCCAGCCGTGGACGAGGTAGTCGCGCACCGGGTCGGCCGTGATCCCGTACCAGCTCGCGTAGAACGCCGTGTCAAAGTGCGGGGCCAGGACGGCGATCTGCGCGTCCGCGGTGACGAGATCGTCCGCCGCCGGCAGGCCGCGGCGGGCCGCCAGCCGGATCAGCGGGTTGCCGCTCGCGCGGACCGGGCCGGAGCGCGCCCAGCGATGGTACAGGCCGCGGATCCGCTTCAACGCGCGGCGCCCGTTCTGTCGCGCGACGGCCGCCGATCGCCGTCGGAGGGCATGTCGGAATCGGCGCTGGGTTCGAGGCCTGGAGCTCGGGTGAGCATGTGTTCGCGCGGGCTGGATCGAAGGCGTCTCGGCGCGCCGGGCAGCGTGCCGCGCCGACGCCCATCGCCCTAACGGAACGCGCGCGCGGGGTAAACAACCGCACGCCCTGCCCCACGTCCCGCGCGACCCGCCGGCGCGGTCAGATCAGGTCGGACCGCCACGTGACGTTCTCCCGCACGATCCGCGCGGGGTTGCCGGCGGCCACGCAATGGGGCGGCACCGTCCCGGTGACGACGGCGTGCGCGCCGACGATCGCGTTGTCGCCGATGACCGTGCCCTTGAGGAGCGTGGCCTGATTGGCGATCCAGACGTGGTTGCCGACCCGGACGGGCTTGGCCGAGTTCAGCCGCGCGCCGGTGTCCTGGGTGACGATGGAGTGGAAGTCGCTCGTCGTCATCCAGACGCCCGACGCGATCGAGCAGTCCGTGCCGATCTCGATCGCCTTTCCCTCGACGGGGTTGAGATGGACGAGCCCGGTGAAGCCGGTCCGGTCGCCGATGCGCAGCACCGAGCCGGGGCCGATATAGATGTTGGCCATCGACAGCCGCACGTCCTCACCGACATCGAATCGGGAGTTCGACTCGATGACGATGTGCATGTCCTTGTCGGACACGCAGCCCCTGCCTATGCGGATGTAGTTGTTGTCGCCGTTGACGTAGATTTTTCCCGCTTGGCTGTGCTGATCCCGCGAATCAATGTCGATGACATTATTCTCCCCTTTGTCGAAGATATTCAAAGACATAATTCGCTCTGCGGGATCTATGAACGCCCCTGGGTGCGGCGCGGCCGGCGTCCCGGAGCGGACGGCCGCACATCGAACCCGCGGAAGGAAGCTCGCCTTCTGACATGACGATTACGGTATCGGCGTGCCGAGATCGGGATCCGTCGACATTCGGCGGTTGTGCCGATGCCTCCGAGCCGGCAGCGGCGTTTCAGGAATGTCTCTAAGCCATCAGGCGCCGTCCTCACAACTCGCGCGGGGATCTGGTGCGGGTGGCCGGTGCCGGTCGGCGCGGCTCCGCGCGGCTGTTGACGCCGGAAGGCGCCTGTGACGTATGCCGTCAGCCAGTGAAATCGTGGGATGAGGCCGTCCGATGGCTGAGGACAACACCCTGACGAAGGCCCTGGTAGACGTTCGGGCGCGCCGGGCCGCGCTGCAGAGCGACTACGATCGGATCACGGCCGAGCTGACCAAGCTCCGGGCAGCTGAGGCCGCGCTGACCTCCATCGTCGAGGGGATCCCGCTCGACGCCTCCGGTCTTTACGCGCCCGAGGGACCGCGGGCCGCCGCGGCCGACCGCGCCGCGCCTGCCTCTGGCGGACGGCGGGGCGCCCGCGGTCCCCGGTCCAACTCAGCCAAGGGGCGGCTGAAGGCGCTGCTCGGCTCGACCGGACCGCAGGGCCTGTCGCATGCCCAGATCGCCGAGCGGCTGCCCGACGTCGCGCCCAACACCCTCAACACCTATCTCAGCATGCTGGTGACCGGCGGCGAGGCGATCCGGAACGGCGACTTCTTCACCGCCGCCGCAGCCCCCGACGGGACCGAGGTCGGTGACGCCGAGGCCGATCCGGAGGAAGAGGTCCGGCACGACGCCGCCGCGGAGTGATACCGGCACCAGTCTCGGACAGGGCCGTCCGATACGGTCCCGCGCCCGCCACGCCTCCGGGTCAGGCGGCCGCCGACATCCGGCGGATGATCGGCAGCATCAGCGCGCTCGGCGCGGCGGCCGGAACAGGAAAGATCGTGGCCGTCTGGTCGGTCTTCACCCGGGGCAGCCGCTCGATCACCGTCCGAAGGTTCGGGAGCGTTCGCGCCAGGGTCGCGGCCAGCGTCTCGCCGGCGATCTTGGCCATGACGTATTCCAGGGTGTCGCGGGGCGCCTCGTCGATGGCGCTCGTCGACGGGTAGAAGGCCGCCACGGCGTCGCCGCGCTCCAGGCAGAATTGGCTCAGCTCGTAGAAGGCGGTGTTGTAGACGTGCATCATCTCGTCCAGGCAGGCCGGTTCGAAGGGCGCGCGTTTCTGGCGGAAGATGCGGGGCGTCGCGAAGTGGTAGAGCTGCGACGGCCGCATCGCCAGCGCCGCTAGCTGCGCGGCGGCCGGCTCGCCGGCGTCGTAGCGGAGGACCTGGCAGCGCCCGCCGGCGTCGCGGATCTCCCGGGCGATCGTCTCCGCCTCGGCGGCGCCGGACGCGTAGGTGATGCAGACCGCCCCGCCCCCGGCGGCGATCAGCTTGGCGGTCGCGGCGCCGAGCCCCCGTGACCCGCCCACGATCAGAGCGGACACCGCCGCGAAAGCGCCCGGCTCCACCAGCGCCGCGAGGTCCCGCAGGCTCTCCTGCTCCACCGGCCGTGGGCGGACGAAGCCCTCGACCCGGGCGACGAGGCCGGGGCCGACGGCGTCCAGCGTCACCGATTGCAGCATCGGCTGGAACCGCTTCACCGCGTAGCCGAGGCGCGAGCCGGTGCCCCCCTCGGTGACGGTCACGTCGATCTTCGAGAGGATCGAGTGGAGGCCGGGCACGAACATGCCGACGAGCGTCGACAGGCCGCCCAGGGCGGCGACCCGGCCGGGACCGAGGGCGCGGGCGAGGCGCGGCGCCAGCGCGGCGATCGCCGCCGGGTCCGGCAGCGCGAAGGCGCCGGCGAGTTCCGTTAGGGCCGCCGGATCGCGGGCGACCGGCTCGGCGGGGATCGCGACGGGCGCAACCTCGACCGGCTGACCCGGTGCCCGCTCCGCCGCGAAGGTCGCCTGGATCGTCAGGGTGCGGACGCCGTCCACCGCCACGGACAGGCGCAGCTGCCGCGCGTCTGCCTCGTGGACCGTCAGGACGGTCCGGTCCCCGACCAGCACGAACCGCTCGAACCGCATCTGGAGCGTCGCGAGCCGGTCGAGGGGATGGGCGTCGGCGCAGGCATCGAGGGCCCAGAGGGCGGCGTGGACGCCGTGGACGGCGCGCTCGCCGGCGAGCGTCCGCCGGGCCATCCGGGCGTCCATGTGCATCGGGTTCACGTCGCCGGTCGCCCGCGCGAAGGCGGCCTGATGGGCCTCGGTCCAAGTCCGCGTCGTCGCGGCGGCCTCGTCCGAACCGGATCCGTTCATCGCGCAGCTCCTCCTCGGCCGGTCCCCGCTCGGTTCCCGCCCCGTCCCCGCCCCGGCCGGGCTGGCCGGCCGCCGGATGCCCGGCCCCTTGCTTTATGGCACGCGATCTCGCAAGAGGGCGGCGCTCGCACGCACGGAAAGGGGCCGGTCGATCGCCGGAGGGCAGGCATCCGCAGGGTGTCGCAGGGACCGGTATCGAGGATGACCACGGCTCGCGCCCTGTCGATCGGTTTCGTCGGAAACGTCGTCACCAACCCGTTCGGGAAGGTGGCGGGCCGCCTCGCGGATCTCGCCACGGTCTCGTGCGAGCATCTCCCCATCGGACAGATCGAGCAGGTGCTGGCGGGACCCGCCGTCGCCGACGTCCTGATCGTGCATCTCGACCATCGCTGGTTCTTCGACGTCGCCCCGGACGAGGCGGCCGTCGCCCGCGCGCGCGGCCTCGCCGAGCTCGTCTCGGCGCGGCTTGCGCGGGCGCCGGGTACGATCATCCTCAACACCGTGCCGTTCGTGCCGGTCTCGTCCGTCGAGAGCGACCTCCACGATCAGCTGGAGGCGCTCGCGCGGGTGAACGCGGTGCTGTTCGACCTCGCCCGGGCGCAGGAGCGGGTCAGCGTCGTCGACGTCGCCGGCGCGCTGGCGCTGCTCGGCTTCGCCAACGCCTTCCGCGAGCGCAACCGGTACATGTACCAGATGCCTTACGCCCCGGCCGCCGTGGACGCGCTCAACGAGCGCTACGCCGACGCCGTCGCGGCGCGGCTGCGGGCGCGCCGCAAGGTGGTGGTGGTCGACGCCGACAACACGCTCTGGGGTGGCGTCGTCGGCGAGGACGGCGTGGAGAACCTGGAGGTCGACAGCGACTATCCGGGGATCGTCCACACCCAGCTCCAGCGCCAGCTCCTACGCCTGAAGGGCCTCGGGATCCTGCTCTGCGCGGTGACGAAGAACAACGAGGAGGATTTCCGCGCGGTCTTCGCCCAGCGCGCGATGCCGCTCCGCCTCGACGATTTCGTGGCCTACCGCAGCAACTGGACGGAGAAGAGCGAGAACATCCGCGACCTCGCGGCGACCCTGAACCTCGGCCTCGACAGCTTCATCTTCCTCGACGACAACCCCTTCGAGATTGAGGAGGTGCGCGCCCGGCTTCCCGGGGTCGAGTGCTACCTGTTCGACCGGACGCGCCCCGAGCAGGCGCTCACCCTCCTCGACGGGATCGCGTCCCTGCGCGCCCGGAACGTCACCGCCGAGGATCTGGCCAAGACCGAGCAGTACCGCGGCGAGGCCCAGCGCCAGGAGCTGCAGCGCTCCGCCGCCTCGATGGACGAGTATCTCGCCTCCCTCGGAATTCGGGTGCACGTTGCCCGCAACAATCCGGGGTCCCTGCGACGGGTCACGCAGCTGATCAACAAGACCAACCAGTTCAACCTGACGACCCGGCGCTACACCGAGGACGAGGTCGCCATCGCCATGCGGGAAGGCGGCGTCTACGCGGCCCGGGTGGTCGACCGGTTCGGCGACATGGGCATCGTTGGGGTCGCCATCGTCCGGGGCGGCGAACTCGAGACGTTCCTGATGAGCTGCCGGGCCCTCGGACGCCGCATCGAGGCCCAAATTCTGCGCCACGTCTGCCAGCAGGAGGGTGATCGGGACCTGAAGGCCCAGTATCGCCCGAGCGCGAAGAACCGGATGGTCGAGAGCTTCCTCGACGACAACGGCTTCGAACCCCTCAGCGCTGGCCCCGAGGGCAAGACGTACCGACTGACACGAGGACCGGATGACACCCCCTACATCCACATCGTCGCGGAGTGACCGCGGCGCCGTCGAGGCGGCTGCTCGCGCCACCTTCGCGCGGCTCGTCGAGACCTGGGGGCGCCCGGACCTGGAGAATCCCGGGCCCGAGGACGACGTGTACGAGCGGCTCGACTCCTTCGCGGTGGTCGAGCTCCTCCTCGAGACGGAATCCGAGATCGAGCGGACGGTCGGCCGCTACGTGCCGCTCGCCAACGAGAGCATCCTCGACAGCACGAAGTCGCCGCTCCGCCGCTTCCAGGGCTGGATCGACTACGTCGCCGAGACGGTCGAGCATGGCTGACCTGCGGTTCTCGCGCGCGACCCTCGCGGGGCTCGTCACCACGGTCGGCGCGCGCGTCCAGGCCTTCGACGACGAGGCGGCCGCCCTTGGGCTCGCCCCCGAGGAGGCGGAGCGCCTCAAGCGGGCCATGGGCTTCTCGACCCGGCACGTCGTCGCCGATCTCGGCACCACGACGGCGGATCTCTGCCTGCACTCGGCGCGCCACCTCCTGCGCGGCCTCGACCTGCAGCCCGACGCCGTCGACGGCCTGATCCTCGTCACCCAGACGCCGGATTACAGCTCGCCGTCAACGTCGATCGGGATGCAGCACCGCCTCGGCATGCGGACCGACACGCTCTGCTTCGACATCCGCCTCGGCTGCAGCGGCTTCGTCTACGGATTGTCGGTCGCCTACAGCCTGGTCGAATCCGGCCTCGACCGCGTCCTCCTCTGCGTCGGCGACGTCGCGAGCCGCATGGTCGCGACCGGGGATCGGTCGATCACCCCGATCATGGGCGATGCCGGCGCCGCGGTGCTGATCGAGCGGCGCGAGAACGAGAGCTTCTTCCAGCTCCACAGCGACGGCTCGGGCGAGAAGGCCTTGTTCATCCCGCACAGCGGCCTCCGGGCCGACGCCGAGGACGCGGACAAGCCCGGCACCATGCACATGGACGGGGCGCAGGTCTTCAACTTCACCCTCAAGCGCGTCCCGCCGCTGATCGAGGGCATCCTGGCCTTCTCGGACACGCGCGCCGAGGACGTCGACTTCCTGGTCCTGCACCAGCCGAACAAGTACATCCTCAAGAATCTCCAGCGCCGCCTGGGGCTCGACGACAGCAAACTCCCGACCGGCACCCAGTCGGTCTACGGCAACCAGAACTCGGCCTCGATCCCCGGCACCATCTCAGGCTTCCTCGCGGAGGCCTATGCGGGCCGGCGGGTGCGCTCGCTGCTCGCCGGCTTCGGGGTTGGGCTGAGCTGGGGAGCCTGCACGATCACCACCGACCGGATCTTCGCGCCCCCGGTCCTGACCTACGAGGAGACCACCCGATGACCGAGGGCGCATTCCTGGACGAGCTCGGTACGATCCTCGACCAGCCGGGACCGCTCGCCCGCGGGCAGAGCCTCGGTGAGATCGAGACCTTCGACTCGCTCGGCATCCTCAACATCATGGCGCTCTACGACACGCTGGGCCTCGAGGTGGATCCGCAACGGATCGCCGGGGCGGCGACCACCGACGACCTGATCGCGCTGGCCGGCGCGAAGCTGCAGGCCTGAGCCGATGTCGGAGCCGGGGGAGCACGTCCTCGTCGTCGGGGCCAGCAGCGGCATCGGCCGCGCCGTCGCCGAGCGCCTCCGCGCGGGCGGGGCGCGGATCACCGCCCTCGCCCGGCGGGCGGACCGGCTCGCCGAGCTGGAGGCCCTCGGCTGCACTGCCGTCGCGGCCGACGTCACCGACCTGCCGGCGATCGGCGGCGTGCTGCAGGCGGCCGTGGCCGAGCACGGGCTCCTGACCGGGCTCGTGTACTGCGCGGGCATCCAGGTCATCAAGCCGATGCGCAGCCTCGGCGTGGAGGAGGTCGAGCGCCTCTACCGCACCAACCTCGTTGCGCCGACCCTGTTCGCGGCCTCCTTCGGCAGCGCCCGCGTCTCGACCCGGGACGCGGTGTTCTGCGCGGTCTCGTCCGTCGCGGCGCAGCGGCCCGAGCCGGCGATCGTGCCCTACGCCGCTTCCAAGGCAGGGCTCGACGCCCTGATCAAGGGCCTAGCCCGGGAACTCGCCCCCCGGCGCGCGGTCGGCGTCGCCCCCGGCTGGCTCGACACCGAGATGACCCAGGCCCATGCCCGCCTGTACGGCGCGGAGTTCAAGGAGGTGCTGGAGAAGCGCAGCCCCGCGGGCGCCGCGACCGTCGAGTCCGTGGTCGATGCCATCGCGTTCCTGATGTCGCCCCAGGCCCGGCACGTCACCGGCGAGATCCTGCGCGTCGACGGCGGGGCCGTGCTTTGACCGGGCCGGGGCAGCGGCTCGCGCTAATCGGCGGCGGCGGCTTCTCCAAGGAGATCGCCGAGGTCGCACAGTTGCGCGGCTACACGGTGGAGGCCACCTATTCGAGCCAACCGACCGCGCAGGTCGGAACCTATAGGGGCTACCTCGACGAACTGCTGGCCGACCGCGCCCAGTATGATGGCGTGGCGCTTGCGGTGGGAGGCGTGAGCCGGGCGGCGATCCAAGCGCGGGCCGAGATCATCGCGTGGCTCGATCGCCACGCCCTGCCCTGCCCGCCCCTGGTGTCGCCGCACGCAATTGTTAGCCAAGACGTTGTGCTGGGCGCGGGGGCATTCGTGGCGCACGGGGTCATTGTCAACGTCGATGCGCGGCTAGGGCGGTTCTGTGTCGTCAACACCGGCGCGATCATCGGGCATGACGCGGAGATCGGCGACAACACGACGATCTCGCCGGCGGCCTTCATCGGCGGCCGGTGTATGATCGGCGCGGACGGTCTGGTGGGGCCGCTCGCGAAGGTGTTGCAGGGCCTCAAGATCGGCGAGCGGGCGATGATCGGCATGGGCTGTACGGTGCTGCGCGCGGTGCCGGACGACGCGGCGGTTTGGCCGAAGCCCGATAATCCAATCGCGCCGGACCGCATTTGAACTCATCCGCGTCTCGATGAGCTGCGTGTTAGCTCGCCGACTTGGGGGGGCTTTCTGCTCATAGCTTCGGCACCGTATTGCAGGGCACTGCCGCTCGCACTTCGAGCTGGCTCGCCCGGTTGCCAATTCACCAACGAGCCCTCTCGGGTGATTGAGCGACCCGTGCCCATCCAACCGTGCGCGGCACGCGATGAGCCGCGGTCGATCACGCCTTCACGCTGCGAACCATACGTACTCAGCGCCTGGGACTGATTCAATCGGGCAGGGGCAGGCCTGATTATCAGGGAATTGAACTTTCATACGTTGGTATCTGGCAGCATTACTCCAAAAATTGCACTTGTTGATCAATCATGTAGCTCACTAATTCCCGTCGTTTTTGAGCAGGGAATTATCGGGCCGTTACAGGGATCGAACTAGACACCACCGGACACCTATCAGCTCAAAAATGGCCCTCGGTCGCAATTGAAACCTTGATTGGTGTTTGTATATGGTCCCTCATGGCCGTGGCACGTCAGCAAGCTATTCAGCTCGTCTATGCGCTCATGTACGGGGCGCCGGAATCAGCACGGCTACGCCTCGACAAGCCGGTCCCCTCTCGTCTCGCAGCCAGCGTGAGACGTCTCCTCGACGAAGATCTCGCGCAGGCTCAGCTAGCCAAAATGGGAATCCGGCATCCGCCCTGGCGTTCTACGACGAGTTGCCAGCCGCGACTGGGCATGAGGTTCAGTACACGTCTTATCGCGTATTCAACCTCGCTGTGGCGCATGAGCTGACTCGCTTCGGCTGCAAGCAGGGAGAGGTCGTCGATCTTATCGCTGCAATTCAAGACAAACTGAAGGACGCCTTCGGCATAGCGAATGATAGCCTTCAGACATGGGGGCGCACGAGCTCCCGCACGGCTTCGCGCACGGCTTCTGCACCCTGACCCCCGACGTGATGGTCGCCTACAAGGTCGACGACTACTACAGCCCCGAGCACGACCGCGCGCTGTTCTGGAACGATCCGGCGATCGGGATCCCGTGGCCGGTCTCGGGAGAGGCGGCGATCCTGTCCGACAAGGATCGCCGGGCGCCCAAGCTCGCCGATCTCGGCCGCGTCTTCTGAAGAGCGCGGCCGCAATTTTGTCACGACGGCCGGTCTTAGGCTGCCCCGGCTTTCTCAGTTCTCGATCGATCCGAAGAGGTAATCCGCCATGCGCATCCTGGTGACCGGAGGCTGCGGCTTCATCGGCTCGGCGCTGGTGCTGCACCTCGTCAACGATCTCGGCCACGACGTCTGCACCCTCGACGCGATGACCTACGCGGCCAACCCGGTCTCGCTGGCGCCGCTCGCCGACAACCCGCGCCATCGCCTGGTCGAGGCCGATATCTGCGACCGCGCCGCCGTGCAGAAGGCCTTTGCGGACTTCAAGCCCGAGGCGGTGATGCACCTGGCCGCCGAGAGCCACGTCGACCGCTCGATCACCGACCCGGGCGCCTTCGTGCGCACCAACGTGATCGGCACGCAGACCATGCTGGACGGCGCCCGCGGCCATTACGAGACGCTGCCGGAGGCCGAGAGGAGGACCTTCCGCTTCCTCCACGTCTCCACCGACGAGGTCTACGGCTCGCTGCCGCCGGACGCGTTCTTCACGGAGGAGAGCCGCTACGATCCGCGCTCGCCCTACTCGGCCTCGAAGGCGGCCTCTGACCACCTCGCCCGCGCCTGGCACGAGACCTACGGGCTGCCGGTCCTGGTGACCAACTGCTCGAACAATTACGGGCCGCGTCACTTCCCCGAGAAGCTGATCCCGCTGATGATCCTCAACGCCCTCGAGGGCAAGAAGCTGCCCGTCTACGGCGACGGCCTGAACGAGCGCGACTGGATCCACGTGGAGGACCACGCCAAGGGCCTCGTGGCCGTGCTGGAGCGCGGCCGGATCGGCGAGACCTACCTGCTCGGCGGCCGCGCGGTGCGCAACAACCTCGCGGTGGTCAAGGCGCTGTGCGCGGCCTTCGACCGGCTCCGCCCGCAGGGCGCCCCGCACGAGCAGCTGATCAGCTTCGTGGCCGACCGCCCGGGCCACGACCGGCGCTACGCGATCGACTGCACCAAGGCCGAGACCGAGCTCGGCTGGCGCCCGCAGAAGACCTTCGAGCAGGCGCTTGAGGAGACCGTGGCGTGGTACCTCGGGAACGAGGGCTGGTGGCGCCCGATCCGCGAGGGCCGCTACAAGGGCGAGCGCCTGGGGCTCAACGGCTGATGGACGTCCTCGTCCTCGGCGGCGCCGGGCAGGTCGGCACCGAGCTTCAGGCCCTGGCTTGGCCGGACGGCGTCACCGTCCACGCGCCCGGCCGCGCGGAGCTCGACATCACCGACGCGGACGCCGTCGCGGCGGCGCTCGCGGCCCGCGCCTACCGGGCGGTGATCAACACCGCCGCCTACACGGCGGTCGACAAGGCCGAGTCGGACGTGGTGGCGGCGTGGCGCCTCAACGCGCTGGCCCCGGCGATCCTGGCGGCCGCCACGGCGGCCCGGTCTATCCCGCTGGTGCACGTCTCGACCGACTACGTCTTCGCCGGGACCAGGCCCGACGGGGCCTACGCGCCCGACGCTCCGATCGACCCGCAGAGCGTCTACGGCGCCAGCAAGGCCGCCGGCGAGCTGGCGGTGCGCACCGGCAACCCGCGCCACGCCGTCGTCCGGACCGCCTGGGTGGTGAGCCCGCACCGGGGCAACTTCGTCAAGACGATGCTGCGGCTCGCGGCCGAGCGCGACGCCCTGACCGTGGTGAACGACCAGCACGGCTGTCCGACCTCGGCCGCCGACCTCGCCGCCGCCCTCGCGACGATCGCGCAGGCCATGGCGGCGGATCCGGAGGCGCCCGCCGGCACGTTCCACTGCGTGAACCGGGGCGACACCACGTGGTGCGGCTTCGCCGAGGCGATCGTGGCGGGGTCGGCCCGGCGCGGCGGCCGCGCCGTGCCGGTCAAGGGCATCCCGACCTCCGCCTACCCGACACCGGCCCGGCGGCCGGCCAATTCGCGCCTGTCCACCGACAGCCTCACGGCCGCCTCCGACATCGCGCCGCGAACTCGCCGAGATGCTCACTGTTGGCCTGGACAGCTTCATCATCCTCGACGACAACCGTTCGAGCTCGTGGAGCTCTGGGCGGGTCCGGCCAGCGTCGAGCGCCACCTGTACTGCTAACTCTGCCAAATTTCAATTCAGAACGATAAGATGGATCATGGCTTTTAGCTCATCAATTAACAGTGAATCGCTACAGTCGCCGCATGGTTCTTCAGCGCATGATATGATTTTTTTCACAATATGCTCTCGTAACTTTATGGGCTACTCAAACGCTCTCTATAGAGGTGTGTCTAGCACTCATCCTAAGGCGAAGTTTTATGCAGTAATCTGCGATGACGAACGTGCTGGCGATCCGGGCGGAGTTCCTTATGAAATAATCACTCTCAGCCAGCTCGGCATACCAAATATTGAGGCGATGTTACAAAATTATAATATTACCGAATTAAATACCTCACTAAAGCCTTTTGCATTTATGCTTCTGTTCGATAGACACGAGGGGCTGCCCGTAATTTATTTAGATCCAGATATCATGGTTCTCAGCAGGCTCCAAGAAGTAGAGCAGGCCTTCGACGCAGGAGCTCATTGCATATTGACGCCTCATCTTTGCGAACCAGCCGAATATGCGGAGATGGACGACAAGCAGTTTCTAAAATATGGCATATATAATTTGGGCTTTTGCGCTTTTGTGGGCACTGAGCAGGTTAAAAACACAGTTTCATGGTGGGCAAGGCGCTTGGAAAGGTACTGCATCATTGATCTTAAAAACGGGATTTTCGTTGATCAAAAATGGGCCGATTATTTCCCGGCCTTCATCGAGAAAACCGCGATTCTCAGACATCCAGGGTATAATGTTGCGTATTGGAATCTTTCGCAAAGGAGATTAGCTCGAAAGGGTGAGGCATGGACTGTTAATGGAGCGCCGTTGCGATTCTTTCACTTTAGTGGTAATGAAATTGCAAATAAGGAAGTCTTTACGAGGCACTCCAAACAATTTACGCCGAGAAACACCCCAGAGCTGCGAAATATACTAGATCAATATAGGACGCTCTTATATGATTGCGGGCACGAGTACTATTCTAAGATTCCTTACTCCTTTAGCTGGTCTGGACCCAGTGGTTTCAACGAACACACTCCAGAAAAGAAGAAGAAATGATCGAAATTTCGGGATCGGCTGTTCGCGTTTGCACAAGGTATCGGTTCGGTTCATCAGGCCGCAGATCTTATGCATGTCGTATGATGCTAAGGTCGCTGAAGAAAATGTTCTCCCCAATAGATGGCCGGTTTTGACATAAAGTATGAGTATTGCTTTGATTTTGCACTTATAAATCTATCTTCAAGCGACTGTTTAATGATTTCAGTGCAATATAATATTTTTATATTCTCGATCCGCATGGGGCTTTATATTACTATCTTCAGCATTCTCACGATTTCCCAGGATTGCGAAGTTAGAATATCTGAGTTATCTGCGATTGGCTTTTTGCCTTAAGAAGCACGCGTAGTACAGAGCCTATTCTGTGCACTTTCTTCTACATTGGGAATCTATGATTCTAAAGAGACTCAGGTAATCGATAGAGTGTTTGGTATATTATAATATAAGGATATGCCCACATGAAGAATGTGGGTGAACGAGACAATGGTGTAAGCTGAAGGTAAGCATGATGACCAGCACGGGGTCAGAGGATCGAGTGGAGTTGCTGAAGTTCTCTGGCGTAAGCGAGGAGATCCAACTCAGATTTCCATTTATTCAAGAAATCATAAATAAATTTAGAACTCTGGGCTCGGGTTGGCAGGACGATTATCTTTGCAGAGGGTTTATCTCGTTTGCTGATCCGCTTTGCGGCGACGAAATCAAGGTGTGTGTGCCGAATGTAACTTCTTGGAATGCCCTATTTATCGTTAATGAGGGACGTCCTCGATATTCGCTTATCGCTTCCATTATTGGCGTCGGAATGCCGATAGTTGGCATCTTTCTCCATGACCGAGACGTTTGTCTCACATGGATAGATAGCGAATTTAATTTTTCACCCGCGGATGTCGAAGCGCATCTGGCATGGGCCTCAGGAAATGAATTTTTACGTCGACCTGAGAAAGTTTCAATTCTCCTGGGGCACGAAAATTTTGCACACTTCCTTCATAATGAAATTAGTGGAATCAAGAGACTTCTAGATCGCGGGCAAGATAATCTTATTAATATCGAAGGCTTGATTGTCATGCGCGAGCCGCTCGGGCCCATCGGGGAGATTTTCCCGAGTCTTGCTTCATTGCCTGTTACGCGAATTAGCAGCGACAACGTCGCCGAAATTGGTCGTCATGGTAATGTTATCATGGCTGGAGGAGTCACAATCAATCGAGAAACTCGCGCGGAAGTAATAGATTATCTCAAGAGGCGCCAGAGAGAAAATTACCCTGCCCTCACTGAAATCTTGGCCGCGCTTCCTCGTCCAATTATTATGCTAGGCCTTCGATCCCACTCCAGACGTGCGGGCGGATTGGATGATGTCTATTTAAAATTGGCGTGTCAAATGATGGAAAGGTATGGGGATGTAAGCTTAATCCTCGATGGGTTTAGTCTGCCTGTAAACTTTGATCCAGTTGGTAAAGAGGGCTGGTTCAGCAGTGTAGCGCGAGAAAGTGCTGACTTCATTGAGAGTTTCGCCAAGAGAGCACAATCTGCTGGAATTAAGCATGTAGTTTCTACCTGTGGCTACGATGTCGCTGTCGCACTCTGGTTCAGTCTCCATGCCCAGTTCTATGTTTCCAACCACGGTACGCAGCAACATAAAGCGGGGTGGTTTTCGGAAGCATTCGGTATCATTCATGCGCCGGTGGAGGAAATGAATGAGAGTCGGGTAATTTGGTTTAAGCGGTTAGTTGAAGGAGCGGGTGATTTCGACTGCGTTCCTGAGAGCCATTTCGTGAGCGATAAATTATATGCCGACCAGTGGTCTGGCGGCTATAGATTTAGAGATGCTGATCTTTCAGCTAATTGGATTTGCAACCGAATGCTGAGAAACGAGCTGCTTGAAGGTCGACCCTCGCATCAATGCTTTGATTTAGCTTGGTATCTGCGCATGAACCCGGATGTGGCCGAGGCCGGGGTCTCACCGCTGGACCACTATCTGCGCCCGGGCGAAGCGGAGGGGCGTTGGCCGAACCCGTACTTCGATCCAGCCATGTACCTGCGTATGAACCCGGACGTGGCCGAGGCTGGGGTCTCACCGTTGGACCACTATCTGCGCTCGGGCGAAGCAGAGGGGCGTTGGCCGAACCCGTACTTCGATCCAGCCTGGTACCTGCGTATGAACTTGGACGTGGCGGAGGCCGGGTTCTCACCGCTGGACCACTATCTGCGCTCGGGCGAG
>NZ_KB911318.1:0-15093 GCF_000383455.1 Methylobacterium sp. 285MFTsu5.1 | reverse complement strand
ATCAAGACCGGTGCCGACTACCGGCCCTTCGTCGAGGGGCCGGTGCCAGGTGGGAGAACCCCTCTCAGCAGAGCCGTGAGGGCGTGAGAACCACGACCCTGTAGACAATGCTCGGGTCTCCTGCCTGGATCGACATCTCGTGTTGAGGACGGTGAGGACCACGGTGCCGCGTGCATCGGCTGGATCCTGTGTGAGCTCAGGCCGAGAGTTCTTCCGGATCGGCAGGAGCCGCCTGGATCGACGTTGACGACAAACACACCGCGGGCGCATGTTCGCGGACGAAGACCTGTTGCCCGACCAGCCGTCCTTCCTCGCTACGTAGGACGTTGTCGACCCGTAGGCTCTTTGGACGACCGCGGAGGTTCACCAGTGCGTCCAGGGCCTCGGCCACCTAGAAGGCGCGGAAGTTGACTCTCGGTGTGAGCGAGAGCGCCTCTCGCGTATGGCAATCGACGACCGTCAGGATCCGAAACGGACGCCCGTCGAACAGGCGGTCGGACATGAAGTCCATGGCCCAGACCTCGTTCGGTCCACCGATGGCCGGCCGCCCTTGCCGGTAGCGCCAAGCCCGTTTGCGTTTGGGCAGCTTGGGCCGGATCGACAGTCCCTCGTCGCGATAGATCGGGTAGGTGCGCTTGTGGTTCACCTCCCAGCCCTCCCGTCGCAGTAGGATGTGCAGCCGTCGGTAGCCGTAGCGCACCCGCGCGGCAGCGAGCTCCTTCAGCCGCATGCGCAGAGCTACCTGCGGATCGGCGCGCTTGCGGTAGCGCTGAGACGAGCGGCCGAAGCCGGTGGCCTGACAGGCCCGACGCTCGCTGATGCCGTAGGCCACCTGCAGGTGACCGGCGACTTCACGGCGAGCGGCGGGCCTCACCACTTTCGCTTGAGCACGTCCTGCAGCATGGAGCGGTCCAGCGTCAGGTCGGCGACCAGCCGTTTGAGCTTGCTGTTCTCATCCTCCAACTGCTTCAGCCGCCGGATCTCCGGCACGCCCATGCCGACGAACTGCTTCTTCCAGCGGTAAAATGTCGGCTCGGACACACCCATCTTCCGGCAGACCTCGTCCGCCGTCGCGCCGTTCTCCGCCTGCCGCAGGGCAAAGGCGATCTGCTCGTTCGTGAAGCGTTTGCGAGGCATGGCATCCACCCTCCTTCAGGGTTCAGGATGCCCGAAAAACTTGCGCTCGACGCGGACCAGTTTGCTGGGTCAGGGTCATACGGATTGTGAATCCTGCCACTATGATCATGAAACATTTAAAGTGGACAAAATACCAAAAATGATAAATTCCGTACTGAAGCCTCAAACCCCAACATCGATCAAATATGCAGCTATGATCAAAAGCAATAATGCCATTATATTATGTGACGTCTTATGGTCTGCGCAATGTCCCTCGGACGCCATGGACGGCGCAAGATGTCAACAATAGGGATCGACGAAAGGATCTCGGGCCGAATTTGTTCTGACGCCGAGATTGAAAGCACAATAGGGATATTGACCATTCTCGTTGCATGGCGGGCGAAATCAAGGCTCAAGGACATGGACCGGTAATTTTCAAGAATTAGCAAATTGAAGCGCCCGGGGTCATCTCGTAGAGCTTTTAGCGCGATATCTAAATTTGAATACCCTACGGGCTCTAAACCTAATGAAGCTAAGATTTCCTCATCTTCTAGCATGGCGTTGCGATCATTCCCGACGACCATGACTGTGCCAGCTGCTGTCGAAAGACGAGTATCGAATTGCGACCGTATCGGTAACCACACTTCGAAAGTGCTGCCAGCGCCCAACATACTACATACGTGGAAGGCTCCACGCTGCTCGTCGACAAACTCGTAAGCTGTTGCAAGCCCAAGACCCGTACCCATAGAGCGGGTGGTAAAGAATGGTTCAAAAACTCTCCGCAATGTTGCGTCATCCATGCCGCGGCCGATATCTGACACACTAATCCGGGCATACTCGCCAGGTCGGAGGCTGCCATGAGAGAGATCCTGCGGGTCGCCGAGCTTAATGCGATCGAGGCGAACTTCGATGGGCTGACCCGGATCAGAAGCCTGAAGGGCGTTTCGGACCAGGTTATGAATAACCTGCTGCAGTTGCGCTGGCTCGCCGCCGACGTTGGCGCCCTCTGTTAATCCCATCAGGCGGAGAGCCCCTGCCTCTGGACATGACGAGCGTATCTGGTCGAAGGTTTCGGCTACGATTGCGTCAACTGCGCTTCTGCGGTCTGCCCCACTGCCTCGCCGTCCGTAATCGAGGATCTGTCCCGCTATCTCACGTGCCCTCCCGCCAGCTTGAACTAACATCTCGATTTGATTTGCAGCACGTGTCGGGCGGCCCGGCAGAGCTTCAATGGCAATTTCAGCGTGCCCCAACATTACGTTCAGTACGTTGTTGAAGTTATGCGCTACGCCGCTAGCGAAGGTACCGATAGCTTCTAACCGTTGAGCCCGCCGAAGGGCTTCCTCTATCTCGGCGCGCTCGGCACAAGCCTGCTGGCGCTCCAAGGCGGCCGCGAAGCTGTCAGCCACGACCTGCAGCAAACCACGCGAATGTAGAAGCCAAGCGGGAGCGAGGCTTGTTATTCTCTCAAAGCACAATATTCCAACTAGTTGCCCATTTCTTTTGAGGCGCGCGCACGTGAAGGTAGTCACCCCACGATTTTTTAAAGCCTCGATAAACAATGGAGGGCCGTTACTGCTCGCTGTGATGATGAATAGTTGTTCTTCGGACTCCTTATCAATGTCTTGTATCAACAGCCTGCACTTATGTGGCCAATCGTCTAGATCGCCGTCACCGGATCGGCTCCAATAAAAAGTTGTTTCGGACTCATCGAGCATGAGTACGTAACCATTATCTGTTCGTGCCGCCTCTCCGACAATGGCAAGAACCTCAGTTATGCTTGCCGAAATTTCATCAGGCTGACTTGCAAGGAAGCGATTCGCGGCATGAGCTACAGCAGCCTGGAAGGCGATGGTGCGTTGTAAGACCATGGCGCTCGCGTGCATCAGGAGGCCGATGCGAAGCATCAGGACTAGCAAGGTCATTGCTGCCGCATAGAGAGCCAATCGAAAGAGGTTCGAGCGAGTCTCTCTCTGATCGCGCAGTACGCGATGAGCCTCTGAGAGGGCTTGACGGGCTGCCGCGCTAGAGGAGGTCGTCAGGGATAAAGTAAGCTTGTCAAGCTGCGGCAGCTCATTTAGAAGCTGGCGGCCATGAAGGACAACAGCGTCGATTTTATCTTGGATGTCCGCCTTATATGTAGCGGTCGCTAGCATATCAAGACGAGACCGAACGTTGTTCAAATGGTCGATGCTCGTATCATGGTCAAGTTCTCTCACCTGTATTTGAAGTACCGCGATTGTGTGCATAAAAGCGGGATTTATATCGGATTGTGATAGTGCATCACTGAGCGATTGGACGTTTATCAAGGAGGCTCGAACAAGAGCATTGCATGTCTTGAAGCGTTCGACCATCTGTATTTCTTGGTCTACAGCATCAGACAGTTCATGTATTTCTTTGGGAGCTGTCGCGCTCGCCATGCGCAATTCGAGCAACTGCGCCTGCATCTTCTCAATGTGAACGTTAATTGGGTCGTAGTTGCGTAGGAGGCCGGTCCGCGCCCTAAGCACGTCGTGCTGCATCCGCGATTCAGCGAGAGCGAGACCGTCAATCATGCGTTGGGTATGCGCATAGACTGCGTCCATCTCCGGTTGCCCGTTGATCATTAGCCAAGTCAACAATGACGCCAGCAAAGCACTGACGACGACGGCTTGTAATGTCAATCTCATGGCGCCATCGGGTGTATCTATCATCTCACTGTGCGTGAAAGGGACTCGAATACGCTTCTTTCGATTGGCACGATCTGTCTAGGGCTGCCAATTTTTTATCTCGTCTACCGATGCAATCCGAAATCTGCGAGGAAGATGTTGAGGGTCGCAGCGGTGTCATGGATGCAGGACCATAAAAACTGCCATCTCGCTGAAGCCGGTTTTGCGGCTGGGCGGGTCGGCAATGCTGCGATTGGACGAGTGCCGCACTCAGTTCATCTAAACGTTTGGTCGCACTTCGGCGGCTTCCGCGGCGGTAGCATTGGTTAGAAAAGGGCGTCGTGTGCACTCGCGGAAGGCCGCATTCGTTCAACGCCACTTTAGAATGCCTTTCACCCGCGATTACACGCGAAGTCATCGGAATGCATTTCGGTCCTTCCTGCACCGCCATATCGTCAAAATGTGTCATTGGGATAGTCCCAGATGGTGCTCTATCGTTCAAATGTGGTGCTGCAGCAGGATGACTCGTGTTTGGTACGAAAAATTATGCTTCCACGTCGAGGCGAAGTTGGTTTTCTGACGATGTATTGGGACAATCTTGACGAGAAATATACGAGCAAATCGACTCGATCGACCGGAAATGGAACCTGATTGACTTGGCGGATCAGCGGAGGCGCAGAGGGGCGGACATGCGGCGAGGATGTAAGACCGGCCCCGAATAGGTCGTGCTTTAGATGCGCCAAATCGCGGTGCAGACAGCACGGGCAATAGCTTTGCGCTCTCATGCAAGGAGGCGAAGATCTCGGAGCAGAGTGCTCCACGCTGTTGCAAGGAGTACGTTGGTTTGCAGGCCGATCAGGCTCGGAAGATGAAGGATCTCCAGCGCGGGAAGGCTCTGCTGTGCCGGCTTGTGGACGATCTGTCCGTAGAGAGTCGGGTGTTGGCGGACGTGGTGGCGGCAAACTTGTCGCCTTCGAGCGATGCCGGCGGGCGGTTGCTGGCATCCGGAGCGTGGACGGCCTCTCGTAATGCCACGCTTTTCGGGTTGTCGGCCAGCACCTTGGCGCTTAAGGCTATGTGTCCTCCGTGTTGGCGGGTGAGATTGCGTTGATCTAATCCATTATCGTCTTGGCATCCGAGTACGGGTGCTATAGTCGCCACCGTATCACCGCACTGCTGCTGGCAGTTGGCGGTTGGGAAATAATCGGGTTCAGCGCATCTGGCGTCGCGAGGGGCTCACCGTCCCACGAAAGCACCGACCGCGCAGCCCGCTTTGACTGAATGACGGCTCCTGCGTGCGGGTACGCCCGCTCCGTCGCAACTACGTTTGGCACTTCGTCTTGGTGCAGGCTGAAACTCACGATGGGCGCTCTCCGCGCATCCTGACGCTGATCGACGAGCACAGCTGGGCATGCCTTGCATCGAAGGTGGCGCAGCGCGCCAACAGTTTGGGTGTCATCGAGGCCTTGGCCGAAGGGACCTGCCTGTACGGCATCCCAGAGCAATTCCATTGTTACAGGGGTCCGTAGATGATCTCGAAGGCGCTGCTCAAGCAAGGAGGTTTACGGCCGTCGTCGTTGCTGGCGCGAGTGCCGGTCCTGCTTCAAGCGCGCTCATTGTGCAGATTGCCGATAGCAGCCATCGGCGTTCGGTTACTGGCTCGCCAGAGCGAGCATCGCTGTGCAGCAAGCACAACTTCCTCCGAAGTCCCGCCACTTGCCGATGACGTGAACGAGGGTGTGAGTAACGACTCGTTGGAACGCGGCGAACAGGGTGGACGATGACCCGTCCCGAGGGGGCTTGCCATGTCGACCCGTTTGCAGCTCTCCACGTCGCCCAGTCCGGCGCGGGCGCGTCCCTTGGTGGTCGACCTGTTCACGTCCCAGAGCTGCTCGCCTTGCCGGCCCGCTCAAGCGCTCCTAGGCGAGTTTGCGACCCGTCCTGACCTCTTGCCGCGCGGATTCGATCTCGGTTGCGCGAGCCGACAGCAGGCCGCTTACGCCAGCCGGCTCGAGGACGGCAGCTTCACGCCGCAGTTTGTTATCGAGGGGCGGCGCAGTGTCGTAAGATCGCGCCGTGCCGCTGTCGCTGCGACCTTGGTTCAGACGAAGGTGAAAGCGCGCTCGGCGACGGAACTCAGCGTTCCTCGGCGCGACGATCGTATAGCGGTTTCCCTGGGTTCCGGCCGAGGCATGACCCGCCTTCTGGTCATCGGCTTCTATCCTGCCCACCCCGCCCTAGTGAGACCCGGCGAGAACGCCGGTCGCGCCATCGAGCAGGCCGACGTGAAGCGGTTCCGTTGCGACCTCGGCACCTGGGAAGGCTGGCCCATCGGTCTCGATGCGCCTTCGGCCGCGGAGGAGGGCCAGGCGATGATCTGGCCACAAGCCGGCAGCTGGATCGACGGTGCCGCTCGTCGGTCAACGAGCGCATGAGCCACATGGAGGACGGACCAACGATGCCCGCCCCCGGCCATCACCGCCTGATCGACGAACTCGTCGCCAAGGTGGATCCGGTAAGGCCGTTCACCGCTCCCTTTTCGCGTGTCCTAGGATGGATGCTGTACGTCGGCCTCCCGGCGACCTCGCTGCTTATGGTCGGCGACACGTCCGATCTCTGCGCGCGCTATTCGGCTGAACCAATCCTCCTCCTTTCCATGCTCGGTTCCGCCGCGACGGCGATCACTGCCGCCCTCGCAGCAGCGATGACCAGCCTGCCGGATCGTGGCCGCGAATGGGCGCTGCTCCCGCTACCTGGGCTCATGTGCTGGATCGTTGCCGGCCTCGTCCAGGCCATGTCTGAAGGGCCGGTCGAGGCTCACACGGCCGTTGCCCGGGCCTACGCGTGCTTCGGTTTCATCCTCGGCTTCGGTCTCCCGTTCGCGGCGCTTCTCATTGGGCTGCTACGGAGAGGCTATCCGCTCTGGCCGGAGCGGACCGCAGCCTTGGCGGGCCTCGCGGCGGCGTCGGCGGCCGCGTCGATCCTCGGTCTCTTTCATCCCTTCGCGATGACGGCAGAGGATTGTCTCTTTCACGCATCGGCGGTGGCGCTTTTGTCTGGCGCCTGTGCCGTCCTCGTCCCAGCACGGATGTCCTGACACGAACGTGACGCGGTAACCTTTGCGCCATCGGGGCGAAACCCGCATCTACGATGGCTCCGTCACGCCATCGGACCGAGTCGGTCGCATGAACGAAACAACCCTCCCTGTCCACGACAAGGCATCGCTCTTCGCCCTTGTCGCAGGTCGGCCTAACCCCAGTGGCGAAGGGTGCGGCGTACGAGACCGTGATCCCGATTTGTAAGGCGGACCGTTGAGCCAGCGCAGGTCGAGGGCCAGTATGCCGCGTTCGGCCGAGTTCGGCCACATGCCCGGTAAACCGATGCAGACAGAGCGAAGCGGGCCGCGCGCCGTGGGGGCACGAGCGATGAGCCCTTCCAGCGAGGTCGCGTTGGCTGCGGCCATGCGAGCGGCTCAAGAGGGCGACGCGAACGCCTACCGGACACTGCTGCGCGATTGTGTCCCGGCCGTCGCCGCCATGGCGCGTGCGCAAGGCGTCCGCGGGGCGGCCGTCGACGATGTGGTGCAGGAGGCATTGCTCACAGTCCATCGGGCGCGGGCGACCTACGATCCGGCTAGGCCTTTCTTGCCTTGGCTGCGCGCCATCACCCAGCGTCGCGCCATCGACGCCATACGCCGCGGCGCTCGACGCCCGCAGGAGGTCTACGATCCGTACGCCTTCGAGTCCCAGCCCGACGCGGGTCCCGGCCCGGGCGATGGCCTGGAGTCGCACTACCGCGACCGACAACTTGCGGCGGCTGTGGCGAGGTTGCCGGACGGACAGCGCCAAGCGGTGGAGCATCTCGCATTTCGGGAGTTGTCCCTGGACGAGGCTTCAGCGGTAACGGGGCGGAGCAAGGGAGCTTTGAAGGTCAATCTTCATCGCGCCTTGAAGTCTCTCCGTTCCGCACTTGTACCCGGTAGTGGGAACGGAGATGACTGAGTACAATCCCCACGACCGCCTCATCGACGAACTGGCCTCGGAGCTTGCGCCGGTCCGCCGCCTGCCGCCGCCCGGCGTTCGCGCTTTGGCCTGGTGCATGGCGGCCGTCGCGCTTGGCTTCGTCCTGTATGTCTTCCGCGGTGCCGAGGGCCTTTGGGATCGGCTCGGCGTCGCAGACCTGCGGTACGCCGCCTTGGGCGCGGTCCTGACCGCGTTCGCGGCATCTGTGGCGGCTTTCCACACCAGCGTGCCGGATCGCTCTGCCGCCTGGGCGGTGCTGCCGATCCCCCCGCTCATGCTTTGGCTTGGTGCCAGCGGTCTGGGGTGTCTGCGCGATTGGCTCGCTCCAGCTTCCGACATACCTGGCACGGAGACCATGCGCGGCTGCTTCGTCTTCCTGATGAGCGTCTCGCTGCCGCTCTCCGCGCTCCTGGTCGTGATGCTGCGCCGTGCCTATCCTCTGCGCCCGAACCTGACCGCCGCGCTTGGCGGCCTCGCCGCCGCCGCCGCGGCCGCCGCGCTTTTGGTCCCTTTCCACCCGCACGATGCCACAGCGACCGACCTGCTCGTGCACCTCGTCGCGATCGGTGTGGTAATCGGCTTCAACAGTCTCGCCGGCGGACGTTTGCTCGACCGTGGACGCACCGTCATGCTGGAGGCGGAACGCGGATGCGGGAGGGACCCCGGCGCATCGCCCGCGGAGCCCCGCTCGGGTGGGGATGGCAAACGTAAATCGCGGTGGAAAGTGCTCCGCATCCGCGGATCCGTGGAGCGGTGATCGGACCAGTCAGGACCCGAACGACGCCGTGTCCGGGAATGTTGTCCGAAAGGCTCCGGTACTTCTCGCCCGTCGCGGATCCAGCGTCGAGACATCTCGATCCTCCGCTCGCACTCTCCGGCCGCCTCCGATCACCCGACGTCGACGTCGGGGCCTGTGCCTCCCGATGCCGTTTATTCGGGCCGCCAGCGTTCTGAACGTCGGTGATCCACCTCCGGAGGAGATTGGCGAGCAATCCAGAATCGGCCCGCGGCTCGATGTCGATCCCGGGCCGCCGCTTTCGGCGGAGGTATCACGCGACGCCAGGAACAACGTCGCCGCAACCGGTCCCACAAACGGTGGGTTCTTGGTCACCATTGGGCAGCGGCGCCCAGACGATGCAGTCTATCGCGCGAGGACTGGCCGACCGAAGTCGAGGGAGCAGCGAAGGGTCGGTGCGCGGCCCACCGGCGAAGCGCCGGTTGCTCTTCGACCTCTGGCGAGGGCGTCACGTCCCAAGCCGTCGCGGAGGAAGGGGGCGCGTCGGACCGATCGGTCCTTCCGTATCGCGGCATGCTCCGCCCTACCCGGACCCTTTATGGCGACGCGGGAGCGATCGTCCGCCGTTTGCGCGGGGGGACTAGTGACCCGCATCCGCCTCGGTCGGGCTGAGGATGTTCGATTGATACGATCGCAGGCATTCCACCACCGCCGAATATGCTGGCGCGTCGACCATCCGGAGATGCCGCCGCCAGGATTGCTCCCCGTCGACAAACGAAATCATGCTTTTCAAACCTGTCGTCTTCTAAACTGGCCTTCATGAGATCATCTTCCGTCTGGAAGGCCTGCCTCGTCGCCGCTACACTCGCGGGCCTTTTCAGCGCTACTGGCGAGCCGGAGGCCGTCCTGGAATCCAGGGGCAGGCACTGGCGCGCCGCCTACCGCGTGCCCAGCGAAATCCCGTTCCCCGCCGAAAATCCATACTCGGCCGCAAAGGCGGAGCTCGGTCGGAGGCCGTTCTTCGACCCAATCCTTTCGGGCGATCGCACGCGCGCCTGCGTATCTTGCCACCTGCCGGACCTCGCCTGGGGCGACGGGCGGGCGCGTGCCGCCGCGCGCGACCAGACGGATATGGACCTACGCAGCCCGACACTCTTGAACATGGCTTGGCAGGACGGCCCGCTCGGCTGGGTCGGAAAGTTCCGCGACCTGGAATCTGTGACCGCCATTCCTCTCACGGCACCGGGCAACATGAACCTGACCATGGCGGAGGCGGTCGCGCGGGTGTCCGGGGATGCTGGCTATCGCGCCGCCTTCGCGGCTGCGTTCCCGGATCCGGAGGTCACGCTCGGGAAGCTTGAGGCGGCAATCGCGACCTTCGAGCGTTTGATCGTCGCCGTCACCAGTCCTTTCGACCGGTGGATCGCCGGCGACGACGAAGCGATCGGCGCAGCTGCGCGGCGCGGCTTCGATCTGTTCAACGGCCGCGCGGGTTGCGCGGCGTGCCACTCCGGTTGGTCTTTCACCGATGGCTCGTTCCACGACATCGGCGTCGGTTCGGGTGCGGACATCGGCCGCGGACGGTATGTCAAGTCATCGACGGCACTCCGTTATGCCTTCAAGACGCCCACGCTGCGGGACGTGGCTCGAAGAGCGCCCTACATGCACGACGGTTCAGTAGGCACGCTGGACAGGGTCATCGACCTCTACGATCGCGGCGGCATAGATCGTCCCAGTCGCTCGCGCCAAATTAGGCCGCTCCATCTGACATCGAGAGAAAAAACGGATCTGCTCGCGTTCCTCAATGCATTGACGTCCACCTCCCAGCGGGACTTGATGTGGGCCGACTTCGCCGACGCTCCTCCTACGCTCCGGTGAAGCCCCGCCCTGCTTCCCGGCAGCCGCCGCAGATCCTTTCTCAGGATGGCCGCAAGGTACCGGCGACGGTCCGAGCCGCGCTGAGCGCCCATGCCCGATCGGAACCGGCGACGGCGTCCGCCTCTGTTTGGGGCGGGGCAGCTACGCCACCTCACACCATTCCGCCCCGACCGGCGCGTTCCCCGAACGGTGAGTCCCATCCGTCGGGTCCGTGCCCGACTGGGCCGGCGGGACCGGAAGGCGGCGCCCGACGGCCGGCCGCACAGCCGTGACTTGGGACCGCATGGCGTTCGGGCCGCGGCTGAAAAGGCGGCCGGCGCCGGCGTATATTACGCGGCCGGGGGGTAATTCGAGGGGAACAGCGCGCGCTTCGTCTCCTCGTCGTTCACGGTCTTGAACGCATGATTCCTCCCGGCGGCGCGGGCCCGCGGGACCGCAGGACGTCCGTCGACGGTGGTGAACAGACGCTTGAGGTTGGGGTAGGCCGCGAGCGGATCATCTTCACCCTTCAGCACGCGCGAGGCGCGATCGAGCCATCCCCACGCGGAGATGTCCGCGATCGTGTAATCGTCGCCGACGATCCATTCGCGGCCGGCCAAGTGGTCGTCGAGAACCTGGTAGTGCCTTTCGGCCTCCCGCCGATAGCGGTTGCGTGCGTAGTCCAAGCCCTCGGGAGCCGCGAATTGGAAATGGACAGACTGGCCGGAAAACGGCCCGAGGCCCGATGCGACGAACATGAGCCAGGAGAGCAGCTCGGGTCGGTCGTCCGGAGATCCGAGAAACCGCCCCGTTCGCTCCGCCAAGTATAAAAGTATTGCCGTCGAGTCGAAGACCCGAATTTCCCGGCCGCCCGGCCCATCGGTGTCCACGATCGCCGGTACCTTGCCGTTGGGATTGACGGCACGGAAGGCCGGCGCGTGCTGCTCGCCTCTGCTCGTATCGATGGGAACGATCTCGTAGGGTAGGGCGAGTTCCTCCAGCAGAAGCGCGACCTTCGCCGGGTTCGGCGTTGGATGGTAATATAGGCGTATCATCCGGATCTCCTCCCTTGATGATGCATCACCGCATGGGAAGACGGTCCCGCGCCAGCGATTCATCGTCGAAAAATTGACGCGTGCAAGCTGCGTCGCGGTCATCGCATCCGTCCTGACGGTCAGAGGCACCCCGACGGCTCCGAACGGCGTTCGGCGGAGGGCCGCGTGTCTCGCAGAGCGGGATGCCCAATGAGCCCGAGGGTTGGGCCTGCCAACGTAGTTTTAGATCGGTCGTTCTAGAATGCAACGGTGCTGGCGGTGATAGTATGAAGATGCGGCGGCTCGGATGGCAAAATGGCGAGGCGTAGGGAATTCGACGAGGCGGCCGTGCTCGATGCGGCGATCAAATGCTTCTGGGCACGCGGTTACGAGGCCACCTCGATCCGCGACCTGGTCGAGAGCACCGGGATGACCGTCTCGAGCCTCTACAATGCGTTCGGCGACAAGCGGGGACTCTACGAGAAGGCCCTCGACCGTTACGTCGACGAGAGCATCCTCGGGCGCATCCGGCGTTGCGACAGACTACCGCCGCGCGAAGCGATCGGCGCATTCTTCGACGAGATCCTAGACCGTTCGATCCGCGACCGGGAGCGGAAGGGTTGCATGCTGGTGAATGCCGCCCTCGAAGTCGCCCCGCACGATCCTCATTTCGAACGGATCGTCGCCGGCGTGCTATCGCGCATGGAGGGATTTTTCCTCAACTGCGTCATGGCGGGCCAGGCAGATGGCACGATCGCGCGACCTGTTCCGGCGGAGGAGCTCGCCCGGCATCTGCTCGGTGTTCTCGTCGGCGTGCGGGCCCTCGCGCGCGCGCGACCCGAGCGCAGCCTGCTCGAAGACGTGATTGCGCCCGCCCTCGCGCTGCTCGACGGCGCAAGCTCATCGAAACGCTAAGTGGCCGGCCCTGGGGCGGGCGCGGGCGGTTGAATGGCTAGGCCTCGCTCCGGCGACATTGTGGGAATCGGCCTCCTACGGCGAGGACGTCGTCGCCGGCCGCCACGGGCTTCGGTCCATTGCCGCGGGATGCCGCGCGCCTCGACAGGCAGTAGCCTCCTGCGCACCCGCTAAGCCTCTGAGAGAAGAACGTTTTTCGAATGGAAGGAGAGGGCTCGCTGACCCGGCATTCTAGACGGCTTTCGGGGCTCATACGACTTCGTCGCCTTCTGGGTGGCCGAGCACCCGAGGGTCGACCTGTTCGAGGGCGTCCCTCTGCATGCCCAGCGGCACCGCGGTGTGAAGAACTCCGCCCCGGTGAGCGGGGAAATGAATGCGCCTCGTCTCCTATTTGGGAATCAACGCGATCGCCGCCAAGCCTACGACTACAAGCACTGCGCACAACAGCAGGGCGCTCAGGACCGCGAAGGCATGATCCTCGTAGTTCATCGGCTTCCTCGCTTGATACGCGAATTATGAGGCGAGGGCACAAATTTAAGCGGTTCAAACTACAAGGCAGTGTCTGATTCGTTGCAGTTGAAATCTTTCGCGGTTGACGTCCTTGTCACGACCGCCGCCGTTGGGTCGACGCCACCGCCTCTTCGCGGATCCAGCGCTTCGAGGAGCTGCATGAATGTGCGCGCCTCAACGTTCCGCTATCCGCGGAATTAATCGACGGGAGGCATGCAGCGCGTCCGCGAAGAATTTACGATGGTTCGATGCAGTCATGCCAAGACGGAGATCGAGATCGCCGTCGCGCCGAAGAAAAGGGCGACAGCGAGCCACAGCAGGATTTTAGATGCAAGGTCGACCATGAGCTGACGTTGAGTCAGCTGTCTTTCACGAATATATCGAAATGGTTTCAGCCGTAACATTGGCTGGCCGGGATCCGGCACTCCGTCATATTCCGCGTGATCGGTTCCGAGCCGGCGCGCGAGGTGGCGGCATAATCCATAACCCGATCACGCCCGTCGCGGCGCTCGAACTGACTGCCTCTACTGGGTCTGAGATGGTTCGCCTCCAGCAAGAGATCCTAAATTTGGATTAACCCTTCAGATCAGACTATCGTTCTGAGAGATCTTCCTTGATCTCCGACGAACCTTTTTCTGGTCTGGCGCGGCCAGAAATGATTCTGAGATCCCTATCGTGGCGCGCGATAATAACAATAAGTACAATAAAATAAATCACGAGAAAAAAAATCCAGACACAAAGATCTTTTAGCCAAAAAACAATTGAATTGCTAAATATTCCTGCAAAAAACAAGCAGCTCACCAACCAATGTAGATTTATGAAGTTCTCGAACATCATCGATTGTATTTCTTATTTGAGCGCGCGACAATGGCGATATCTGAGGCATAACTAAGGCAATCGTTTGTTTCGTCATTGTGTCACCTTGCGAAGGTGCGGTGGTCTCATGGCCGAGTCGATCACCATCTCGTATGCGACGATCGAGGCTGCCGCTGCGGCAGTCGCCAATGCCCAGGGCGGCCGGCGTCGCGCGCCGCCGATCGGCAACATCCTCTTGACGCTGACGCCACTGCGTCCCGCCCCCGTACGACGAGGTCATGGAGGATGCCGAGGCTGCGCTGACCGCTGCCCTCGCCGCTCAGAACAACAGCCTGCGCAAGGCCAACCACATCGAGGACCAGCGCTGGCTTCCCGACGAGTTGGGGAAGGCCGAGCGCCACGCGATAAGGTTCGCTGATGCTTCGCCTGCCTCCTGATCGCTTTTCACGACGTGATCCGCCGGCCACCAGGCGTGACGCCGGAAAGCGGGGCCGAGTTCTGCGGCCCGTGGATGGCGGATGAGGCGGAGACGCGGCGGGCAGCCCGGGTTCCCGCGGAGACCATCAGCACCGCCTGGCCAACCGGCTGTATCAAGCCGGGATGCCGCTCGCGCCGCCGTTTGCGCCCCGGCTCGACGTTCGCGGAGAACCCTTCCGAAGCCGCCCTGAGTCAAACGTCCGAACATCGTGTAACCGAGATGATGTGGAGGCGAAAGGCATCGTGCGCACCTGCGCTACGCACTTCGCGACCCGCACACCGGGTCGCACCAGGAGGTCGGGAGGAGGGCCGCCCCGGCTAGTACGTACCCGCGAACCAGACTGCATCCGGGTCGCGTCTCTTCGCGATCGCTAACAACCAACGCCGGGGCCGGCCTGGGTTCGACCGCGCCTGCGGACCGACGGCGCCTTACGAACGACGGTGGAGCATGGGCGACGTGGCAAACGCTACGCAGGCAACGGTTGGAAAGGTTGGGGCACGGGCCGGTCTTCGTGATCAGGGGCTTCACTCATGGCCGGTGCGGGTGATGCACTGGACGAACGCGCTGGCGATGGTGGTTCTGATCGGCTCCGGCTGGGGCATCTACGACGATTCCGTCATCATCCACGGCGTGTACTTCCCCAAGGCGATCCGGCTCGGCTCCTGGGCCGCCGAGAGCCTGCTCTGGCATTTCGCCGCCATGTGGCTGCTGGTTGCCAACGGCGGCGCCTATCTCGTCTACGGCCTCGCGACCGGACGCCTGCGCGAGCGCCTCCTGCCGATCCGTCCACGCGACATCGTGCAGACGGTCCGCGACACGCTGCGGCTCAAGCTCGCCCACGAGGACCTGACGACCTACAACGCCGTCCAGAAGATCCTCTACATCGTCGCCATCCTGGCCGGCCTCAGCCAGGTCGTCAGCGGGCTGGCCATCTGGAAGCCGGTCCAGTTCTCCGGCCTCG
>NZ_KB911317.1:0-18998 GCF_000383455.1 Methylobacterium sp. 285MFTsu5.1 | reverse complement strand
CACCGGCTTGAGGGATGACCTTCTGAAGGCGGTACGGCGCCACCGCTTCGGCGAGGCGTTGCCACCGGTGCTCGGCGACCTCGTGGTTCTCATCAACCCCGCCGCCGAGGCGAGCAAGTGGACGGCCCTCCAGCGCGCGGTCTGGGAGCGGGTCGCAACGCCCGTAGAAGCCGCGCCGGAGGAGGTGGCGCGCGACAGCGGCTTGTTCCCGATCGACCAGCGCCCGGTCATGCTGTCGGTAACCGCGGCACTCGCCTTCCCGGCAGGCGGTTTGCGGCCCGGCGACTGCGCCTGGATCAACCTGGACGTCGACGACGGCTTCCAGGAGGCGCGGGCACACATCCGGCAGCGGCTCGCCGGCACGGACGCCATGTTCAACGCCGGCGTGGATTACGACTGGGCGACCCACGACCTCTTCCCGGCCTTCAAGTTCGACTTCCGGCCGGCGGCGGCTTTCCTTGAACGGAGTGCCGCACGCATCGAGCGTAGGCCGCCCCGAGGCATGAGCTGCGCGGTCCCGCGCGAGCCCGATCTCCTCGACGCGATCCTGACGGCGCCATTGCGGGGCCTATCCCTGCTCGCCGCGACATTCCCGTTCCAAGTCAGCCTCCCGGAGGAGTCGCATACGATCGGCAACCTCGACCCGCCGCGGCCGGCCGCAGGAGTGCTCGCAGATGCGCAACCCTCAGCGGCGCCGTTCGGCACGACGCATGAGATGATGGGGCTCGCGGCGACCGGTTCGGAGCAGAACCACGCCTACGGAACTCTCGCCGACGCCGACATCACGTGCCCGCGGGCGAACCGCTGGTTGAGCCGGGCACGGCGGCGGCAAGACGCGCGGCACGGGCTTGGATGGGACAGCCAGAACCTGGCTCCGCCGGACCCCGAGATTGATGGCCAGGGCGCACCGGCGGTACGGTTCCAGCACGGCCTGCCGTTGACGGGCATCGCCCCGATCACGCTGGCAAACGATCCATTCTGGAACGTGCGCGCCTTTGACAACGCGCTCTCACGCCACGACGGCTACCGGCTGTCCTCGTTCATCTGCGCTCTTAGCCAGTTGGTGATGGACGACGTCGCGGGCGAAGCGTCGCGCACCCAGGAAGACGTCCCAGCCGCACGCTATAAGCCAGGCCATCCCCATTGATCCCGCGCGATCTGCAAGGCTTGCGATGCGTAAGCGAGTCCGCCGCCTATCCGTGCCGCTTGATCCTGGCGGCATCCGCGGGCTCGGCGGCCGATATTTTCAATCGGGCCAGCTTGGGCCCCGGCGACCCATTCGGCTCCTCACCGGAGGCAGGCGCAGCGCGCTCGTCCAGGGCGATTCCGATTTTCCTCCAGCCGATCTGGATATGCGGATCGCGACTAAGGCTGCCATTTCTTGGTCCGCAACTTCTAGACTTTAATTAACATTCAAATCACTCGGTGGCATATAAATCTGAGTACATCTAATCAACATTATAAGGGATTGGGCGCAAGGCTGGCTTATCACCCACATCCAGACAAACAACATCGCAACCTAGAGCTCACATTAGGATTACAGGACTTGTCAACAGATACCAATCGAGGCGAATTGAACCTTCCGGCGTTGGCCGGCGAGATCGTCGCCGCTTACATTTCGAACAACCCCGTTCCGGCTCCCGAGCTTCCGAAGCTTGTTCGAGACGTGCACGGCGCACTCGTCGGCCTAATCTCCGGCAGCGGTGCCATCCCCACCCCGCTCGACGAGGTTAGGAAGGTGACTACGACCCAAATACGCGAGTCGATCCAGCCCGACGGCATCGTGAGCTTCATTGACGGCAAGAGCTACAAGACGCTCAAGCGCCACCTAACAGCGCACGGCCTCGACCCACACAGCTATCGCGCGCGCTTCGGACTACCAGCGGATTACCCGCTGGTCGCCACCAGCTACGCCGAGCGGCGCTCGGCGCTTGCCAGGGCGATCGGCCTCGGCCGTCCGGGCGCGATGGCAGAGAACGTCGACGCGAGCCGCGATGTCGACGGCAGGAGGCGCTGAAAACCCGATCTGGAATCGGCTCGACCCCGTCTTTAGCGTATCGAAGGGCAAGACTGAGCCGCTCGTGGCCTACCGAAACTTGGCACGCATGATCACCCACCCTTCGGCTTGGCCGGTTCAGGTGCGATCGCCGTCCATAAGCCGTGGGGGGAGGGTGGTTCCACCCACCTCAACGCATCATAACGGGTTCTGTTATAGCCTCTTCGCGCAGGTCCTGGCGCCTGTGGAGGCGCCAGGGCTGCATTTCAGTGCCGCAGCGCGCATCCATCCGGCACATCCGCAGCCCCGGCGATGTTCGTGAAACGGGCGGTGCGAGCCGCAAGCCAACCGTAGACCGCGCGACGTAACGATTTGGGTTCGGTACCGAAAGAGTATGGCAGCGGCACTCTATCAACCTTTTGCCGCTACAGTGCCATGAGGACCAAATAGTGCTCAAGCTGTATCAATATCCCGCTTCGATCTGCTCACAAAAAGTGAGCCTGGTCCTTGCAGAGAAGGGCCTGGAGCATGAGGGGGTGTACGTCGACCTGGAAGGCGCCGAACAATACAGCCCCGAGTATTTGGCTATCAACCCGAACGGTGTCGTGCCGAGCCTTGTCCATGACGGCGTGGTGATTCTCGATTCCTCCGCAATAGCAGAGTACCTCGACGAGAGCTTTCCCAGCCCACCTCTTTCGCCTGCCGATCCAGCTGGCCGAGGTGACATGCGGCGCCTGATGCGCTTCTTCGAGCAGGTTCCTACGCCGGCAATCCGCTACCCGTCCTGGCAGAACTTTTTCATCCCAATGTTCGTGGCTGCGGGTCAACTTGGACAATTCCGGCAGTCTGCCATCCACCATCCGCATCATGGTCATTTCTACGGTCTTATCGGCGAGGACGGGCTGCCGGCGAGGCTGCTCGACGAAGCGAATGAAGATCTAAAACGGACTTTCGAGCAGATGGATGCTGTCCTGGCCGATCGGCGCTCCTTCCTGCTTGGGAGTGATGTGACGTTGGCGGATCTTATCATCCTGCCCGTGATCGTTCGTGCGGAGGATGTCGGGCTTGAGCGGTTATGGGCGGATCGGCCTGCGGTGGCCGGTTGGTATGCCCGCATGCAGGCCAGGTCGTCATTCGGCACGGTATTTGGGCCGGCGGGTACCCGACTGCGTGCTGTTGGAGGAAAGATGCTAGGCGATCGGACTGTCGCGGCTTGGCCTGTACAACCGAAAGATGCTGCCGTGCGTCGCGGTCGTGTTGATATGGATGCGTTCCGCGACGGTTGACGGGCGTGGTCGACGACAGTGTCTGACCTGACCGGTATCTTGGACCGAGCCGAGTGAGAAGCTACTGCATGGCTCCTGGGGAGTGTCAGGAATTCCGTGTAGTGGCGGCAGGTTGAAGATCAGGCCGCCATGGCCCGGGTGAAGCGCTCGTCGAAGATGACGGCGAACTGCGCCTTGGCCATGACCCACTCACGCGGTCCCATCTTCCACGCCTTCTCGGAGCGGTTCAAGACCAGGTAGAGCAGCTTCAGCGCGGCCTCGTCGATCAGGACGTGACCGCGGGCGCGCACAGCCCGGCGCAGCGTGGCGTTCAGGGCCTCGATGGCGTTCGTCGTTTACAGGATCCGGCGAACCTCGCCGGGGAAGGCGTAAAACGGGATCACCTCGCCCCAGGCCCGCCGCCAGCTCTGGGCGATGGCCGGGTAGCGCCGGCCCCACTCCCCGCCTCGAAGGCCATCAAGGCCGCCTCGCCAGCCGCGGCATCAAGCGCGCGGTAGATGTCCTTGAGCGCTCCCGCCACGAGCTTGCGGTCCTTGTAGGCGACGAAGTCGAGGCTGTGGCGCAGGAGGTGGACAATGCAGGTCTGGACCAGCGCCTCGGGGAACACCGCCCGGATCGCGTCGGGGAAGCCCTTCAGGCCGTCGACCACGGCCAGCAGCACGTCCTCGACGCCGCGGTTCCTGAGCTCGTTCATGACCCGCAGCCAGAACTTGGCGCCCTCATTCTGCTCAAGCCACAGCCCGAGGATGGACGGCCTTCTTCCGGACGACGCCCTCGTCGCGCACCTTGATCCGCAGGGCATCGAAGTACACGATCGGGTAGACTGGCTCCAGCGGGCGGGCTTGCCAGGCAGCGACCTCCTCCAGGACCGCGTCGGTCACCGCGCTGATCAAGTCGGGTGAGACCTTGATGTCGTAGAGCTCGCGCAGGTGCCCAACGATCTCCCGGGTGCTCATGCCGCGCGCGTACATCGACACGATCTTGTCGTCGAAGCCGGGAAAACGGCGCTGATAGCGGGCGATCAGCTGCGGATCGAACGCCGCTTGCCGGTCGCGAGGGTCGAGAGTTCGATCCGGCCGGTCTCAGTCGTGACCGTCTTGGCCCTCAACACAGCCGCTCAGTCGTCGTGGCGCTGCCGTGGAGAACCTATCCCATAGCGCGTCCCTCCATGCGGTGTCAGTCGTACCGCCACACAGCGAGACCAAACATCTGGTAGGCGCTCCCTCCTATGTGGTCTACTTGGCGGCGAAGGCTGTGACCTTGCGCGGTTCCGCGAGGCGCTCTGGCGAGAGCTCAAGGGCGACGGCATCCGCTTGCTAACGATTTCTGAACATCGTGGTCGCGCGACGCTTCGCCCAAATCTCGACGAAACGGGATTATGCGCTGGCCTCCGCCGGGCGCCTTGCTCAGTGCACTACCGGGATTGATCTCAAGCACGACGTGCTCGGGTACTTGGGCCGTGTGCCGGGCCTTGGGTGAGGCCCTGGGCGAATGGTCAAAGCGGCAGCACGTCCGGGCTGAGCTGTTGCGCCAGTGAAGCGGGCTTCGTCCGGCTCCACAAGCAGAGGAGTGCGAAAGTCGCTGCTGGGAGAGCCCGCTCAATGAGCCACACCTGAAGACTGGCGGGCACCGACCACAGTGCAGGCCGGACGGAGAGAAGAAGTGCGCGGATCATGGCGGACCTTGGATAATTTCAGCGGTTCAGCAGCCGGTACAAACGGAGATCCGGATCAGGTGGCTGAGGCGACGGATTTCAGTGCCGAGGGCGGGCTTGTGGAGCCAAGACGCGAATCGAGCGCAGCTCCGGTAGGCTTAATGCCCGTGAGGACGCGACCTGCCGGAAGAGCGCCGCTGCTTCGAGATGCGGCATCGCCGCCACATGAACCGTCGGGGCCGTTTGAACGGACTGGCATACGATCGCGAGCCACGGCGCTGCCCAGGAGGCCGAGAGGCGGTATAAGCATGGCGGCGACAGGATGATGAACCGGAACATAGCGAGTTACCTTAGCTTGCCTGATCCCGGAGAACTCGCCGAGGTCTAGATCTCGGTTACCCGTCGCGGGTGCGACAACGCACTCCGCCGGCCCAGTGCTAACGATTGGGCCATCGCCTACGGTATCGTCTCCCGTGTGATCGATGAGTTGGGGCGCACCCTTGAGGCTGTCTGCAACGAGTGCCTCCTGAGTGCAGCGTTGGCCGATCTCCTCGATTAGCCGGGGAGTACCACGCCCGCAGACCGATGATCGTAAGGGACGCCTTGGACTTACGCGGCAAAAGAGGAGAGTTCTTCTCTTGGAAGACGAGGGTTCTAACGGCAGTCCGCTACCCCTACGTATCCTGTTGAGGCGGTCCGGCTGGCGCAGACGCGCGGCTAGTCTCGTCGGAAAACCATCGCCGATCTGGGCGTAGGGCTGCCAATTTTGAGCATCTGAAGCCACTGCCGGCGTGATTGGGAGATGGACGACCACCCCGCGGTTGAACACCACTCGAATGCATCGACTAGTTCGGTCACCGGGTGTTCGCTCCTACCGGCGGCGGCGAGCTCCAGGAACAGATCCGGCTACGCGTTAATCTGGGGAGCCTCCTCGGCGGGGCTCAAGTCACTGAGCCCATTGACAATCCTCATTATAGCTTCGGACGCGACCTTCGGCGTGTGATCGGGATGATCGAGTATTAAGGCTGGACGTGGGAAGCCAGAATGCATGCGCCAATTCGATCAGCGTATGACTCTAATGAGGCCGAGAAGTCGCCTCGATAGATTTCGTTGATGCTTCGAGCAGACCTAGCGGGGTCCGGTGCAGTCACTCAGAGGATACGGAGCGTGGCGTCGGTGGCGAAGGGACCGGCTGGTTGCCATAAGTTCCGGCGCAGGCCGAGCTACTCCAGCCGGTCGAAGAAGCACCACTCGAGCCTAGTCCGCTCACAAGCGAGGCCGGTAAGGGACAGGAACGGGGTGTGGGGTCGTAGGCTCAGACCTCGATACGCACCGACGGCTGCAACTCGTGGCCAATCGATCAGCACGGCCGTCGCTGATCGGTTCGCAGAGGTGCTGGGCGCCAGAGCACGCCGCTATAGGCGCTCTGGGAGGCCAGCCAGTTCGCCCAACGATCCGACAGTGACATCAGGCTCGTAGCCCAACCCTTCCACCTGGGTGCGCAGCGACTTGAACATCGTCGTCGGCGCGATTGCCCCCTCCGCTGCAAGCTCCCGCGCGAGCGCAATCGGCGCGACCCGCTCGATGCGCACCACGCGGAAGCCGAAGCTCTTGGCCCCGGCCACGTCGAAACCGTTCGACGACACGAAGACCACCTCGTCGGGCCGCAGCCCCAGGCATTCTTCGACAAGTTCATAGGCGCGCGGGTCCGGCTTGAACACCCGCCGTCCATCGACGCTGATCGTCGCCTCAAGATGACGCTCGAACCCCGAGTTGCGGACCAACGCCGCCAGCATGCCGGGACTGCCGTTCGAGAGGATCGCACGGCGATAACCCGCCAGCGCGCATAGCGCGGATTCGGCGTCCGGATAGGGCGTCAAGCGGTTGTAGGCCTCGGCCACGTCCTCGAACAGGCGCTCGTCCGGGGTCAGCCCCAACGTCCCGAGGGTGTAGGACAGCGACTCGCGCGTGACCGCCCAGAAATCCTCGTATCGTCCCATGAGGGAACGCAGCCAGCTGTACTCGAGCTGCTTCAATCGCCAGACCTGCGTAATATAGGCGCCATGGCCGGGAAAGGCGGCGTCGGTCACGGCCGCGACCGATTGCACATCGTAGAGCGTGCCGTAGGCATCGAAGACGAAGGCTTTGATCACCGGATGTTGTACCTTGTTCAAGGGCTGGGGCGGGCTGTGGCGGGTGCGGGGCCGATTCGGGCCTTAAACATCACGGCATCAAGGTAAGCGTCGGCGTCCGGCTCGTGCCGGCTGACGAAGGCGCAAAGCGCCGCACCGGGGAGCCCAAGCGGCATGCTCAGTATCGCCGGGTTCATGATCGGGAAGACGGCTCCCAGGAAGGCCGGCCCGAGTAGCGCGAAGGCGACGGGCGAGACCATTTCCGTCGCCATGCCTCCGATCACCCCCGCCGCGTTGAACCGCCGCCAGAACGGCGACAGCACGACAACGGTGAGATTCGCGCTCGCGGCTATGGATGTCGCCGGGATGACGAGCACCGCGACGTTCAGACCTCGCCGCATGTCCGACTCCTGAGGTCCTGGCTGATCCTCTCAATCAGCCCCGGTCCAAAGCCAACCTGTCCTGCAATTTAAGGCGGCCCGCGATGCGCCGTCGCACGCGATCTGCGCGTGGTCCGAAACAGAATGTGAGACGGGTCAGCCTGTCATACTCACTTTCCAGGGCGAAGCTGCAAGAGGATCGCGCGCAGAACGGCGACGGCATTCCGCGACGCAAGGCCCTGGAAGGCTTCCATTTCGTTCGAACTGGCATCTCCGCCAGCTAGATCGGACAGGCTGCGGATGGACAGGAATGGCACCGCGTTCATGGACGCGGTATGCGCCACCGCGGCCGCCTCCATGTCCACTGCTTCGGCCTTGAACGCTCGGTGGGCGAAGTCTCGGAAAGCCACGTTGTCGACGAAGGCTGGCCCCGAGATACCGTTGCCGCCCACGACGACGCGCGGCGTCGCGTGCAGGCATTTACGATCAGCCGTACAGGTTTCGAGGGCGACACCGGCCGACGTTTTTTGGGCGGCGTCTAGCAGACGGGCATTGACTGGAAACCACGTGCGCAAATCGGTCCCGCCCGCTGAGTTCTGTATTCGAACGGGCTGCGGGAAGATCATCCCAAAGTTTTCGGTCTGCGGTGCAGGGAAAAAGCTCGGCAAGGTGTATCGTCCGCCCCGCTCTCGGGCAAACACCGAGTCCAGGTACTCGCGCCATTGCGCCGGGATGACCACATCGCCAATATGCAACTCGGGATTGATTCCACCCGAGATGCCCATGACGATGATGCCATTGAGCATGTAGCGGTCGATGGCCGTCTGCGTTGCTACAGCCGCGTTGACCGGGCCGATGCCGCTTTCGATCACCACGACGGGCGTACCCTCGATCCGCCCCGTGACGAAGGTCACTCCCCCGTATCTAGCCTCCTGCCGATCGGTGAGCGAAGGCAACAGCGCCTGCCATTCCGGCTCGTAGGCGCACAGAATTGCCGTGCGCATGTCGCCTTCTGCATTCGCCTCAGCGCGAACTGATGCGTATGCGAAGGACGCCAGGGTGACGAGTACGGCCGTCAACCTTCCGATCAGGGTGTGGGCGCCCCGAGGGCAAACGGTAGCAGCGACTCGACCGCTGTAATGCATCGACATATCGGCTCCATCTGAGTCAAAAAGTTGGCAGTAACCTTAATCTAGAACAAGCATTTCCGGTGCTACTGATGCTCGCTGCCAAGCAACATCATAGATTATAGGGCATGTCTATAGCAACACTGAGGTGTCAGTCCTATAAACATATTCTCAGAGTGGCGGCGATGCTATCAACCTCACCGAGGCCGGCATAGATTTCTTGTGTGACATCTATGGGCGTCAAGCTCGCTGGAACGAGTGCACTGCCGGTCCCGCTCGGCTCGACGATCGCGCATGGTTCTCGGGATCGCCCCAGCATCATGCGCGCCTGGAGGATCAGGCGATCCCCGCTATAGTGATGCCGAGGTTCTTCGGGCCGCGCAGCGAAGCGCCCGGCCGGTAGGGCGGCGGGTCGTCCATGAGCCGCGGCGCGACCAAGCGCCGACAGAGCGTGACGAGGGCGATCTCGGCCTCGATCCGCGCCAGCGGGGCGCCCACGCAGTAATGGAGGCCCCCGCCGAACCCGAAATGCTGGTTGTCCGGCCGGTCGGGATCGAACTGGTCGGGCCGCGCGAACCGCGCCGGGTCGCGGTTTCCGGCCGCGAAGAGCAGGACCACCGACGATCCTGCCGGGATCGTCGTTCCCGCCACGTCGATGGCACCGAGCGCCTTGCGGGTGCGGAAATGGACGGGGGGTTCGTAGCGCAGCATCTCCTCGATCACGCGGGGTGCCCGTTCAGGGTCGGCCTTCAGCTTCTCGAGCTCCTCGGGATGCCGGAGCAGGGTGAGCATGCCGTTGGTGATGAGGTTCACCGTCGTCTCGTGACCCGCGACGAGGAGCAGGATCGCTGTCGAGATCAGGTCGATGTCGCCCATGGCCGGGCTCGTCCGGTCGCCGCGGGCGGCGAGGCCGCTGAGCATGTCGTCCGCCGGACGGCGGCGCTTCTCGCGGATCAGCCGGCGCATGTAGTCGGAGATCGCGTCGAAGGTCGCCGTGATCTCCCGCCGTCCCGCCTCGTCGTGGCGCGCGTCCGGCTCCAGGGCCGTGGCGAGACGGATCGCCCAGGCATGGAACTGCGCCTCGTCGGCCTCGGGCACGCCGAGGAGCTCGCAGATGACGGCCACCGGCAGCGGGTAGGACAGGTCCTCCACGAGGCAGACCGTATCGCGGCCGCGGCACCTGTCGATCAGGGTATCGACCAGCGCCGCAACCTTGGCGTGGGAATCCCGTACCCGGGCGATGGTGAACTCCTTCATCACGAACCCGCGCAGAGTGTCGTGGTCGGGCGGATCGCGGAAGATCAGCGGGCGGTGGGCGTTGACCACCCGGTTCCGGATCGGGTTGAGGATCCAGTCCTTCAGGGGATTGCCCGTGGCGGGCCGGCGTGAGGGCGGCAGGTCCTCCGAGCTCAGCCGGGGATCGAAGATCAGGCTCCTGAGGGCGGCATGGGTGCTGACGACGTAGCTGCCGTCCGCCTGCCGGGAGACGGGCGTCTCACGCAAGCGTGCGTAGAGGGGATAGGGATTCGCCCGGTTCCTCGGATCGAGGACCTGCGCGAACAGCGTCTCGTCAGGCATGGGCCATCTCCAGAGCCGGGACGGCTCGGTTGGAGGATCGCCGCGGGCTGGGGAAGCCAGGCGCCAGGGTCTCGATTCGCGGCTGGTCGGTGGCGCCGAGGATCGGCGGGAAGGCCGCCCCGGTAGCCACGGCCTCGGCGTAGGCAGGAAGCCAGCGGGCCTGATCGAAGGAGAGGGCCGCGACGGTGCGCCCGGCCCGGCCATAGACGGCGAGGAACCGGTGCGACGCCCGAGATCCCTGGACGATCGCGAGCGCATCCGCCCCGTCGGTCAGGCCGGCGAGCTTGATGTTGAGGCCGAACTGGCTCGACCAGAAGGCCGGCAGGTGTTCGTACGGGCCTTGGTCCGCGGGCGGGGCGAGCATGTTCGCTGCCGCGTGCCGGGCCTGATCCACCGCGTTGCCCCAATGCTCGACGTTCACGAGATGGCCGCCGGTGAGCGGGTTCGGCCAGCGCGCGACGTCTCCGGCCGCGTAGATGCCGGGATCAGGCTCGCCCGTCATGGTCATGGCGCGGCAGGCCGCGTCGCAGGTCAGACCGCGCGCGTCGGCGACGAGGCCGGCTGCGGCGAGCCAATCCGTGTCGCGCGTTGCGCCGAGGGCGACGATGACGAGGTCCGCCGCGATCACCGCGCCGTCCAGCAAGTGGGCGCGCCTCACCTGCCCCACGTCGCCGGAGAAGGCCTGCACCTCGGTGTTCAGGCGAAGGTCCACACCGAATTCTTGCATCCGTCCTGCGAGCGTCGCCCCGATCGCGGTGCCGAGCAGGCGGGCGAGTGGTGTCGGGTTGGGATCGACGAGGGTGACCGCCAAGCCGAGATCGCGGCAGCAGGAGGCCGCCTCGCACCCGATCAGACCGGCGCCGACGATGAGAACGCGGCTCGGCCGACGCGCCAGCGCGCTCCGCAGGGCGCGGGCATCCTCCAGGGTCCGGATCGTGAAGATCCCGGCGAGATCAGCGCCCGCTCCGGGCCATGGCCGCGCCCGGGCGCCGGTGGCGATCAGGAGCTTCGCGTAGGAAAGCGTCGCCCCGTCGGCGAGGCGCAGCTCCCGGCGTTCCCGATCGAGGGCGACGGCCGGCTGGCCGAGCCGCCACTGCGCCTGCAGACGGGTGAGTTGCGGAAGCGCCGTCGCCTCGGGGGGAAGCTCGCCCGCGAGGACGTGCTTGGACAGCGGCGGCCGGTCGTAGGGCTTGTGCGGCTCATCCCCGACCAGGATCAGAGGCCCGTCATAGCCGCCGTCCCGCAGCGCCTCCGCGCCCCGCAGCCCGGCCAGGGAGGCGCCCACCACGACGATGGCCTGTCGCTGGTGGTCGCTCACGGTACGTCGCCCTGCGCGAGACCGGCGGGCTCGATCGCGATCGCCCGAACCGGGCAGGCCTGCTGCGCGCGCTCGATCTGCGACCGTTTCGCCTCCGGCGGTGCTGGATCGTAAAACAGGATCTCGTGGCCGCGCACCTCGAAATGGTCCGGAGCAGCGTAGCAGCACTGGGCGTAGCCCTGGCAGCGGTTGAGATCGACGACGACACGCATGCGCGGGCTCCGAAGGGATGTGTGAATCATGTCCAGGCTCCTAGTCGGCCTGAATCCAGCGCCTCGCGAGCGCAACGGTAGCCGAGCTCGGCCGTCGTCTCGAAGCTCGACCACGCACGCAGGTCGACCCCGGCCAGGGCGGCCTTGAGCAAGACGGCGGCGCGGGTGACGGCCGCCAGGGTCTGGGCGCCGCTCGACACCATGGCGGAGCGCAGGAGCAGGCGCGCGATGCCGGGAAGCTGTTCCGAGATGCCGAGGAAGCGCCGGAACGCCTGTGTGTGGCACTGGCAGCCGGAACGGGCGCCAAGTCGCAGGTATCGAGCCGTTCGGAGCTCATCGGCCGGCGCGTCGCCGCAGGTGATCCGCGAGGATCCCGAGCGCCGGGCCGCTGCCGACGCGGCCGAGGCCGAGGCGCAGGCGGTCCGTGGGGACCGATGCCAGCTCCGAGTGCCAAAGGGCAGAGGGCAGCACGAGGACGCCGGTCTCGGACGCGAGTGCGCGCGCGAATGCGGCCGCCCCCTCCCGACCGCGGAAGCAGGGACAGGCGAAGGCCAAGTTGGTCGGCTCGTCCGGATCGAACAGGTCCGGGTAGCGGTCGAGCAGCGCCCGCAGGCGGAGATGGTTTTGTTGCCCGATACCGCGGGCGCGGCCGGTCAGGTGCGGCTCGGCCTGCAACGCGACCTGCGCCAGGATCTCGCTCGGCCCGGCGAGGCAGCTCGACAGCAGGCTCTTGGCGGTGAGGACGCGGTCGAGCGCCCCACGGTCGCGACAGGCGGCCCAGCCGACGCGCAGGCCCGGAAGCCCGAACCCCTTCGACAGCCCGTTGATGGAGATCCCGCGCTCGTACAGGTCGACGACGGGCGGGACGGCGCGATCTTGGTCGAGTTCCGTCTGGCGATAGACCTCGTCGTTGACCAGCCAGAGCCCGTGTCGGCGGCAGAGGTCGATCAGACCGTCCAAGGTCGCTCGATCCAGCGCCGCACCGGTCGGGCTGTTGGGGAAATTCATCAGCACCAGGCGCGTGTTCGGCCGAATGGCCGCCGCGAGGCGGTCGAGGTCGAGGCTCCAATTCCGGTCCGGACAGAGGGCGACGCCGTCGGTCGCGCACAGCCGCGTCACGACCAGTTCCGAGGGCTGGTAGATCGGCACCACCACCACCGCGTGGTCGGCCGGACCGAGCAGCGCGCTCAGCACGCAGGTCACCGCTTCCTGTGCGCCGGCACTGATCAGCACGTCGTCGGCACCGAGCTGGTGGTAGCGGGCGGCGGTGGTAGCGCGCAGCCAAGCGGCGCCGCGCGGGTCGGCGTAGCCGAGCCCGACCTTCCGCCAGCGCCGACGCTCCTCCGGGCCGGCAAGACGCAGCAACGCGGCGAGCGTCAGTGGCTCTGAGTCCGAGGCGGCGAGGTCGTGGTGCGCACAGCCCGACCAGCGGTCGAGATACGCCGCCAACGCGAACGCTCGCGACGGGGCGATCCCGTGATCCTGCCGCGTGTCGGGGCCGGGCTCCTCGATCCGGCTAGCGGTCAGCAGGCCCGGTGCAGCGTCGTCCTCGAGCGCCATCGCCGACCTCACGCGCCCCGCCCCGGCCCGGCGGCGACGCGCAGGTAGGTCGCGCCGATCCGCGTCGCGGCCCGCAGCGTCCCACCGAGCGAACCCGCGACCTTCGAGGATCCGCCCAGACGGCGCCGGTAGGGCATCGGCACCTCGCGGATGCGCAGGCCAGCGCGCGCGGCCTGCATCTGCATCTCGATGTTCCAGCCGTAGGTCAGCTCGCGCAGGTCGAGGGCCTGCAGTGCGGCGCGGTCGATGGCGCGGAACGCGCACATGTCGGTGTAGCGGACGCCGTAGCGCAAGCCGATGCCGAGGCCGGCGAGGCGGCCGGCGAGCACTTGGTGCCAGAGCATGGATCCGGGCTCACGGCTGCCCAGGGTGCGCGAGGCGAGGACGAGGTCGTGGTGGCCGGCGAGCACCGGACCGGCGATCCGGTCGATCAAGTCGCCGCGATCCGCGCCGTCCCCGTCGAGGTAGACGATCACGCGCGAGGCCGGGTCGGCGGCGGCGGCCCCGAGCGCGCAGGCCCGGCCGTAGCCGCGCCCGGCCTCGATCACCCGGGCGCCTGCCGCCCGGGCGATGGCCTGCGTACCGTCGGTCGAGCCGCTGTCGGCGACGATGATGTCGCCCGCGTATGCCGGCGGGATCTCGCGGATCACCGCGCCGATCGCCTCGGCCTCGTTCAGGGTCGGGATGACGATGCTGACCGGGTGCATCGCTCAGAGACTCCAGCGCAGGCCGCAGTTCTGGCACGGGGCGGGCGGCGCGTCGGAGAGGAGCGATGTGCGGAAGTCGCGATAGGCCGCGCCGTTCCAGATCTCCCGGAGCGTGGCCTGCGTGGCGTCGCCCAGCGTGTAGTTGGAGTAGCCCCGCACCGAGAACGGCGCGATGCAGCAGGGCAGCGCCCGTCCGTGCGCGGTGAAGTACATCAGGGACCAGGGCCGGCGGCACGTCGCCCAGGCGCGGTCGTCCTGCCGTTTCAGGCTGATCCCGGGCTCGGTCGCGCCCGAGGCGTCGAGCGTCACCCCCAGCGAGCGGCCGATCGCCTCGGCTTCGGCGATGGCGGCAGCCTCCGCAGACTGCGTGCTCTCGAACAGCGACAGGTCGGCGCGGGCCATACCGTATCCGACTTCGTCGAAGACGAGGCGCTGCAGGTGCACCTCGGTCACGCCCATCTCGGCCGCGAGCCGCACGAAGGCCGGGAGCTGATCCACGGTCTCCTTGAGGCCCGTGAGCCAGAGCGAGACCCGGGGCGTCGTGGCGCCGGTCGCCTTCTGGAATGCGACGAACTTGCCGACGTCGCGCACGATCCGGTCGAAGTAGTCCTTGCCGCGCACTCTGCGGTAGGAGGCCCGGTCGGCGGCGTCGAGGGAGACGCGCAGCTCGTCGAGACCGGTGTCGATCAGCTCCTGGAAGCGCTTCGGCTGCATCAGGGTCCCGTTGGTGTTGAACAGGACGTAGGTGCCGCGGTCTTTGAGGTAGCGGACCATCCGCGGCAGGTCCTTCACCAGCATCGGCTCGCCGACCCCGTGGAGCACGACCCGGGCGACGTTCGGCACCTGGTCGACGATCCGCGTGAACAGCGCCCAGCTCATGTCCGCCGGGGGTTCCAGGGTCTCGAAGGTGCGCGGGCAGGTCTCGCACAGCAGGTTGCAGCGGTTCGTGACCTCCAGATAGAGGCAGACCGGCGGCGCCGCGGCCTCAGAGGCGCGGTCGGCACCGACCTCCTCGAAGTAGCGGCGGGGGTCCTTCAGGGCGGCGGAGGCCGTCATCGGGCGGTTCCTTGCGGGAGGGCGGCCTGGGGCGCCGTACGGGCCTGCCACAGGGAGCGGGCGGCCAGGACGAGGGCCGGGACGAAGACCAGCGACGGCCAGAGGAAGCGGTCGTTGAACGGATCGATCAGGAACAGGATCGGCGCCGCGCCGAGCCAGATCAGGGCCGGGGCCGGCGCGACCACCGCGGGCAGGGCCAGCCAGGGGTAGTACCAAGCGTAGTGCGGGCTCGCTGCGCAGGTGGTGAGGGCTGCGAGGATCCCGGCGTCGCGGCAGAGCGCGACTGCGTCGGGCGCGGATGCCCGGTCGCGCCCGAAGGCGATCCGGAGCGCGAGCGCGGCGAGTGTCAGGCCGGCGCAGGCCAAGTAGGTCCGCAGCAGGCTCGGGGGGCTGAGCCCGAGATGGCCGAGCCCGGCGAGTAGCCAGTAGCCTGCGCCGGTCTCGTAGCCCTCCTCGGCCCCGTAGCCCCCTGCGAAGCCGAACACGTCCCGGCCGGCGGTGAGGTAGGGCAAATATAGGACGGCGATCACGGCCGCCCCGATGAGGATCGGTCGCCACAGCCGGCCACCGCGCACGAAGGCGGGCGCTACCGCGACGGGCAGAACCTTCACTAGCGTCGCCGCGCCCAGGAGCGCGCCCGCGAGCCCGTAGCGACGGCTGGTGCGAGCGAGCAGCGCCAGGCCGAGGAGACCGATCGCCACGGCGTCGACATGCCCGTCGCGAGCGAAGGACCATAGGGCGAGCGGGTTCCAGGCGTAGATCAGGATGCGGGCCTCAGGCAACCCGGCGCCGCGCAGGATCGCGAGCATCGCCAGCACGCCCAGGGCCTCGAAGCCCAGCATCGCGAGCTTCATCCCGGTGACGCCGTGCGAGACTTGGCCCACAGCGGCGAAGACCATCTGCGCCGCGGGCGGGTAGATCGTGCGGGCGTAATCCTTCCGGTTGATCAGCGGATAGATGTCTGAGTCGCGCAGCCGTTCAAGAGCCGGATCCGCCGGGATGTAGCGGTAGGGGTTGATCCCGGCAGCCTGGACCTGTCCGTCCCAGACGTAGCGGTAGATGTCGGTTGACAGGAATGGCGGCGCCAGAAGCAAAGCGGCCCGCGTCAGTACGGCGACGCCGAGGATCGTCCACAGCGCCGCCCGCGGCAGCCGCTCGCGCAGCACCGTGCGTACAGCGAGTAGGTAGACCACGAGGTCGAGGAGCACGACGCCTACGAACGCTCTGGAGTCGGCCGCCGAGCCGACGACCTCGGCCCCTGGAACGTGGATGGCGAGCGCACTCACATTCACGGCCAGCAGCAGAAGGCCCAGTGCCGCGAGCTGGCGCGCGGGGCTGGCGAGAAGCCGGGTCATGCCGGTACGGCCTCCGACGCCTGTGCGAGCCGCGCCAGGACCGCGCGTGTTGCCGGTGCGGCGTAGCCGACCCGGTCGGCGGAGAGCCGGGCGAGCGAGGCAGCGTCGTCGACGTCGTACCAGGGCTCCAACTCGACGAGATCAAGGCCGATCTCGCGCGCCCGGGCGCGGGTGGCGGCCGCGACGGTGTCGGTGCTCCAGGCGATATCGGCGAACAGGCGGGCATGGGCCCGCTTGAGGCCGAGAATGTAGTAGCCGCCGTCGTCGCAGGCGCCGAGCACGGCCCGATCCCCCGGCGCGAGCAGGAGCCGAGCCGACTGGATCAGGAGGCGCGTCGGAAGGGTAGGGATGTCGGAGCTGAGCACGCAGGCGGCCGCATGGCCGTGCGCGAGCATGCCCTCGACGGCCTGCAGCAGGCAGCGGCCGAAGCCTTCGACCGCCGCTGGGGCTGGTGTGCTTCCATCCGCGAGGACGAGGTCTGTTCCGACGGCCAGATGGGGGACCACCAAGGTCTCCGCGCCGCGCGGTGCGTAGGCGGCGTAAGCGGTGATCGGCGCGGCGCGCGCCGCTTCCAGGATGTTGCCGGTCGTGTCGCGCAGGAAGGCGGCGCTCAGGAGCGCGGCCTGGTCAGGCGTCAGCGGCGGGCACAGCCGCGTCTTGGAGCGACCGCTCCGCGGCGCCTTGGCCATCACGCCGATCGCGCAAGTGGCGGCCAGTCCGGACGTCGGTCCCAGTGCCATCTCCGAGGCTCCTGCGTGATCAGTGGAAGGGCCGGACGATCCCGATGCGGAGCGTCTCGTCCGGCGGTATTTCGGTGCCCGCGCCGGGCGCGAAGGTCGGCAGCGCGCGCAGGCGCTCCGGAGTCAGGCCCATGAGGGCGACGTGCTCGCCCAACAGCGCCACCGCCTCGACCGGCACGGCCACCAGCCGGGACCCGAACCCGCTCCAGGAGACCGGTCGCAGGCCGAACCAGTCCAGACCAAGAGCACCGTCGAGGCGCACGGTCACTGCGACGGCGCCGTCTCCTCCGCGGACGAGCCCCGTGACACGGCCGAGGACGGGCTGCGACTCCTCCGGCTGGAGCAGGAAGCGACCGGGGAGATCGCCGACGCGAACCGGCTGGGGAGACCGGTTTGCGGCGCGCCCCGCCATCTCAGGGGCGGTCATGCCGGGCTCCGGCATGTGGTCGGGTGTCGGCGAGGGACCGGCCGTCTGCGCCCGCCCTGGCCCGGCAAGGGCCAGCGTCAGCAGGACGCCGAAGGCACACCGGAACGCGCGGGCGCTCATAGGCCGGCGAACCAGCTGAAGCCGCGGCTCTCCCAGTAACCGCCGGGATAGGTGTTGGTCACCTCGATGGCCGTGATCCATTTCGGATTCTTGAAGCCGAGCTTGACCGCAGTGCGCAGGCGCAGCGGATATCCGAAGGGGTCCGGCAGGTCCTCGCCGGCATAGCGCGTGGCGAGCAGCGTCTGCGGGTGCAGCGCGCTGGCCATGTCGATGCTGCTCGGGTAGTCGTCCGCCGTCTTGAAGGCGACGTACTTGGCGGTGAGGTCGGCGCCGACGCGCTCCAGGAAGGCGCGGAGCGGCACGCCCGACCACTGCCCGATATAATCCCAGCCCTCCACGCAGACGTGGCGGATGATGATCTCTCGCTCGGGCAATTCCGCGATCTGCCGCCGCGTCCAGGGCCGCTTGTCGGAGATCAGCCCGGCGAGTTCGAGCCGCCACGCATCGCCGTCGAGCGGCTTCACATCCTCGACATCGTAGTAGGCGTTAAAGCGCGGCGGCTTCAGGACCTGGGAGGCGGGATATTCGGGCGCCAGTTTGCGGGGATCGAAAAGGGCGGCCTGGACCCCGTCGTTGAAGTCCGAGACGGCGCGCAGCGCGCGGCCGACCGCGGTCGTGTCAGTCACGTCGCAGCCTGTGAGCATCGTGAGCGCGCCCAGCGTCAGGCCGCCGCGCAGGAGACCGCGCCGCTCAATCTGTCGGATCAGCGGGCGATGATCGTCGAGGATGCCGGGATCCGGCACCTTGAGGGGGCGGAAGGGGGACCTCATCGCGTCGCCTCCCGCGCCAGGACAGGGGCGTCCGAACGGCGGACCGGGCCACCGGTCAGCATCGCCCACAGCGTGCGCGGCACGAGCAGGGCCAGCACCACGTGGATGACGAGGAAGCCCGCCAGCACCGCCATGCCGGCGAAGTGGACGAGACGCGCCCCCTGGAAACCGCCGAGCAGTGCGACGAGGCCGGAGAACTGGACCGGCTTCCAGATGGCCAGCCCGCTGACGACCTGGCTGAGGCCGGCCAGGATGGCGACGATGTAGAGGATCTTCTGGACGGCGTTGTAGGTCGTCAGGTCCTCGTGGGCGAGCTTGAGCCGCAGCGTGTCGCGGACCGTCTGCACGATGTCGCGTGGACGGATCGGCAGGAGGCGCTCGCGCAGGCGTCCGGTCGCGAGGCCGTAGACGAGATAGGCGCCGCCGTTGGCAACCAGCAGCCACATGGCGGCGAAATGCCAGAGCAGGCTCTCGGCGGCCCAGGAGCCGAGCCGGATCGCCTTGGGGAAGTACACGCCGTGGATGATGACGGAATCGTCGTAGATGCCCCAGCCGGAGCCGATCAGAACCACCATCGCCA
>NZ_KB911316.1:0-23795 GCF_000383455.1 Methylobacterium sp. 285MFTsu5.1 | reverse complement strand
TCGGTGGTTCAGAACCGCCAGGACTTCTCCAAGCAGCTGATCAACGTGCTGCAGACGGGCTCGGCCAACCTGACCAACGCCGACCTGAACCAGGAGGCGGCGAACTCGCAGGCGCTGTCGACCCGCCAGTCGATGGGCATCTCGGCCCTGTCGCTGGCCAACTCCGCCCAGCAGGGCGTCCTCCAGCTCCTGCGGTAAACCTCACCCTGAGCGTCTACACCACGCCCGGAGCTCGGCTCCGGGCGAACGCATTCCAAGGTATGGATGGTGGCTCCCGGCTACCGGCGATCGATTGCCGGGCGCCGAAAGCTCGCAGAAGCGAGACGATTACAGCGCTACTGCCCGGAACGTAGGGGAATCGTAGATCTGGAAGCAGCCTGCCGAGTGCAGGGCCAGAGATGCTCCAGTGCCCTATGTTGAGGAACCTCAATTCATTCTGAGCCGATGTCGATGACTGACTGGCGGATGGCTGCTTTCGGGATCAGCCAGACAGCTGTCCACAAAGCGGTATGGGTCGGCACCAGTCCGTTCGGTCCTGGAGCCGGTCGATCCGATCCAGCAGCCGCTCGAGCACGGACAGGGCCGGGAGGATGTCGGTCGGAGCGAGGAGCCGGGCCTGGGCCTCGGCGCGGGCAGCGTTGCCTCAGGTGAGAAACAGAAACAGGGCGCCGGTCGCGCGCAGCGGCTCCGAAGTCAGCCCGGCGACGTCGCCGACGATGAGGTCCGGCAGCTCCGCCGGCGCGATGTCGTCATACAGGTCGTGGACGGTGCAACGCCGCGCGGGGCCGAGGGAACGTGCGAGGCGCCCGGTCCGGATCATCAGAGATCAGCAACAGCCCGCCCAAGGCGGCCTCCGTGCGACGACGGGGCGGTGCAGCGTCCAGCTTCGATTGGCGGCCACAGTCACAGAGTGGGCGGAAACCGCTGCGTCGAGTTGGCGAGCTCCTCTGCCGCGCTCACGAAGCTTCGCAAGGCTTCGATCGTGGCAGCATCCTGCAGCCCAAGCTCATGGAGCGAGAGATCCATATCCTTGATCGGGTGCTCCAACGCGCGGCTCAGTTGGAGCAGCCTTTCGCCGCCGGCCTAGATGTGCGGCGCGCGCGCCGAGATCCTCGCCCCGCGCGTACGCGGCAGCGAGATTTGCGTGCAGCCGGTCGGACTGGTCTGAGCCGTTCGGCCGGGCCGGGACGACGCGGATCTCGGCCGTGGCCACCCTCAGGCGGCGCGCACGGTTGCGAGGAAGCGGGCGACCTCGGCGCCGAGATGCTCGGATTGCCGCGACAGCTCCGAGGCCGCCGACAGGACCTGCGAGGCCGCAGCCCCCGTCTCCTCCGACGCCTGCGCCACGCCGGCGATGTTGCCCGTCACCGCGTGCGTCCCCGCCGAGGCCTGCGCCACGTTGCGGACGATCTCCTGGGTCGCCGCGCCCTGCTCCTCGACGGCGGCCGCGATCGAGGTCGCCACGCTGTCGATCTCCTGGATGCGGCCCGTGATCCCGCCGATCGCCGTCACCGCCTGCGCGGTCACCCCCTGGACCTCGCCGATCTGGCGCGCGATCTCCTCGGTCGCCTTGGCGGTCTGCTCGGCCAGCGCCTTCACCTCGGAGGCCACCACCGCGAAGCCCCGCCCGGCCGCGCCGGCGCGGGCCGCCTCGATGGTGGCGTTGAGCGCCAGCAGGTTGGTCTGGCCGGCGATGCCGGAGATCATCCCGACCATGTCGCCGATCCGCGCGGCGTTCTGGCTGAGCGCCTGGACGAGGTGGGCGGTCTGGTCGGCCTCGCCGACCGCGGCCTGGGCGAGGTGGGCCGAGCCGGTCACCTGCCGGCCGATCTCCTGCACGGAGGAGCCGAGTTCCTCGGCGGCGGCCGCGACCGTGTTGACGTTGGTCGAGGCCTCCTCGGCGGCGGCGGCCACGGTGGTCGACTGGGATGCGGTCTCCTGGGCGGTGGCGGTCATCTGCTGGGCGGTGGCCTGGAGTTCGGTGGCCGAGGACGAGACCAGGCCGACGATCCCGCCGACGGCGCGCTCGAAGCCGTCGGCGAGCTCGATCATGGTACGCTTGCGCTCGGCAGCCGCGGCCTCATCGGCGCGGCGTTTCACCTCGGCCTCCTCGGCGGCCTTGCGGGCGACCATGGTCTTGATGCCCTCGACGGCCTGGCCGACGGCCCCGATCTCGTCGCCGCGGGCGGCCTCGCGGATCTCGGCGTCGACCGCGCCCTTGGCCATCCGCTGCAGGACGCCCACGAGGCTGCCCAGCGGGCGGGTGATGCCGAAGATCACGATCAGCGCGGAGAGCGCGACGGCGCTGACGAGGCCAGCCACGGAGGCGCCGATCAGCACGGTTTTAGCCGTGGTGACGGCCTGCTCGGAGTCATCGCGGGCTTGGCGCAGCTCGGCGTTCAGCCGCGTGACGCGACCTTGAACAAAATCCCGCATCTTGGTGCGCGCGGCAGAAGCGTCAGTCAGAAGGACCTTAGCAGCAGCTTCATTGTCATTCTTGAGGCCGAGCGCGTTGGATTTATCCAGAGCAGAGTAGAACTCCTTGAGAATACTCTGGAGAGTTTCGTTGGTGACCTTCCGATCGGGCGTGTCCGCCATCGCGATCAAGGTGTTCGCAGCATCGAGTGACGTCTTTACAGCCGCATCGTACCGCACTTTATAGCCGGCCATCTCCTGCTCGCGGGTTTCGAGAATGAGGTTGCGCGCCTGGATCGCTGCATCGTTGGTGTTGACCTGAACAGCCAAGATCCGTTCGAGGCGGACTGCCTGCGTGTCGACGATCTCGCGCATTTGCCCTGCGAGTAGATTGAGCTCTCCGATGGCGTAATGAACCAGGCCGGCGGCGACTGCGGCCATGATCAGCAGCGGAACAGACGCCTTGATCAGGATACTGGAGTTTCGCAGCATAGAGGCACCACTTTATACTTCTTTAAGTGACACAAAGTAATCTGCATTACTTAAAATAATATTAAAATACATTGATTATGCAGATCATGCAACAGAGATTTCAATATAATATTCGATAATAGAATGATGGAGTAGATTACGAGTGTGCACCTGAATATCGTTATCTGGAGATACGACAACGCAATCAATCGATGCTTAATGGCGAATATCGGTATCCAGGATGCATTCGCGAGACAGGTCACGCTCGATGGCTGGCTGCCTCGGCATCATCATCGGTGTAGCAGATTTGATCGCGGTCACCGCCGCCTTATGGCGCACCGCATGCCTGATCCTTAACATTCAGCGTCGGGGTAAGCTCCAAGACAGCCGACGCCCTCTTAAGCCTCATGGCAGTTGACGTATCTGACCCGTCAACGGTCCGAGGCGTGACGCGATCGCGGCCAGGCGATCGGCGATTGCCGAAAACTTGCAGCTTCATCCCGGCTACCGGGATATCCTCTGGAAGAAGCCCGCACCCGAGGGTCCGACGGTCTCTATAGAGATCCAGAAGACTTGCCCCACGGCAATCGCGTTCCGGGATGTGAGACCGCACTCAATCGATGGAGTCCGACGATCCGTGGAAGGCCGCTTTCAGGAACCGTCAGCTCCGTTCCGGCCGTCTGGGTTGGGTCGCGATTGGCCGTGAGCATAGTCACGCTGACAGGGCCCTGTTCCGAGCAGACAAAATCCGGCGCTGGAGCGCTGTTATGCGACCGGCCGCGGGCGTCGGGAAGGGATCCAGACTCGTCAGGGCGGAAACGCGGTGAGCGATTCTGATGGCCTCGTGACGAGTCGAGCCGCCTGCAAGACGCGGCCTGCTGTGAGGCGCGTCATGCGCTCGACGCCACCCTGCGTTGAATCACGATAAGCGCATTGTCCTAAGCACGCGATTCCGAGTGCCTCGAAGCGCTGTATCGCCCGGATATCAACCACCGATAGCCAGATCAACGCGAGTGCCTTTACCTAAAGTAGTCATTATGAATACATTACATTAATGTGGATTAGATTTCATATGCGCCGCGTCTTTCTAAGACGTATAGACAATTTTCGACCGAAATGTGCGGGAGTAGACAGAGAAATGAATAATGATGCGGCCAACGCATGCAACGTCTCCCTCGATTACAGCGCAATGACGGCGAACCTCGTGGCGGCCTACGTGTCTCACAATCGCGTCGCAGCCTCGGAGATGCCGGCGCTGATCGCGACGGCGGCCGCTGCCCTGACCGGCCTTCAGCCCACCGATCCGTCGACCGCGGATGGAGACAGGAAAGCGACACCGAAGATGGTCCGGGCGTCGATCACACGCGAGGCACTGATCAGCTTCGAGGATGGTAAGCGGTACAAGACGATCAAGCGGCATCTGACCGCCTGTGGTTTGACGCCGGAGACGTACCGGGCAAAGGGGGGCCTGCCGAACGACTACCCGATGGTCGCTCCTGCCTACGCGGCGAAGCGATCCAGGATCGCCAGGAGCTTGGCGCAGGGTCGGTCCCAGCGCGATCCCGGTCCGGAAACTGCAGCCGGATAGCTGGCGCATTCTGAAGCTTCGTGCCCAGTCATGAAGTTCGCAAGATATTCGAAAGGTGATGGCTGGCCAGAGTGGTTCTGCCCCGGTCCGCTTTCAGGGGGCAGAGGCATCGGAGCGGACATCGCCATTCGGCCCGCTGCCGATCCTTAACCGATCTGAAGCCGGTGCGATCCCCTTCCGTGATCGGGCGAATAACCCGGCAGGGCACGCCTGCGGCGACGATATTCGGCGGTATGTTCTTCGTGACGAGGCTGCCCGCCCGGACGATGCCGTGATCGCCTGATCCGTGATCTCGGCGGCCTCGCGCAGTCCGGAGACGGTCGCGGGTCCCTGAGCCAACGAGTCCCGTCAGCTGGTGGGGCAGACGGTGGGGTGGACCGCCAAACGGCGGGAAGCTTGTCCACGATCCAGGCCTGCTGGCGGAAGGGGTGGGATTCGAACCCACGGTGGAGTTGCCCCCACGGCGGTTTTCAAGACCGCTGCCTTAAACCACTCGGCCACCCTTCCTGGCAGCATCCGCGACCTCACGGTTACGGCCGCGGCCGAGGTGGCGTCAACAGCAGAACAACCGGTTGACCTCCCGAACCATTCCGCCTATCTCACCGCCCACGCCCGGAGCCGCTCGATGCGCTGCGGGCTCTGCCCCGCCATCTTCGAAACCGGATGCGCAGGGCTCACGGCTGATTGGGGGATAGTTTAACGGTAGAACGGTGGACTCTGACTCCTCTAGTCCTGGTTCGAATCCAGGTCCCCCAGCCACCGCGCCGGCCCGCCCGATCTCCGATCCGGCGGGTTTTTTCTTGCCCGGAGCCCGGCGCATCCTCCTCTGATCCTCAGCGAGGTGTGGGTCTGGCACGGACCGAACAGCGGTCGGCCGTTGACGCGCCGCGGCGCGGCCGCCTAGATCGGTCCATGCGCCGGTGCCAGCCTCTCACGGTTCGAGGGCGCGCGATCATCGGCTTGGTCGCGCTCTACGCGCTGCTGCTCCAAGCCTTCCTCGGCTTCGCCACCCCGGCACAGGCCTGGGTCGATTCGGACGCGGCGATCTGCGCCGGTCACGCCTCGGGCGACCCCGCCGGCCCGGTGGCGCACGCTCATCCGTGCTGCACGCTCGTGCAGGCCGGCGCGCTGGTCCTGCCGACCGTCGACCCGACCGCGACCGGCTGGCCCGTCGCCGCCGAGACGCGCCGCGCGTGGCGCCCCGAATCCGAGATCCCGACGACCGGCCCGCCGGCCTCGACGGGCACCGCGCGAGGTCCACCCAAGGCCTGACGATCCCGCTCCCGATCGTTCAGGCCCGGACCTCCCATCATGTCGATTGTTCTCCACGGCGACGCCCCCGCGTACGGGGCGGCGGCAACGCGGCGACTGTCCCGCGACGCCGTCTATCGGGCCGTCTGGCGGTGGCACTTCTACGCCGGCCTGCTCTGCCTGCCCTTCCTGATCGGCCTCTCGGCCACCGGCGCGCTCTACCTGTTCAAGGACGAGATCAATGGCAGCCTGTTCGCGTACCGGACCCGGGTCGCGCCGCAGGCGACGGCGCCGATCGGCCCGGACCGGCTGATCTTCAACGCGCTGCAGGCCGTGCCCGACGGCGCGCCCGTCACCTACATCGACCCGGCCGCGCCGGACGCCGCGGCGCGAGTGACGCTCGCTTCCGGCGACCGCCGGATCCACGTCTACCTAAACCCCTATACCGGCGACGTGCTCGACCGCGTCGACCGTGACCGCGAGCTCATGGCGGTGATCCGCGGACTGCACAGCCTCGCCCTGGTCGGGCCCCTCGCGAACGCCGTCATCGAGATCGTCGCCGGTTTCGCGATCGTCCTAGTGTTGACCGGCGCGTATCTCTGGTGGCCCCGCGGCCGCGCGGGCGGCGTCGTCACGGTGCGCGGCGGCCCGCGCCGGCGCGTGTGGTGGCGCGACCTTCACGCCGTCACCGGGTTCGTGGCCGGCGGCGGGCTGCTCTTCCTGGCACTCACGGGCCTGCCCTGGTCGATCTGGTGGGGGCAGGAACTGCGCGCGTGGTCGAACGCCGCCGGCCTCGGGCAACCGGCCGCGCTCTGGGCGAATCGGCCGGTCTCGACGGTGCCGCTGCGCGACCGGCTGGAGGATGCCGGGTGGACCCTGCAGGACGCGCCGGTGCCGCGCTCCGTGCCGGCCGCGGCCGCGAGCGTCGGGATCGACGACGCCGTGGCGATCCTTCGACATCTGGGGATGCCCCCCGGCTTCGAGCTGGCGCTGCCCGTCGGCGCGGACGGCGTCTACGCCGCCGCGATCTACCCGCGCGACGTCACGCGGCAGCGGGTCATCACCCTCGACCAGTATTCCGGCCGGCCGCTGGTGGACGTCCGTTTCACCGATCTCGGACCGGTCGGCCGGGCGATCCAGTACGGGATCGGCATCCACAAGGGCGAGCACTGGGGCCGCGCGAACCAGATGGCGATGCTGGGCTTCTGCCTCGCCACATTCCTGCTCGCCGTCACCGCCGGGACGATGTGGTGGAAGCGGCGCCCGGCCGGCGGCCTCGGCGTGCCGCCCTGGCCGGCGGATCGGCGGGTGGCTGCGACCGTGACCGCGATCATCCTCGGGCTCGGGGCGCTCTTCCCGCTGACCGGGCTCGCCATCGCCGCCATGGTCGGTCTCGACCTCGCCGCGGGCCGACTGCGAAGACGGTGGGCGCGCTGAGCCGGTGCGGGCGGGCGCCGTGCCCGTGCACACGTCTCCGCGCCTGAGACGCGGGCGCCCGGGCCTCCCGGGCGCGGTGCTGATCGCGCTCGCGCTCTGGATCCAGGCGCTCGCGCCGGCCGTCGCGCTCCGGATGGCGCAGGCGGATCGGGGCGCGCTGCCCGGCCAGATCCTGTGCGGGCACGCGCCGGATCAGGCCGGTGACACGGCGGTCGGCCCGGGCGCGCCGGCACCGGGGTCCTGCGCCCTCTGCGGGCTGTGTCGGGCCGGTGCCGTCCCGCCGCTGCTCCCGCACGCGCCCGGCCTCGCGCGCCGCCTGCGCTGGACGGCGGTGGCGTGGCCGATCCCGCCCCCCGTCCGGACCGCGTCGGTCCCCGCCTTCATCGGCCAGCCCCGCGGGCCGCCCCGCTGTGCCTGATCGCCCGTCCTCCGGGCGGCGCCGCCGCTCGCCCCATCGATCAGACGAGACCTCCGATGACCTCCGACTCCCCCGTCCTGCGCGGCGGCGCCCTCGCGCTCCTGCTCGCCGGAAGCCCCCTCCCCGCCCTCGGCCAGACCGCCGTCACCCTCGAGGAACTCTCAGTGGAGGGCGAGGCCGCGCCCGTTGCGGGCCGGCCCGCCGCGCCGGCCTTCGGCGTGGCGGCGCCGCCGGGCTCGGCGCCCGCGGTGATCGAGCACCCGGTCGGCGAGATCGTCACCGGCATCGGCCGCGATGACACGATCGCGAACCGGCCGGCGACCAGCATCGGCTCGGTCCTGGTGAACAGCCCCGGCGTGACCGTGCGGCAGGGGAACGGCGGCCGCGACGTGGTCATCTCGATCCGCGGCAACAACGCCCGCTCCACCGGCGTGATCAAGAACACCGTCGTCCTGGAGGACGGCTTCATCCTCACCCAGCCGGACGGGGCGGCGCGCTTCGACCTCACGGACCCCCGCGCCTACGGCCGGATCGACGTGTTCCGCGGGCCGCAATCGCCGCTCTTCGGCAACTACGCCACCGGGGGCACCATCGCGTTCCGGACACGCACCGGGCGGGAGATCGACGGCTACGAGATCGGGGTGGATGCCGGCAGCTTCGGCTACCTCAGCAACTATTTCACCGTCGGCGGCGTCAGCGGCCCGTTCGAGATCAGTCTGTTCGCCAGCGATGTCCGCGCGAACGGCTACCAAGACCACGCGAGCTACGACACGCAGACCATCAACCTGCTCGCGAGCTACACCCCGACGCCGGACAATCGCTTCACCCTGAAGGTGATCAACAACACCCTCGACGCCAACCTGCCCGCCCGTGCGTCCCTGGCCCAGTACCGGATCAACCCGTACCAGCGCGGCTGCGCCGCGGCCGCGAACGCGGCTCCGGGCTGCACCACCTTCAACCTGTTCCGGAACGGGGCGTTCGGCGCGACCGTGCCGGTGACGGCCGACGAGGGCAGCTTCGGGCGCAACGACCGCCGGACCATCGTGGCCGTCCGCTGGGAGCACGACCTCGACGCGTTCACCACGTGGCGCACGCAGCTCGGCTTCGACGAGCGCAACTTCGACCAGCCGTTCTACACGACCGCGTCGCGGGGCTCCTACCCGTCCTGGAACTTCCTGACCGACCTGACCCGGCAGGGCGACGTGTTCGGCCTGCCGGCGACGGGCTACGTCGCGCTCGCCTACAACACGATCGACAACCACATCACCACCTTCAACCGGGCCCCCTACGTCGGCCCGCGCCTGGGGGCGCTGATCGGCGATCAGACGGCGGTGCAGTCCAATCTCGGCGGCCGGGCGCGGCTGGAGCTGGGGCTGTTGGACCAGTGGACCGGCATCCTCGGCCTGAGCGCCGAGACCACGACGATCACCGGGCGCAACGTCGCCTACGCGCACGCGGCGAGCGGCACGACGCGGACGGTGGCGGACGCGAACCGGTCCTTCCTCAACGTCGCCCCCGAACTGGCCCTGGTCTACCGGCCGGACGCGGCCTGGGCGCTGCGCGGCCGGGTCGCCACCGGCTACACCACGCCGGCCGCCAGCAACCTGTTCATCACCCCGGCCGGGCTGCCCGGCAACAACACGCAGCTCCGGACGCAGGAGAACCTCGGCTTCGATCTCGGCGCCGAGTGGAGCCCGGTGACCGATCTCCGCCTGAGCGTGACCGGGTTCTACGAGTTCTTCCGCAACGAGCTGGTCTCGCAATCGCCGGGGGCCGGCCTCCTCGCCTACACGTTCAACGCGCCGGCCTCGGAGCATCGCGGCATCGAGGCCGGCGCCGACTGGGCCTTCGCGCCCGGCTGGCGCGGAACGCTGGCCTACACGTTCGACGACCAGATCTACACCCGCTACGCCGAGCAGCTCAGCGCCGGCAGCCTGAGCCGGTCCTTCGACCGGGCCGGGAACCGGATCCCCGGGGTTCCGGCCCACCAGATCCTCGCCCGCCTCGGCTACGACGTGCCGAGCGGCCCGCTCGCGGGTCTCGGCGCCTTCGTGGAGACGGTCGTCCAGGGCGATTTCTACCTCGACAACGCCAACCTGCTGAAGGCGCCGGGCTACGCGGTGGTCAACGCCAACCTGCACTACGCCACGGAGCTGACGGGCGGCTACGCGAAGCGGCTGAGCCTGTACGTCGAGGTGCGCAACCTGTTCGACACGACCTACGTCGCCTCCGCGCAGAACCTCGCCAACAGCATCAGCGGCACGACCGGACTCCAGAACGGCGCCGCCGTGCTGGCGACCACCACGGGATCGGTCTTCGCGGGTGCTCCGCGAAACATCGTCGGCGGCATGCGGCTGGCATTTTGATAACCGCGCGGCGGCTCGCGCGTGGTGTCGCAGTCGAGCGTACACTATGCTTCGGCAGTCGATCGCAGGGCGGGGCCTGAGCGCGCGGCGGGGCCGTGGGCGGGGATGTGGCGCGATGGTCCGATGAGGCGGCGAACCGTACTCGCTGGGTTGCCCCTGGCGCTCGCCGGGTGGCCGCGCACCGTGCTGGCGCAGGGTCAGGCCCATGTCGCGGCCCTCTGGCCGTTCGCGGAGGGCGATCCCGAGGGCCGGGTGCTGGCGGAATCGTTTCATGCCGGCCTGCGCGACCACGGTCATCCCGATCAGCGGGTCGACGATCGCTGGACCGGGGCCGACCGCGAGCGCACGCGTCTCCTCGCGACCGAACTCGTGGCCGCACAGCCGCAGGTGATCTTCGCCTACCTCAGCGCGCAGCTCACGGCCGTGGCGGCTCTGACGAAGCAGATCCCGATCGTGTTCGTCGGCGCCTCGAACCCGGTCCGCTTCGGGTACGTGGAGAGTCTCCAGCGCCCGGGCGGCAACATCACCGGCTTCACGCTCTACGAGGCGCCGCTGGGCGGGAAATGGGTGGCGGCCCTCAAGGAGGCTGTTCCGAGCCTCAGGCACGTCACGCTCCTGTCCAATCCGAGCACCGAGATCCGCGGCGAGAACCTCTACGCCGAGCCGTTCCGCGCCACCGCGGCCGCGCTCAGGATCGAGCCGGTGGTGGTGAAGATCGACAAGGCGGCCGAGATCGAGCCGGTGATCGCCGCGCTCGCGCGGCGGGGCGACGGGGGCCTGATCGTCGCCCCCGGCACGTTCAGCGAGGCCAACGGCGACCACATCGTCGCGCTCACCACGAGTCTCCGGGTCCCCGCGGTCTTCGCGATCCGGCGTTTCGCCTATCGGGGCGGCCTGATGTCGTACGGACCGGATCCGGTGGAGACGGTCCGCCGGGCGGCCGCTTATGTCGGCCGCATCCTGCGCGGCGAGAACCCCGCGACCCTGCCGGTCCAGGCGCCGACGAAGTTCGACTTCATCGTGAATCTCAAGACGGCCCGCAGCATGGGCGTGACGATCTCGTCGGCGCTCCTCGCCCAGGCGGACGAGATCGTCGAATGACGGCGCCGCGCCCGACAGCCTCCCCGCCGGCCGCGACAGCGCCGCCGCGCTGGTTCCGCCTGCCGCTCGCGGGGAAGTTCGCGGTGGCCTTCGTGGGCCTGGTCAGCCTCGTGCTGCTCATCAACGGCGCCGTCGACCTGACGCTAAACTACCAGGACGCCAAGCGGACCGCGATCGAGACGCAGCGCACCAAGGCGCGCGCGGCCGCCGAGCGCGTCGACGCCTTCCTGTCCTCGATCGAGGGCCAGATCGGCTGGACGACGCGCGCCGAGTGGCGGCGCGTCTCCCCCGAGCAGCAGCGCTACGACTTCATCCGCCTGCTGCGCCAGGCGCCGGCCATCACGGAGGTGGCGTACCTCGATCCGGCCGGCAAGGAGCAACTGCGCGTCTCCCGGCTGGAGCCGGACGCCGTCGCCAGCGGCAAGGATTTCTCGACCTCGCCGCGCTTCACCCAGGCGCTCGCCCAGAAGACGTGGTTCGGCCCGGTCTATTTCCGGCGCGGCTCCGAGCCGTACATGACCGTCTCGGTGGCCCATGCCGGCCGCGACCCGGGCGTGACCGTCGCGGAAGTCAATCTCAAGCTGATCTGGGACGTCGTCAGCGCGATCAACGTCGGCGAGCACGGCTACGCCTTCGTGACGACGGCGACCGGTCGCCTGATCGCGCACCCGGACCTCAGTCTCGTCCTGCGCGACACCGACCTCTCCGGCCTGCCCGAGGTCGCGGCGGCCCTGCCCGGCTCCCGCATGGCGGGTCAGGACTACGAGATCACGACCGGCCTCGACGGCGGCTGGGTGCTGGCGGCCCACGCCACCATCCCGCGGGTCGACTGGATCGTCTTCGTGCAGGAATCGCTGCGCGACGCCATGGGGCCGGCGCTCGAATCCGTGATCCAGACCACGTCGCTGATGGGTCTCGGCGTCCTGCTGGCGGCGGTGGCGGGCACCTTCCTGGCGCGGCGCATGGTCGTGCCCATCCGCGAGCTCGAGGACGGGGCGGAGCGGTTCGGCGCGGGCGACCTGTCCGAGCGGATCGTGATCCGCACCGGCGACGAGATCGAGACCCTCGCGCACCGGTTCAACACGATGGCGAGCCGGGTCCAGGATTCCTACGAGACGCTCGAGGCCAAGGTCGAGGAGCGGACCCGCGACCTCAACCGGTCGCTCGACGATCTCCAGCGGGCGCAGAGCCGGCTCGTCCAGTCCGAGAAGCTCGCCTCGCTGGGTCAGCTCACCGCCGGCATCGCCCACGAGATCAAGAACCCGCTGAACTTCGTCAACAACTTCGCGTCGCTCTCGAACGAGCTGGTGGACGAGCTGCGGGAGGTGCTCGAACCGACGACCCTCGACCCGGACACGCGCGCGGAGGTCGAGGAGCTCGCCGGCCTGCTCAAGAGCAATCTCGAGAAGGTCGTCCAGCACGGCAAGCGCGCGGACTCGATCGTCAAGAACATGCTGCTGCACTCGCGCACCGGGTCCGGCGAGCATCGCCCGGTCGAGGTCAACGCGCTGGTCGAGGAGAGCCTGAATCTTGCCTATCACGGGGCCCGTGCGGCGAAACCCGGCTTCAACGTGACCCTCGTGCGCGATTACGATCCGGCGGCCGGCCTCGCCGACCTGTACCCTCAGGAGATCACGCGGGTCCTGCTGAACCTGATGTCGAACGGATTCTACGCCACCGAGAAGCGGGCCGCCGATGGCGAACCCGGCTATGCGCCCACGCTCTCGGTCGCCACCCGGGACCGGGGCGACGGCGTCGAGATCCGCGTGCGCGACAACGGCACCGGCATCCCGGACAGCGTCAAGGCCAAGATGTTCGACCCGTTCTTCACCACCAAGCCGGCCGGCGAGGGAACGGGGCTCGGCCTGTCGCTGAGCCACGACATCCTCGTCAAGCAGCACGGCGGAACGGTTGACGTCGCCACGGAACCGGGTGCCTTCACGGAATTCATCATCACCCTGCCGCGGCAGAGTGTTACGCCGGACGCGCCGCCTCGGCCACCGACCTTGGCGGCGACCGAGGCGGCGACCGAGACTGAGAGCCAGCCATGAACGTCCTGATCCTCGTCGTCGATGACGAACCCGACGTGACAGACCTGTTCCGGCAGCAGTTTCGCCGCGAGCTGCGCGCCGGACGCTTCGCGATGGCCTTCGCGCACTCGGCCGCGGAGGCCCTGGAGCGGATCAACGGCTCGAACGAGCCGAGCCTGATCCTGATGCTGTCGGACATCAACATGCCCGGGATGACCGGCCTCGAATTGCTGCCCCTGGTGCGCGCGGCCCGCCCCGACGTGCCGGTGATCATGATTACGGCCTACGGCGACGCCGAGACGCGCGAGAAGGTCCGCGCCGCCGGCGCCGTGGGCCTGATCACCAAGCCGATCGACTTCGCCGTTCTGAAGGCCGAGATCGATCGCCGTCTGTCCGCCTTCGCGGGGACCGAATGACGCCCGGTGCGCCGAGCGCCAAGATCCTCGTCGTCGACGACGAGCCGGATCTCGAGGCGCTGATCACCCAGAAGTTCCGCCGCCAGATCCGGCAGGGCCTCGTCACGTTCCTGTTCGCCCACGACGGGCAGGAGGCGCTGGACCGCCTGGCCGAGAGCCGCGACGTCGATCTGGTCGTCTCCGACATCAACATGCCGCGGATGGACGGGCTGACCCTGCTCGCCAAGCTGCAGGAGCTGGCCGAGCGCCCCTCGATCATCATCGTCTCGGCCTACGGCGACATGGCGAACATCCGCACGGCAATGAACCGGGGCGCCTTCGACTTCCTGACGAAGCCGATCGACTTCGCCGACCTCGAGACGACGATCGAGCGGACGCTGCGCCACGTCGAGGACCTGCGCGAGGGGCGGCGGCGGCAATCGCTCGCCGAGCGGGCCCACGCCTCCCTGGCCCGGTACTTCTCGCCGAACCTCGCCGAGCGGCTCGCGGGGGACGCGTCGGGCCTCGAACTCGGCGGCCACCGCCGCGACGTGGCCTCCCTGTTCACCGACATCGCGGGCTTCACCAGCCTGGTGGAGAGCCTCGACCCGGCGCAGCTCGCCGAGATCCTCAACGGCTATTTCGCCGAGATGACCGACGTGGTCTTCGCCCACGAGGGGACGGTGGCCAAGATCGTCGGCGACGCCCTGCACGTCCTGTTCGGCGCGCCGGGGGACCAGCCGGACCACGCGGCGCGGGCGGTGGCCTGCGCCCTCGCCCTGGACGAGGCGGCCGAGGGCTTCCGCAATCGCTGGCGCGAGCGGGGAATCGAGATCGGCGTGACGCGGATCGGCGTTCATGCCGGCCCGGCGATCGTGGGCAATTTCGGCGGCGGCCGCTACTTCGACTACACGGCCTACGGCGACACCATCAACACGGCCGCCCGTCTGGAGAACGCCAACAAGGCCTTCGGCACGCGGATCTGCGTCAGCGACGCCGTCGTGATCCGCGCCGGACAGTTCCGCGGCCGCCCCCTCGGCGACCTCCTCCTGCGCGGCAAGCAGACGGCCCTGCGCGCCTACGAACCCCTGACGGAAGCGGCCTACGGCGACGCGCTGCTCGCCCAGTACCAGGACGCCTACGCCAAGCTCGATACCGGGGAGGCCGGCGCGCTGGCCGCCTTCGCGGCCCTGGTCGGTCTGCGCCCCGACGACGGGGTGGCGGCCTTCCACCTGAAGCGGCTGCTGAACGGCGGCAGCGGCAGTCGGGTCGAGGTCCGCTGAGTCGCGCGCGGCTTCCCCGTCGCCCGCCCCGATAGCCCCGCCTTAAGGCAGCGCCTATTACCGTCCGAGGGCGTGCGATCGGAATCCCTCCCGATCGGCGATGCTCGGAACGGGTTCGGACGGGAGACCGGCGGATGAGACGGCGCGACGTCATCGCGGCCCTCGGCGGCGCGGCCGCGTGGCCGGCCCTCGCCGCCGCGCCGGCGAAGGGTCAGCGTCGCCTGGGGATCCTGCTGGTCTACGGCGAGGCGCATCCCGACAGTCCCGTCATCGTCGAGACGCTGAAGGAGAGCCTGAAGCGGGCCGGCTGGATCTGGGGTGAGAACCTGACGGTCGACCTGCAGTACGGCAACGGCGACGCCGAGCGGATGCGCGTCCAGGCGGAGGAGATCGTCGCGCGCGCGCCCGACGCGGTGCTCGCGCAGGGCGTCGTCGGCGCGACCGCGCTCCAGCGGGCGACCACGACGGTTCCGATCGTCTTCATGATGCTTCAGGACCCGGTCGGCGGCGGCTTCGTGACGAACCTGTCGCGGCCCGGCGGGAACCTCACCGGCTTCACCAACTTCGACTTCGTCCTCGTCGGCAAGTGGCTGCAGCTCCTGAAGGAACTCAGCCCCGGCGTGACGCGGGCGCTCGCCCTCATCAACCCCGATTACCGGGCGCGCTTGGCGGGCTACACGGCCGAGATGGCCCGCATCGGCCCAGCACTCGGGATCGACGCCCGGATCGCGGGCGTGCACGACGCGGCCGAGATCGAGGCGGCGATCGCCGGCTTCGCCGGACAACCGGAGGGCGGCCTCATCGCGCTGCCGGACGCGGTGACCGGGGTGTACGGCCAGCTGATCGTCGATCTGGCGGCGACCCACCGCCTGCCGGCCGTGTACGCCTACGCGGCGCCGGTCCACCTCGGCGGCCTCGCCGCCTACACGACCAGCGTCGAGCAGGACGTGCAGCGGGCGGCGGGCTACATCGATCGGATCCTGCGCGGCGCAGTGGTCGGCGACCTGCCGGTGCAGGCGAGCGAGCGCTTCATCACCCTGCTCAACCTGACGACGGCCGCCTCCCTGGGATTGACCATCTCGCCCTCGCTGATGGCGAAGGTGGACGAGCTGGTCGAGTAGCGGCCGCCGGAACCGGTGCCGGTCGTCGCGGCGGCACCGCCGCGACGACCGCGACGGAGCGGATCAGCTGAAAGCCGGCAGGCGTCCGTCGGGCGAGTAGCGGTCGATGGCCGAGGGCAGGTCGCGCGAGAGGCGCGCCAGCAGCTCGCTCTTGCTCAGGCCGGTGCGCTGCTCCAGGGCCGCCAGCGTGTCCGGTCCGATGGCGCGCTCCAGATCCGCGGTCGGGATGTCGCGGTTCGGCCCGTGATTGATCCAGGACTGGGCCGTCTCGGCGTGGCCGCCCTTGGTGAAATGGTCGACCAGCTCGGTCAGGCCCCCGGCGATGAGGCCGCCGACGCCGCCCGCGCTGGCGCCGCCGAGGAGCCGATCCAGGTTCGCCGGGATGGTCGAACCCGTCGCGGGCGGGACCTGCGGCGCCGGCGACCGGGACGCGTCCTTGGCGTGGCCGCCGAGCCACTCGGCGATCCGGTCGCGGTTCTGGTAACCGGCCACGGCCAGCAGGCCCAGCAGGGCGGTCATCGAAGGGTATCCCTTGCTCATCGCGTCGTCCTCTTGAGGCGGGCCCTCGGCCCGGGTGGTACGGCGGTCATCCGCCGCAATGGGTCAGGCCCCGCTCGGGCCCGCGTCGCTCGCGACCGTCCGGCCAGCCAACGCGGACCCGTCCTCCGCGCTCCGGCCGGTCGTGATGGCGCGCTTGACGGTCGAGCGGGCGGCGTCGATGGCGATGGCCGCGGCCGACATGGTCCGCGCCTCGGTCGGTCGCTCGAGGGCGTGCTTGGCGATGTCGCCCGCGAGATCGTCGATCTCCCGGGCGAGGCTCTCGAGACGCGCCGGGTCGGTCGTCTCCTGCGCCTCCTGGCGGATCCTCAGCAGGCGGTCCGTCGCTTCCTCGACGCGCTCCCGGCGCAGGCGCGACAGGCGCTGGCCGATCCAGGCGAGCGCGGAGCCGATACCGCCGCCGAGGAAGGCGAGCAGGTAGATCCAGGTCTCGTAGCGCTCGATGAAGCTCTGCTGCTCGCGCTCGTAATAGTCGACAGCGCCGGGATGGATCGGCAGCCGGGCGCTCGTCGCGCCGACGGTCCCGTCATAGGCGGGCGCCTGAAAATAGTCGGCCGCGGGCGTGACGTTGGCCATGGCGCTGCGCAGCTCGAACAGGTGCTGGGTGACGTCGGCCGCCACCGACCGGGCGAGGTTCGCGCGCGCCATCAGGCGGTACGAGGCGCCGACCGTGTGAACCTCCTCGTCGGGCACCTTGGGGCTGCCGCCGAAGGTCTCGGCCGGCATGGTGACGACCTGCAGCCGCGGTAGACGGGCAACGATCGCCTCGGCGTTCTCGACATCCACGAAGGAGATCTTGCGATCGCGGCTGGCCGCCTGGACGAGGCCGACGATCCGCTGCGCCGTCGGCGCGGTCGGCGCGATGACCGAGATCACCGCGTCGACCCGCTTCCGGGCGAAGGCCGCGCCCAGGTCGCTCTCGGCCATCTCGACCAGGGCGACGTGGCGCGGCGGCAGCGCGCCTGCCGGCTCGGTGGTCACCAGCGTCAGACCGTAATGCTCCAGCATGGCGCGGATGAGCGCCTCGTCGGCGTCCCTGTGGGCCAGGATCGCCAGGCGCTTGCGGTCGAGATCGGGGAAGCGGGCGATCCCGGCGGATTCCGGCGACGCGATGATCATCGCCTGATCGCGCAGGATCGCCAGCGTCAGGCCGTTATCCGGAAGCTCCACATCCGGCCGCACGATCGCCAGATCGGCGCGGCCGTCGCCCAGCGCCTCGGCGCTGTCGCGCACGTCGTCGAAGGGCAGGATCTTGAGGCGGATCTCCTTGTGGCGCTTGGCCAGAGCGTCCGCGTAGGCCTGGATCAGGGCCGGCTCGGTTCCGTCCTTCGGGGCGACAGCGATCGTCAGGACGGTGGCCCGCGACGCCCAGTAGGCCACGCCCGCGCCGACACTCAGCAGGATGGCCAGCATCAGGAAGACGAATTCCTGACGCAGGAAGAGGCTGGCGAAGCGCCGCATCGGCTCTGCTCTCGCGCATCGAGCGGCCAGGCCCGGCACCGTGCCGGGCGAGGGCCTGAGGGCGGCGCCGAGGGGACGGCGCCGCGGGACGGGCTCAGTGCTTGCCGATGATCTTGTCGGCGACGGACTTGGCGCCGTCCTTGACGTCGCCGACGGTCTTCTGCGCCTCGCCCTTCAGCTCCTGCGCCTTGCCCTCGGCCACCAGCTTGTCGTTGCCCGTCGCCTTGCCGGCCGCCTGCTTGACGTTGCCCACCGCCTCGTTGGCCAGGCCCTCGATCTTGTCGGTCGTGCTGCTCATCGCGTGCGCTCCTTCACGGTCGTGGTGGCGGTCGTACTCGTCGGTCGAGAGGTCCGGTCGGGCGCGCGGCCCACCGGGATAGACGGCCCCCGCATGCACGCGGGGGCCGAGGGGATCACCGGGTGACCGGAGAACGGTCCGCCGACGGTGAGATGGCGGTCAGATGATGGCGACGTCTGGTGGATCAATAGTTCCAAATTACCAGTATAATGAAATTCAGCCACCGGGTCCCTGGAGTGGAAATCCGTTCTCCCGGCCCCAAACAACCGCTTCGGTCCGGCGATGGACTCCGAGCTTCCGGTACAGTGCGGCGCCGTGATTGCGCACCGTGTTGCGCGACAGCCCGAGCTTGCGCGCGATCGCGTCGTCGCTGAGCCCCGAGCAGATCAGGTTGAGGATCTGGCGCTCGCGCACGGTCAGGTTCGGCGCCGCCGCGTCGCCGCCCTCCCGGCCAGGCCGGCGCAGGTTCGCCAGCTTCTCGATCAGCCCGCGGCTGAACCACGACGTGTCGGCCATCACTGTCTCGATCGCGTCGAACAGCTCCCGCTCGGAGTGCTTGCGCTCGGTGATGTCCTGCAGCACCAGCAGAAGGAAATCGGCGTCGTTGATCGTGATCCGCTCGGCCGAGACCAGGCAGTCGAGGTTCGCGCCGCTCTCGTGGCGCAGGCAGACCTCAGTACCCAGTACGTAGCCCTCGCTCACCAGCCTCTTCTCGAAGGCCTCCCGCTGAGACGACGTCACCCACAGGCCGGCCTCCTCCAGCGAGCGGCCGACGACGCGGTCCTCGCCCAGGCCGAAGGCCCGGCTGAACGCCTCGTTCACGCCCGTGACCTGGCCGTCCTCGGCCCGCACCAGCACGGTCGGGATCGGCGTCAGCCTGAACGCCTTGGCGAAGCGCTCCTCGCTCTGGCGCAGGGCGGCCTCGGCCTTCCGGCGCAGCTCCAGGTCCGCGAAGGTGAACAGCATGCAGGGCTCATCGCCCATCTCGATCGGCTGCCCGGCGACGATCACGAAGCGACGCCCGCCGTCGGGCAGGTCGAGGCAGGCCTCCATCTGCGGGATCGTGCCGCCCGCATTGAGCCGCGCGACGGCGAGGTCGCGGTTGCGCGCGCCGGCCAGGACGTCGACCTCGTAGACGCTGCGGCCGATGACGGCGTCGCGGGTGTGGCCGGTCATCTCCAGGAAGCCGAGATTGACCCTGACGTGGCGCAGGTCGGACAGCCGCGTGATCACCGCCGGGGCCGGGTTGGCGTTGAAGGTGCGCTCGAACCGCTCCTCGGCCTCGAACTGGTCGGAGACGTCCTTCAGGATCAGCGCGAGGCAGCTCGGGTTGCCGTCGCGGTCGGTGGCGACCAAGCCTCTGAGGGAGTGAACGAACTCGACACCGGGCCGGTCTGTCCGCGTGACCTCGACCACCACGTCGTGGAAGGTCTCGCCAGCGATCACGCGCTCGATCGGGTAGTTCTCCGGCTCGTGATTGTTGCGGTAGCGGAGGCAGAAGCGGTCGCGATAGGCGTCGACGGTTGGGCCGAGCTCGTCGAGGCTCTCGGCACCGTGCATCGCCAGGGCGGCCGCGTTGGCGTAGGCGATGGTCTGGTCGGGCTCGACCAGGATCACGCCCTCGCTCAGGCCGGCGATGATCTGCCGGAGCTCATGCCTGTCGACACCCGCCGTCACGATCCGTCCGGTCCCCGCCGCCTCGACGCCGCGCCCCTCGCAGCGGGGCACAAACGGGTTGCGCGCAAGCAGGTTCCGCCCGATCCGCAATTTTCACTGGTATACCTGCATCATTGACATCGTCGAGATCAACCAGAGATAAGTTCGCAGCCCTCCCGCGAGATGTCGTGCCCGTCGCGACGCTGTCTCCACCCCATCGAGCCCAGAGCTTCACCGTGAAGCCCGCTGTCGAAGAGCGCGATCCGGCCGGCGCGTCCGATCCCGTCATCTCGTATATCCAGGCGCAACTCGGTCATCGGCTGCGCCAGTACTATTCAGAAGTTGCACCGATCGAGATGAGCTCACGGCTGGCCGGCGTGCTGGGCCGCCTGTCCGCGGCCCTGGATGCCGCCGAGTCCGAACGGCAGGTTCCCGGTGCGTTCAAGGACGATCTGATCGCCCTGGTGCCGCGCCTGCGCCGCTACGCCCTGTCGCTGACGTTCGACGGTGTCGAGGCCGACGATCTCGTGCAGTTCACGCTGCTCAAGGCGTGGGAGCACCGGCAGCGCTTCCAGCCCGGCACGAGCCTGATGGCCTGGCTGTTCACGATCTTGCGCAACGGCTTCATCAACGGACGACGCAAGCGACGCTTCGAGGTCCCCGATCCCGACGGCGCGCACGCCGTCACCCTCTTCGAACCGGCCGCCCAGGAGCACAGCATGGGCCTGAAGGAGGTCCGGGCCGCGATCGATCGGCTCGACCCGGCCTATCGCGAGGCGCTGATCCTCGTGGCCGTCGACGGTCTTGCCTACGAGGCCGCGGCCTCCGTAATCGGGTGCCCGCCGGGCACGGTGAAGAGCCGGGTCAGCCGCGCCCGCGACCGCCTGCTTCACGAGCTGGGCGAGCGCTGACACACGCGCGACTCCGGTGGCCGGCGCAGGATGCTGGGCCATCGTCGCGAGCCAGCAATCGCGGGGACGCGAACGCCGCACCCGATCGATCAGGCGGAGCGGCGGTCGGGCCGTGTCTGCGCGGGCGTCCGCTCGATGGGCAGGCGCGCGACCGAAGCCCCTCTGGCATCGCGCACCACCAGCACCCAGTCCTCCGCGTAGCCCTCGTCGGCGAGCTCCTGGACCATGTCCCGGATCACGCTCCGGGCGTCGTCGAGCGCCTGGTCGATGCTCGTGGCCTCGATGCCGATCTCGTCCTTGATGATCTCGCGACCGTGCTCGATGTCGAAGTAGAGGCGGCGCGGAACGAGCCGAAAGTCGCTGCGGTCGCCGCTCGTGAGCCTGTCGATGTCGAAGATCTTCGCCGGATCCTGCGAAGTCCGGGACCTCGCGACCTTCAGGAGCGCGAGTCCGCCACCCACCAGTACGGCGGCTGCACTGGCGACACAGGACGCGAGTATTATCGTGTAGAAGCCGAACGTTTGCCAGCCAAAGGCAAGCACAGGCAATCCGCCGCACAGGGCGGCTAAGATGACAACCAGCGGCATCCCCCCGGCCCTCGATCGCGCGTTGGCTCTCCGATGTGGGGTATACGGCAAAACTCCGGTCCGCAAGAACGTCCTGACAATCGGTGCGCGTTCGACGGGACGGGCTGAAATTAACGCTACTCGCGCGACCGACGGATCGAGTATCCCGCGTGAAGAGCGAACACAGGGCGCCGAAATCCGTCTCGCGCGGTCGCTGGTCGATGGTTCATCCAGCGATCGGAACGCGGTCGAGCGCTCGGATCGCGAGATCTGGCGCACGCGGAGAGGCACAATCTCGTGAGCCTGCACGTGTCGACTGACGGGACCTCGCGCGCCACGCACCGCGCAGTCTGATCGAAAGCCTATCGGAACTCACCGGCGCCTCTGTCCACGCCTTGCCATCACCGTGGGCGGCAAAATCATCGTATGTCGCCAGGACGGCCCTGAACTTGGCGACGAGCGGGCTGTCGACCGGGTCCGCCAGCTGGCCGAGACTCGCGACGCTGCCGCTAGGAAGGGTCGCCGCCGCATTCGCCTCGGATCGCGCGTCGCTCGAATTGCGCCACTGTCTGCCATTCTCGGCAGGACGAGGCCGCTCCGGTTCGTGCGTGGGAGGAGCCGTTCGCGCATCCAGGGCCCATGCGTGAGCTGCATTCAGCGCGAGGCACAGAGCGATGAGGTGACCGCGGCGCATAGTCCAGATCCCGTTTCCCGCGTGTTTCCCGCGCGACGCCACGCGCCGCGTGGCGGGGCCCGCCTGTGCCAGGGCGGAGCCGTCCGTGATACGATGGCATACGACTGCGCGATGAGGACAGGGATGCGCGTGCGCGGCGTCGACAACCGAGAGCTTAGGCAATGGTTCTACGACAGCCGACCAATGGTCTTCGGCTTCTGCTTGACGGCGTTCGTCGCGATCTTCTGGCAGGTCAGCCGGTTCGAGGGCTTTCAGCCGATCTTCTCCTGCGCCCGCACGACGGACGTGGACCGTCAATTGCTGCGCCTGGGAATGGATGCCTGCATGGGCAACGCGCGCACCCAGTCGGATCGCGAGGGATGCATGCGGACCGTCCATCTGCTCGCTTGCATGAAGGAGCGCTGGCGCTGATCGACCGCGGCCGCGGCGCGAGAACCCGCAGCGGGGTTGCAGCGGACGCGATCACCTACAGCAGGCCGCTCGACGCGCCCCCGTTCAGCGAGCGGCTGGCGCGCGCGACCAGCTTCGCGAAGGCCAGAGCCGCCGCCGAGGCCTGCGTCCGGGAGGGAAACGACCGGTCGGATTCGGCCACCGTCATCTCGGTCTCGTCGAGGAGCACCCAGGTCCAGAGATGCTGTCCGGTGGCTTGGATCCTGAAATGCATCGCGAACTCGCAGGCTGAGGCATCGTGCGATCATGCCCGGCGGAAAGTCGCGCCGTGTTAATGGGTTGCGCCGCGCAACATCCTATGTCGGTGGGATCGCGTTCCATCCCCGATATCCCCGCCGATCACAGGCTGCGACGCTCGGCAGCGATCGATCGGAGATTCGCACGACGCGCTGAGCCGGCAATCCGATCGGCGCGAAGGCATCTTTTGATGAGGACAGCGACGCCGGATGTTGGTCGTAAGGCACCGTTGTCGCCGACCGCATCCACGGGGCCCCGAGCGCCCCGGGCGAGCAGCCTTCGGGCATGCGTTCGGCCGGAGATGCTTCCGCCTCGCTGATGGATCAGATCGCCCCCGCTCGTACCGGCCGCACCCGCAGGAGGCCTCATCCGGCCCTTGTCGTGGCGTCTGTCGCCCTCGCCATCGGCCTCTGGTTCGTCATCTACGCGGTGGCCGGACGCGCCATCTGGTTCTGGTGAGGCGGGACACCCGGCCCCGTCCCGCCGGAGCTTCCTAGCCCTCAAGAGGTCGCGACTGGGCCGGCGCAAACCATCGCCAGTAAAGAAGCTCAGCGGCTGGACGACGCGCGTGCCTCGAGGGCGCGGAGCGCCCACGGAACGAGCCGGGCTTTCCGCGCAATCAGGTTTCTTGGAGAAAGTTCGCAGATTCTGGTGACTGCCAGCGTGCTGGCGCTCCCAAGGGGACCGCGCCGAGGCTGATGCATCAATGCTTTAGGCCGAAGTGGGACCCGATAACCGCCCACGGGATCATTGGGCTTTTTGCCCCTGAGGTGTGTTTAAGCGTGGAATAAGGACCCCGTTTTTGGGGTGATCGGCGTCCAAACGGGACCCCAGGACAACTCATCCAGACTGCCTCTCGTGTTCGAACGGGAGGAGCGCGGGGGATGTTTGTCGTGGAGACGATCGCCAAGATCCGCCGCGCCTTTTTCGTGCAGCAGAAGCCGATCAAGCAGATTTGCCGGGAGCTGAAGGTCTCCCGTAAGGTCGTGCGGAAGGTGATCCGCTCTGAGGCGACCGCCTTCCGCTACACCCGCACCAGTCAGCCCGCGCCCAAACTCGGGCCATGGCGGGAGGCACTCGACGGGATG
>NZ_KB911315.1:0-24382 GCF_000383455.1 Methylobacterium sp. 285MFTsu5.1 | reverse complement strand
GGCTGGCGAAGCCAGAGACACGGTCATAAACAGACCAGCAGCAGACGCTGCCACCAACATGCTTGCCGAACCGGACACACGCGCCTCGCAACCCGCGACGGCCAAGTCCGAAAGAAATTGCGATGCGCCGGTCTGGTGGCCTGAGCGGCGTGCCCAGAACCCGATCCCATCTCGAACTCGGCCGTTAAACACGCCAGCGCCTATGGTACTGTGTCTCAAGACACGGGAGAGTCGGTCGCCGCCAGACCCGCCCATCGCAATCATCATTCCCTCAGCACGATCCGCGACGCCGCCGGGCCGCTCTCTCCGAGAGCGGCCCGGCGGCGTTTCGCTGTTGGCCAGCCCGCCGCGGCCGCCTTACCGCGAAGTCATCTTCCCGCGAGCATCCTGTAACCGCTCCCGCGCCACCATCCTCGAACCGCGCGTGGCCCATCGCCGACGCGGACGAAGCCGGTGACGGATCTCGCGCCCTCCGAGTCCTCCGCGCGCCGCTTCGGGACGGGTCGAGGTCCGCGGCCTCGGCCCGTCCATCACGACGGGGGAGGGGAGCGGCTTGACCATGTTGATGGAGATACGTTCCCCCGACCCGCGCGGCGCGCTATGGAACGGGGCCATGCGACTGCTGATCATCGAGGACGACCGCGAGGCGGCCGCCTATCTCGTCAAGGCGTTCCGCGAGACCGGACACGTGGCCGACAGCGCGCATGACGGCCTCGACGGGTACGCGCTCGCTCGGGAGGGCGACTACGACGTGCTGATCGTCGACCGGATGCTGCCGAAGCTCGACGGGCTGTCGCTGATCCGGTCGCTGCGCGAGCAGAACGTCGCGACCCCGACCCTGATCCTGTCGGCGCTGGGTCAGGTCGACGACCGCGTGAAGGGCCTGCGCGCCGGCGGCGACGACTACCTGCCGAAGCCCTACGCGTTCTCCGAACTCCTGGCGCGCACCGAGGCGCTGGCCCGGCGGCAGGTCGGATCCGGCGCCGCGGAGGAGACGCGCTACCGGATCGGTGACCTGGAACTCGACCGGCTCTCGCACCGGGTGACCCGGGCCGGCCGCGAGATCCCGCTGCAGCCGCGCGAGTTCCGGCTCCTCGAGTACCTGATGCGGCACGCCGGACAGGTCGTGACGCGCACCATGCTGCTCGAGCATGTCTGGGACTACCACTTCGATCCACAGACCAACGTCATCGACGTCCACGTCTCGCGCCTGCGCAGCAAGCTCGACAAGGGCTTCGCGTCGCCGATCATCCACACGGTTCGGGGCGCCGGCTACGTGCTGCGCTACGACGAGGGCGCGGCCGGGTGAGCGAGGTTTGGACCGACGCGCCGATCGCCCGCGAGACCGCGGCGGCGCGTTTCCAGAAGCTGTTCCGCACCACCGCGTTCAAGCTGTCGCTGGCCTACCTCGCGATCTTCGCCCTCTGCGCCTTCCTGGCGCTCGGCTACGTCGCGTGGAACGCCCGCGCGGTGCTCGACGACCAGATCGTCTCCACGATCGACGCCGAGATCAACGGGCTGTCGGAACAGTACAATGCCGGCGGCCTGCGGCGGCTGATCACCGTGGTGGAACGGCGCTCTCGCGAGCCCGGCGCCTCGCTCTACCTCGTGACCACGGCCGGCGGCGATCATGTCGTCGGCAATGTCGGCTACGTGCCCGCCGCCGTGCTGGCGACGCCGGGCCAGAGCGAGACGCGCTACGGCCGCAACGACGCGGATGCCGAGGCGCACCGGGCGATCGTTCGGGTCTTCACCCTTCCGGGCGGGTTCCGCCTGCTCGTCGGGCGCGACACCGAGGAGCGCGACCGGCTGCGGGCGGTGATCGGGCGCGCCTTCATCACCTCGCTCGCCGCCGTCGTGATCCTCGGGGTGATCGGGGGCTGGCTCGCAGCGAGCCGGGTGCTGCGCCGCGTCGATGCCATGACCCAGACCACCCGCGCGATCATGGCCGGCGATCTCGACGACCGGCTCCACGTGGCCGGGAACGGCGACGAACTCGACCGTCTCGCATCGAGCCTCAACCAGATGCTGGAGCGCATCGGCGAGCTGATGCGCGGCATGCGCGAGGTTTCCGACAACATCGCCCACGACCTCAAGACGCCGCTGACCCGCCTGCGCAACCGTGCCGACGAGGCCCTGCGCCGCGCCTCCACGCCGGAGGAGCTGCGCGCGGCGCTGGAAGCCGTGATCGAGGAGGGCGACGGGCTGATCCGGGTGTTCAACGCCCTCCTGATGATCGCGCGGCTCGAGGCCGGGTCAGCCCGGGAAATCCTCGTGCCGCTGGATCTGGGCCAGACGATCCGGAGCGTCGGTGACTTGTACGAGGCGCTCGCCGAGGATCAGGGGCTGACGCTCGCCGTGCACGCGCAGGACGGGCTCACCATCGCGGGCAACCGCGAGCTTATCGGTCAGGCCCTCGCCAATCTCATCGACAACGCCCTGAAATACGGGGCCGAATCCGAGGGGGCGGAGACCAGCGTGACGCTCGAGGCGTGGCGCGACGGCGAGTCGATCCGCCTCGCCGTCTCCGATCACGGCCCGGGCATTCCGGAGGCGGAACGGGCCCGCGTGCTCGACCGGTTCGTGCGCCTCGAGGACGCCCGTTCGCGGCCCGGCTTCGGGCTGGGCCTCAGCCTCGTCAACGCCGTCGTGCGCCTGCACCACGGGAGCCTGCGGCTCGCCGATAACGGGCCCGGCCTGCGGGTCGAGATCGCGTTCCCGGCCACGCCGCGCCCGCAGTCGGCCGCCGGTGACATCGTGCCCGCACCGCCTCCGGGCGACCCTGTGCCGGCATCCCCTTCCCGCGCTACTTAGGTCGCGACCTGTCCCACCGCGAGCGCGCCGTCCCCGACCGTTCGGCCGGGCGCCCGCGTCCCAGGAGGCTCCATGACTCTCAAGACCAAGACCGCCCTCGTCACCGGCTCGACCAGCGGCATCGGGCTCGCCATCGCGCGCGCCTTCGCGGCGGAGGGGGCCAACGTCGTCCTCAACGGGTTCGGGGACGCGACCGCCATCGAGGAGACGCGGGCCGGGATCGAGAGCGCCTACGGGGTCAAGGCCCGCTACTCGGCCGCCGACATGAGCCAGCCCGACGCGATCGCCGCCATGGTGCGCGAGGCGGAGGAGACCTTCGGGGCCGTCGACGTGCTGGTCAACAATGCCGGGATCCAGTTCGTCTCGCCGATCGAGGAGTTCCCGGCCGAGAAGTGGGAGCAGATCATCGCGATCAACCTGTCCTCGGCCTTCCACACGATGCACGCGGCGATCCCCGGGATGAAGGCCCGGAGCTGGGGCCGGATCATCAACACGGCCTCGGCCCACTCGCTGGTGGCCTCGCCGTTCAAGTCGGCCTACGTGGCGGCCAAGCACGGGATCGCGGGCCTGAGCAAGACGGCGGCTCTGGAACTCGCGCCCCACAAGATCACGGTGAACTGCATCTCGCCGGGCTATGTCTGGACGCCGCTCGTGGAGGCGCAGATCCCCGACACGATGAAGGCCCGCGGCCTCACCAAGGAGCAGGTGATCGAGGACGTGATGCTGAAGGCGCAGCCGACCAAGGAGTTCGTGACCGTCGACCAGGTGGCCGCGCTGGCGGTGTTCCTGTGCTCCGACGCGGCGAGCCAGATCACCGGCGCCAACATCAGCATGGACGGGGGCTGGACCGCGCAGTAGCGCGCCCGGCCTCGACAGGCGCGCCTCGTACAAGGGTCGGCCCCGCCCGCGCCCGGGCGGGGCCGCTCCCGGTCAGCGGCGGCCGTGGACCAGCAGGGCGAGGCCGTAGCCCACCGCGCCCGCGATCAGCAGCGCGACCAGGGGATTCTCCTCCACCCGGGCGCCGACCGCGCTGCGCCCGTCGCGCAGGTACGAGCCGCCCCGCTGGTAAACGTCCTCCGCGACGTCGCCGGCGCGCTCGTAGGCGTCGCTCGCGTAGTCACCGGCGCGGTCGGCGATGTCCCGGGCCCTGTCCTTCACCTGACCGTAGACGTTCTGCGCCTGGCCCTGGGCCTCGCGGAAACGTCCCTCGACCGAGTCGCGGTTCGAGCCGGCGAGATCGCCGGCCGCGCCCTGAACCTTGCCGACGGCCTCCTTGGCGCCGCCGACGATCCGATCCGTATCCACCATGGCACTCTCCTGGACGTGAGCGCGGCGTCGCGACACGGGCGCCGCTCGTTACGCCGTCGTCCACCGAACGCGCGAGATGGCGTTTGTGCCCCCGATCACCGCGAAATTGTGCGCCTTCGGCCTGCGCGGCGGCCGGGACCGGTCAGAGCCCGATCAACTCGGCGATGGCCGCCGCGCCGGCCGCCGGGGAGATCTCACCCCGGGCGACGCCGGCCTCCGCCTCGGCCGTGCGGCGGCGGACCTCCGGGGAGCCGACGAGGCGCTGGTGCAGGCGCTCGTCGACGAGCGCCCACATCCACTTGACGTCCTGGGTCCGGCGCTTCGCCTGGATCTCGCCGGTGGCCGTGAGCTTCTCCCGGTGATCGACGATCTTCGCCCAGAGCGCGTCGAGACGCAGGTTGTGGAAGCCCGAGATCGTCACGACCGGTGGCGTCCAGGTGGCCGAGGCTGGGGTGAGGATGTGCAGCGCCGCCCGGTACTCCGACGCCGCCGCGTTGGCGCGCTGCTCGGCTTCGCCCGCATCGGCCTTGTTGACCGCGATCATGTCGGCGAGTTCGAGGATGCCTTTCTTGATCCCCTGCAGTTCGTCGCCTGCCCCGGGCAGCATCAGCACGAGGAAGAAGTCGGTCAGGTCGGCCACCGCCGTCTCCGACTGGCCGACGCCGACCGTCTCGACGAGGATCACGTCGAACCCCGCGGCTTCGCAGAGCAGCATGGTCTCGCGGGTCTTGGCCGCGACGCCGCCGAGCGTGCCCGAGGAGGGGGAGGGGCGGATGAAGGCCTTGGGATCGTGCGACAGCCGCGCCATCCGGGTCTTGTCGCCCAGGATCGAGCCGCCGGTCCTGGAGGAGGACGGGTCGACCGCGAGCACCGCCACCTTGTGACCGGCCTCCGTGAGGTTCGAGCCGAGGGCGTCGATGGTGGTCGACTTGCCGACGCCGGGGACGCCGGTGATGCCGACGCGGATCGCCCGGCCGGTCTCGGGCAGGACCGAGTCGATCAGGTTCGCCGCCAGCGCCCGGTGATCGGCGCGCTTGGACTCGGCCAGCGTGATGGCCCGGGCCAGAGCGGCGCGGTCGCCGCGCAGCAGGCGCTCGCGGAGACTCTCGATGTCGGTGGACGGCGTCATGCTCCCTTCATGGCCGCGGCGACGGCCGCCGTCGAGAGGGAGAGCGTCGGGGTCGGGGGATGGCCGGCCTGTGTCCCGCCCACCACAAGCCCGGCCGTGCCCGCTATTCACGCCGCGTCGCGTCGCTCGTGCCCCGCGATGGTCACGATCCTGGGCAACGGAAGGCGTCCCGCCCGAGCGTAACCGGATCATGTCGAGCCAGATCGTCTCACGCCGCATCCTTCTTCGCTTCGGAGCGCTCGCGGGCGCCGCGGGCCTCGCCCCGTCGCTCGGCGCCTGCGTCACCGACGACCTCGGGTCCGGGGCGGCGCTGCCCGAGAAGCAGTCGGCCCTCGACGTCATGCCGGTGCTGCTGGTCGCCACGACCCGCAAGCCCGTGGGCAACCCGCCCCGGCCGCCGTATTTCAGCAGCGACCGCGGCCGCGGCCTGAGCTTCGCCGAGGTGCGCCTGTCACCGCCCGACCGCTCGCTGCTCGGCAAGGTCTCGTCCGTCATCACCGGCGACTGGACCATCGGCGCGGTTCCGAAATCCGAATCCGGACCGGGCGCCGCCGAGGCCTTCGCCCAGGCGGCCCTCGGACGCGACGTGCTGATCTACGTCCACGGCTACCGCGAATCGTTCGAATCGGCCGCGGTCAGCGCCGCCCGGCTCTCGGACGGGATCCGGTTCCGCGGCGTCTCCGGCCTGTTCACGTGGCCGTCGGCGGCCGCGACCCTCGACTACAATTACGATCGCGAGAGCGCCCTCTGGTCGCGCGACGCCTTCGAGGACCTGCTGAAGGCGCTCGCCGCCTCGCCCAGCGGCGGCCGCATCAACATCGTCGCGCACTCGATGGGCACGCTCCTGACCCTCGAGACCCTGCGGATGCTCCGCGCCGAGGCGGGCGAGGCGGCGATGTCGCGGATCGGCGCCGTGGTGCTGGCCGCCCCCGACATCGACTTCGACCTGTTCTCCAACGGCGTCGCCCGCATGGGACCCGACGTCTCGAAGATCACGGTGATCTCCTCGACCAACGACCGGGCGCTCGAGCTCTCCGCCGCGCTGGCGGGGGGCGTGCGCGCCGGTGCCGCCGATCGCGCCAAGCTCGAGGCGCTCGGCGTGCGCGTCGCCGACGCCTCCGATTACGGCGGCGGCCTGATCAACCACGACCTGTTCCTCTCGAACCCGGACGTCCAGGGCGTGGTCAAGCGCGCCATCGCCCGCGGCGCCGGCGTCTGACGCTCACCCGGTCCGTGTCGCCATGCTCTGCGGCGGCAAGGGCTCCTCCGGCAGGACCGGCGCGTCGCCCGAGGCGTCCAGGTGGTCGATCCGGTCGGCCCAGACCCGGAAGCCCACCAGGGGATTCGGTCCGAACGTGTGGGTCAGCGGCACGTCCGCGGCGTCCCGGCCGTACGCGACCATGACCCGGCCGATCCGCGGGCTGTTGTTGCGCGGGTCGAACACGTGCCAGGCGCCGCCGAGGTAGACCTCCATCCAGGCCGCGAAGTCGCCCGCCGGGTGCGGCTCGGGCTCGCCGATGAAGCTGATATAGCCGGTGCAGTACCGGGTCGGGATGTTCAGGGCGCGGCAGAACGCGACGGCCAGGTGGGTGAAGTCCCGGCAGACGCCGCGCCCGCCCGCGTAGGCGTCCGCGGCCGTGCGGTCGCGATGGGCGAACTCGTAGCCGAACACAATGTGGGCGTGGACGAAGTCGCAGACCGCCTGCACCCGGGCCCAGCCGGGCTCGGTATGTCCGAAGAGACGCCACGCCGCGTCGGCCAGCAGGTCGGATTCGCAGTAGCGGCTGGGAAGCAGGAACGCGATCGTCTCGGCCGGCAACTCCTCGATCGCGTGCTGCGCGGCCTCCGGGTGCACCGGATCGGGCCTCCCGCTGTCGCGGATCACGGCGTCGGTCCCGACGGTGAAGTTGCCGGCGGGCGCGGTCAGCCGGCCGCACAGGTTGCCGAAACCGTCGCGGTAGATCGCCACCGGGACGGGCGGATCGGTCCGGAGCGTGTCGGGCGCCTCCAGGGCGGCCGCCCCGGAGGGATGCACGTTGAGCATCACCACCATGGGCACGGGGTAGGGGAAGGCGTAGCGCATCTCGCAGCCGAGCCTGATCCGCATGCGCGGGTGATCCTTCGTGTTCGAGACTGTGGCCGCCCTGATGGGCGCAGGATCCGTGCCGCGCCGAATCGTGCGGGTCGGGCCGCGACGGGCTTGGCGGCCGTCCGCTTCACCCCTACAGCATCCCCGCGCGACGCTCGTGTCAGACGGACGAAACCGAGACGTTTCTTCCCGGGGCAGCGCGTCGCACCCGTGCGCCAGCCCGCTGACCGGGCGCGCCTGAGGACGGTTACGAGAGGGATGCCGGCCATGTTCACGCTCGAGATCGACGGCACCGCCGTTGCGGTGATCAACAGCGACGAGGCGTCCGCCAAGGACCTCTTCACCTGTGACGGCTTCAAGGAAGACATCCGGACCATGACGACCGGCGGGAAGCCGGTCTGGAACGGCACGTCGGCGCTCACGGTCCGGGCCGCCACCGAGGACGAGGTCGAGATCTTCGAGGATGCCCTCGCCGAGGACGACGGCGAGGGTGATTTCGTCGAGGATCCGCGCCACACCGGGTCCGATTCGGACGACGAGGACGAGGCCGACATCGTCTTCCTCGTGGATATCGACGAGGACGAGGACGAGGCCGACGCCTGAGCGCGGCTGAACCCGAGCGCCTCCCGGGAGGTTTCCGATCCGATCTGGATCGGAAACCGGGAGGACGGCATGGCTGACAGCAGACGGATCGTCGACGCGCTCGTGCGGTCGAGGCGCGGCGGGCTCGCCGCCGGTGCCGCCCTCGGCGGACTGGCGCTGATCGGCGGCCTCGCCTACCGGGCGCTGCGCGGGGCGCCCCCGCCCGAGGCCGGGGGCCCGGACTTCACGAAGGTCGACGAGGACGAGGCCCGGCTGATGCTGCGGGCCATGGTGGCGGCCACGACGGCCGACGGGATGGTCGACGCCGCGGAACGTAGGCGCCTCGACGCCGCCGTGGCGGAGGCGGGCCTCGATCCCGACGGTCGAGCCTGGCTCGAGCGCGAGCTCGCGGACCCGGCCGACGTCGACGCGATCGCCGACCGGGTCGCGGATCCCGACGCGGCGGCGCGGATCTTCGCGGCGGCGCGACTCGCCATCGAGCCCGACACGCTCCAGGAGCGTCAGTTCCTGAAGATGCTGGCCGAGGCCCTCGACCTGCCCGCGGAGGCGGTCGAGCGTGTCGAGCGCGACATCGGAGCCTGACTGGCAACCTGCCCGAAGGGCGGATCTCCCACGGCGGCCGAGCTTCGTGCTAGGCTCCCGCGCGACGACGGGTCCGGAGGACGGCCCGCGCGCGGGAGGACGGGACATTTCATGGCAGGACTGTCAGTGCCCGCGCCCGGGCGCGCCCGCCGGCGGGCCTGCGCGCTGGTCGCAGCCATGCTGATCGCCGGCGGCTCCGCGCGCGCGGCCGATCCGGCCGCCGGCCCCCTGACGATCGCCGAGCAGGGCAGCTTCTTCGTCGGCGGCCGCGACGTCCAGTCCGACACGCTCTCGACGCTGCCGGCCTACGCGCCGTCGGGCACGATCAGCGTCGACCAGATCTACGTCCGCTACCAGGTCCCGGTGAATGCCGGACGGCCGCCGCTGGTCCTGATCCACGGCTGCTGCCTCACCGGCAAGACCTGGGAGACGACGCCCGACGGGCGCATGGGCTGGGACGAGTATCTCGTCCGGCGCGGCTTCCCGACCTACGTGATCGACCAGGCCTGGCGCGGCCGCTCGGCGGCGAGCCCGGCCCAGATCAACGCCGTGAAGACGGGGCAGGCCGACCCCAAGACGCTGCCGGCCGTGTTCTCGGCCGGGCGCGAGCCGGCCTGGGCGATCTTCCGGTTCGGGCCGGAATACCCGAAGGTGTTCCCCGGCATGCAGTTCCCCCTGGAGGCCCAGGGGGAGTTCTGGAAGCAGATGGTCCCGGACTGGTCGGCCGCCCTGCCGGTGCCGAACCCGACCGTGCCGGCCCTGTCGGAGCTCGCCAAGCGGCTCAAGGGCGCGGTGCTGATCTCGCACTCGCAGTCGGGGATCTACCCGTTCCAGACCGCCGCCCTCGATCGGACCGGCCTGCGCGCCATCGTGGCCATCGAGCCGGCCGCCTGCCCGGACCCGGCCAAGGACGACCTCGCGCCCTACAAGGACCTGCCGATCCTCGTCCTGTTCGGCGACTACGTCGACGCCTCGCCCCGCTGGGCGCCGCGGCTCAAGCAGTGCCGCAGCTTCGTGGCGGCCGCCAACGCCGCGGGCGGCAAGGCGGAGCTGATCCTGCTGCCCGAGATCGGCATCCACGGCAATTCGCACATGCTGATGCAGGACAAGAACAGCCTCGACATCGCCGACTGGCTGGTCGGCTGGATCGACAAGCGGGCGCCCGGCAAGTCCTGAGGCGTGCCGGTCGAACCGGTGTGCGTTCAAACGGTTCGGTCGCCACAACCGTCATCGCGAGCGCTGCGAAAGGACCCAGGGCTGCCCAGCTTCGGCGGTCGTCGCGGCGACTGGATCGCTTCGCCGCGCTCGCGAGGACGGCGGCGCGGATGATGGCGTCCCTGCCGAGGTCGGCGACGGGGCGTCTTCTCAGCCCGGCCTGTGCGTGCTGAGGAACGTGCCCATCCGCTCCAGCGCCCGCCGGATGTTCTCGGCCGAATTGGCGTAGGACAGGCGGAGGTAGCCCTCGCCGTGGACGCCGAAATCCGGACCGCCGATCACCGCCACACCCGCTTCCTCCAGGAGGGTCGAGGCCAGGGGCTTCGCCTTCCAGCCGGTCCGGGCGATGTTCGGGAAGGCGTAGAACGCGCCCTTGGGCGCGATGCAGGAGACGTCCGGTAGGGCGTTCAGCCCGTCGACCACGATCGCCCGGCGCCGGTCGAACTCGGCGACCATCTCGGCCACGCAAGCCTGCGGTCCGTCGAGCGCCGCGATGCCGGCCCACTGGGTCGCCGCGTTGACGCAGGAATGCGCGTTGACCGCGAGCTTGCGCGCCGCGTCGTAGAGCGGCTTCGGCCAGACCGACCAGCCGAGCCGCCAGCCGGTCATCGCGTAGGTCTTCGACGCGCCGTCGAGGTAGACCAGCCGGTCGCGGATCTCGGGATATTTCAGCAGCGAGTGGTGGGTCTCGCCGTCGTACGTCATGGTGCCGTAGATCTCGTCCGACAGCACCGCGACGTCGGGGTGCTCGGCGAGGCCCTTCACCAGGGCGTCGATCTCGGCCTTCGGCGTCACGCCGCCGGTGGGGTTGGCGGGCGAGTTGACGATCAGCAGCCGCGTCTTCGGCGTGATCAGCGCCAGGGTCTCGGCCGCCGAGAAGGCGAAGCCGTTCTCCTCGCGGATCGGCACCGGCACGGGCGTCGCCCCGGTGAACTCGATCATCGAGCGGTAGATCGGGAAGCCGGGGTCCGGATACAGGATCTCGGTCCCGGGCGCGCCGAACATCAGGATCGCCATGAACATGGTGACCTTGCCGCCCGGCACGATCATCACGGAATCCGGCGAGACCTCGACGCCGTGGCGGCGGTGGATGTCGCGGGCCACCGACTCGCGGAGCTGCGGGATGCCGACCGCCGGCGTGTAGCCGTGGTGTCCGTCGCGCAGCGCCTTGATGCCCGCCTCGACCACGTGGGCGGGCGTGGGCATGTCCGGCTGGCCGATGCCGAGGTTGATCACGTCCCGCCCCTGCGCGGCGAGGGCCTGGGCCCGCGCCAGAACCGCGAAGGCGTTCTCCTCGCCGATGCGCGAGAAGGCCGGGACCACGTGCAGCATCGCGCCCTCCGGGCGGTGGGACGTCAGTGCTTGGACCGCTCCGAGAGCTTCATCGCGCCGAACGACATCGCCGCGGCGATCGCGCCCAGGATCACGAAGGTCTTCACGGAGGCGTAGAACAGGTCCGGGTTGATGCCCTCATCGGTGTAGAGCACGAGCCCGATGGCCGCGAGCGGCAGCGAGATGAGGGCGAAGAGCGGGACGAGCGGGTTCATGTTCGGCACTCGGGATCCGGCGCGCGGCTGACCGCGGCCCTGGGAAAGCGCCCCTGCATATCACCGCGCTGCGAAGGTTGGGACCCCGCGAGCTGCAGTTTTTCGCCGGCTCGCCCGAACGCTCATGGATGCGCAATCATTTCGCGCAACAGTGGCGTCTCCGGGAGGGCGGACACGTATGCGTTGGGCATCGGTCGATTCGAAAGGCAAGGGAGCGGGGAGTTCAGGCTCCAGATCCTCCAGCGTCGAGACGCTGGCGCTCCATATCGGGCGGCTGCTGCGACATCCCGCCTACCGGCGCGAGTCGGTCGTGAGTCCGCTCCTGCGGCGCCACCTGCCGTTCGAGGCCGGCTACGCCTGGAACGGCGAGGCCGGCCTGCGCGCCCGGCTGACGAGCGCCGCCCTCGACGAGGCGAGCATGGATCACCTGATCCGCAACGTGCAGGCCGAGTTCCTGCGCCTGCGCCGGCCCGCCGATACCTGAGCCGGATCCGGCTCAGGCCGGGACCCGGACGGTGGCCCGCAGGCCACCCAGCGGGCTGTCGTGCAGGGTTATGTCGCCGCCGTGGGCCCGGGCGATGTCCCGGGCGATCGACAGGCCCAGCCCGGAGCCGCCGGCATCCTGGCGGGCGTCGTCGAGCCGCACGAACGGCTTGAACACGTCCTCGCGGCTCTCCGCCGGAATGCCGGGCCCGTCATCGTCGATCGAGACGAGGAAGGTCCGGGCCTCCAGCCGGCCGGAGATCGCCACCGTCTCGCCGTAGCGGACGGCGTTGGCGGCGAGGTTGAACAGGCAGCGCCGGAAGGCGCCGGGCCGCACCGTGACCTCGGGCGCGCCGGCGAGATCGACCGCGGAGACGTGGGCGCCGAGGCGCTCGACGTCGGTCCGCAGGTCCTCCAGCAGGGCGCGCATGTCGGTGGGCGTCGCGGGCTCGGCCGAATCGCCCCGCGCGAAGGCGAGGTAGCCCTCCAGCATCCGGCTCATCTCGTCGACGTCGCGGCTGAGATCCTCGATCTCCTCGGTCTGCTCGATCAGCGCCAGGGACAGGCGGAACCGGGTCAGGATGGTGCGCAGGTCGTGGCTGACGCCGTTCAGCATCGTCGTGCGCTGCTCCATCGCCCGCTCGATGCGCCGCTTCATCTCGATGAAGGCGTGGCCGGCCTGACGCACCTCGCGGGCACCGCGGGGCCGGAACTCGATCTCCCGCCCCTTGCCGAAGCCCTCCGCCACGGCCGCGAGCCGCAGGATCGGCTTGATCTGGTTGCGCAGGAACAGGATCGCGACGCCGAGCAGCACCAGCGACGAGCCGATCATCCACACGAGGAAGATGTGCGAGTTCGACGCGTAGGCCTGGCTGCGCCGGGCGGTGATGCGCATCACCCCGTCGGGGATCGCCACGCGGATCTCGATGAGGTTCGAGCGCCCGACCGTGTCGATCCAGAACGGTCTTCGGATCTGGCGCTTGATCTCGTCGGACAGGGCCTCGTCGAGGATCGAGAAGAACGGGCGCGGGCCCGGGGGCGGCAGCTTGGCGCCCTTGAGGATGTCGAGGTCGAGGTTCAGCCGTTCACCGGCGATGCGCGCGAGGGTCTCGGCATCCTTGTCCTGCGGGTAGCTCTCGTAGATGTCGATCAGCGCGGCGACGTCCGCCGTGACCGCCGCCGACAGGCGCTTGGTCACGAGCTGCCAGTGCCGCTCCATGAAGGTGTAGGCGATCACCGACTGGAGCAGGACCACCGGCGCGATGATGATGATCAGCGAGCGGGCGTAGAGGCCCTTCGGCAGGACGTCGCCGATCGCCCGGCTGACGCGCTTCCACAGGCGGCGCGGGGGCGAGCGCGGCGGTTCCTTGCGGAGCGCCCGGGCGAGGGCAGGATCCGGGGCGTTCATGGGGCTGGGCGCCGGGGCCGGGCCCATCGGGCGAGAGGGGCTTCGGTTTCAGCGAAACGTCCACCCCACGCCCTCATCCTGAGGTGACCGCGCCAGCGGGCCTCGAAGGAGGGCTCCAGGGGTCGCGCGGCCGGCTGGAGGGCTCCTTCGAGGCCTCCGCCGCGCTCCGGCACCTCAGGATGAGGCTGTGGTTTGGACATGCCGGACACTAATCGGGGCGCCGTCTCCGCGAAAGATCGTGGGTGCAGAGTATGGCCGACCGACGATCTCGGCCAATGTTTCCTGACGCTCCCTTCAGCATGAGGGCTTCTTGCACCGCGGCACGCGGGCCATACCTGTGAGGAGCGGGGGGCGCCCGCCGGCCGGAAGTCCACGAGGCCATGCTCAGCACAGACACAGACATCCTCTCCGCTGCCCAATCCTGGCGGCGCGACGGCCGCGCCGTGGCCCTCGCCACGGTGATCGAGACCTGGGGCTCGGCGCCCCGACCGGTGGGCAGCCACCTCGTGGTCGACGGCGAGGGCAATTTCCTCGGCTCCGTCTCCGGCGGCTGCGTCGAGGGCGCGGTGATCACCGAGGCGATCGAGGTGATCGAGGCGGGCGTGCCCCGCGTCCTCGAATTCGGCGTCGCGGACGAGACCGCGTGGCGCGCCGGCCTGTCCTGCGGCGGCCGGATCCGGGTCTTCGTCGAGCGGGTCGACTGATGCGCGGCGACGTCCTGGCAGCGCTCAACGACGCGCGGGCCGCGCGCCGCGCCGCGATCCTCATCACCGACATCGCCGACGGCGCGCAGCGCCTCGTCGGCGAGGACGCGATCGCCGCCGATCCCCTCGCCGACGTGCTGGCGAAGCACCTCGCCTCCGGCAAGAGCGGCCTCGTCGAGGCGGGCGGGCGGACCCTGTTTCTGACCGTGCAGGTGCCGCCGGTGCGGCTCGTGGTGGTGGGCGCGGTCCACATCTCGCAGGCCCTGGCGCCGATGGCCGCGGGGCTCGACCTCGCGCTCACGGTGATCGACCCGCGCACCGCCTTCGCGACCCCCGAGCGCTTCCCCGGCACCGCGCTGATCGCCGAATGGCCGGACGCCGCCCTCGGGACCACCGTGCCGGTCCTCGACCGCTACTGCGCCCTGGCGGCCCTGACCCACGATCCGAAGATCGACGATCCCGCGCTGAAGGCGGCGCTGACCGCCGAATGCTTCTACGTGGGCGCCCTCGGCTCCCGGAAGACCCACGCGGCGCGCGTCGCGCGGCTCACGGAGGCCGGCTTCACGCCGGCGCAGATCGGCCGGATCCGCGCGCCGATCGGCCTGCCCATCGGCGCCGTGAGCCCGGCCGAGATCGCCCTGGCGGTGCTCGCCGAGATCGTCGCCGCCCTGCGCCGCGTGCCCCGCCCGGAGGTCGCGTGAGGTTCGGGACCGTCCCGGTCGCGGACTCGGCCGGGCTGATCAGCGCGCACACGGTGCGGCGGGCCGACATCACCCTGCGCAAGGGCGCCGTCATCGCCGCGGAAGCCGCCGCCGGCCTGGCCCGGGCCGGCCTGTCGGAGATCGTGGCGGCCACGCTCGAGCCCGGCGACGTCGGCGAGGACGCCGCCGCGGCGCGGCTCGCCGCGCGCCTGCGCGGGCCGAACCTGCGCGTCGAGGCGCCCTTCACCGGCCGCAGCAACCTGTTCGCCGAGACGGCGGGGGTGCTCACCCTCGATCCGGCCCGGATCGACGCGGTCAACGCCGTCGACGAGGCGGTGACGGTGGCGACTCTGCCGCGCTTCCGGCCGGTGGTCGAGGGCGAGATGGTCGCCACGGTGAAGATCATCCCCTACGCCGTGCCGGGCGCCGTGCTGGCCCGGGCCTGCGCGGCCGCGGAGGGCGACGTCCTCGGGGTGGTGCCGTATCGCCGCCGCCGGGTGGCCGTGGTCTCGACGCGCCTGCCGAGCCTCAAGGAGACGACGATCGACAAGACCCTCCGGGCCCTGGCCGACCGCCTCGCGCCCGCGGGTGCGGCGATCGTGGCCGAGACCCGGGTGCCCCACGCCGCCGCCTCCGTGGCGGCGTCCCTGGCGGAGATGATCGACCGCGCCGGGGCCGACCTCGTGGTGGTGTTCGGCGCCTCGGCGATCGCCGACCGGCGCGACGTCATCCCGGCCGGCATCGCGGAGGCGGGCGGCCGGGTCGACCATCTCGGCATGCCGGTCGACCCCGGCAACCTGCTCCTCGTCGGCGCCCGCGGCGGCGTGCCGGTGATCGGCGCGCCGGGCTGCGCCCGCTCGCCCAAGGAGAACGGCTTCGACTGGATCCTCCACCGCCTGCTGGCGGACCTGACCGTGACCCGGGCCGACATCGTCGCCCTCGGCGTCGGCGGCCTGCTGATGGAGATCGTCTCGCGCCCGCAGCCCCGCGCCGGCGGCGCGGCCGCGGCGGACGAGCCGGATCCGGGGGCGGAGGACCGGCATGCCTGAGATCGGCACGATCCTGCTCGCCGCGGGCCTCGGCAGCCGGTTCGGCGCCGCGCCGAAGCTGCTCGCGCCCCTCGACGGGCGGCCGCTGGTGCGCCACGCCGCGGAGGCGGCCCTCGGCGCCCGGCCCCGGCCGGTGGTCGCCGTGCTCGGCGCGCACGCGGCGGCGGTCCGCGACGCGCTGGCGGGGCTCGACCTCGTCCGCGTCGACAATGCGGATTACCGCTCCGGCCTCGCGAGCTCGCTGCGCGCCGGCCTCGCGGCGCTGCCCGCCACCTGCACGGCCGCCATCGTCGTGCTGGGCGACATGCCGCGCGTCACCGCCGCGCATCTCGACCGCTTGGCGGAGGCCTTCGCGGAGGCCTCCGCGGGCGCCTTGGAGCCGCCGGCGGCCGTGGTGCCGGTGCAGGCCGGCCGGCGGGGGAATCCGGTGCTGCTCAACCTGCGCCGCCTCGGCCCGGACATCGCCCGCCTCGCCGGCGATCACGGGGCCGGGCCGCTCCTGAAGGGTCGGCCGGACGTGCTGGAGATCCCGGGCGACCCGGCCACCGCCCTCGACGTCGACACGCCGGACGCGCTGGCCGCGCTGCGCGGTCAGCGCCCCGCCGCGTCGCGCCCGCGCGCGGCCTTCGCCTCGGCCCGGCACCGGTCCGAGCAGTAGCGGACCTCGTCCCAGACGCGCTCCCACTTCTTGCGCCACGCGAACGGGCGGCCGCACTGGGCGCAGATCTTCTCCGGCAGATCGCCCTTGCGGCGCATCGGCGGCATCGCGGCTCCTCCCGGCCTATCCGGGCCGGCGCACGTCGGGGCCGGTCCCGGCCGCCCGGCGCAGGCGCGCGTCCAGGACGTGGGCGAGGCCGAGCATGATCGCGATCCCCCCGACATTGACCGCGATCTGCAGCGGCCAAGTGGGGTCGAAGGTCCGGTAGAGGATGCGGCCGATCAGCGCCGCCAGGCATCCGGCGGCGAAGATCTCCAGCGAGTGCCGCCCGCAGGCGTCGACGAGGCGCAGCCGCCGCCACCGGCTCGCGCGGGCCACGGCGGGCGCGCTGAACAGCAGGTAGGCCAGCGCCAGCATGTTGATCAGGCGCAGGGGCGCGACGTGGCTCTTGTCGGGCGGGCCGATCGCCAGCGGCCGGAGGTCCGGAAGCCCCCACTCCGCCCAGGACCCGCCCTGCAGGAACGCGAAGGCGAGGTAGGCCGCGGCCGCCGCCACGGCCCATCCGCGCCGCGGCAGCAGGCCGTCATGGGCGCGGACCTTGACCGCGAGCGCCGCGCCGATCACGAACAGGAACTGCCACGCGAAGGGGTTGAAGTACCACCCGTCGTCCACCGCCGCGGCGTTCGGGAGGTTCAGCTGGTGATCGACGTTGGCGGCGAGCCAGAGGGCGCCCGACAGGCCCAGTACGCCCCAGATCCCGCGCCGCATCCCGAGGTAGATCAGCGGGAACAGCGCCAGCAGCAGGATGTAGAGCGGCAGGATGTCGAGGTAGTTCGGGAGCGCGTTCAGCGCGAGGCCGCGCAGCAGGCCCGGCAGGAGACCCATCTGCAGCAGCGGCGCGACGCCGAATCGCGGCGTCAGGCCGGTGAGGTCCATCCAGATCCGGACGATGACCAGGGTCGCGAGCAGCAGCCCCGCCTGGAACAGGTAGATGCGCAGGCAGCGCTTGGCGATGCGCGTGAGCGCCGTCCGGATCCCGGCGCGCCGGAACAGCCCGCCGTAGGCGATCATCGACGAGTAGCCGGCCAGCAGCACGAAGATCTCGGCCGCGTCCGAGAACCCGAAATTGTGCAGCGTCAGCAGGGCCGGCGCGTTGCGCGGGATGTGGTCGATGAAGATCGTCAGGAGCGCGAGGCCGCGCACCACGTCGACCCGCGCGTCGCGCGCGGGCTTCGCCGGCCGTGCCTCCGCGGGCGGTGGGGGGAGCGCCCGCGGTTCCGCGGCGCCGGGCCGTTCGAGATCGTCGAGGCGCGTCACTCAGCCCATCACCGTGGCGCTCTCCGTCCGGACGCGGAGCGGCCGGGGCCGCGGTGCAACCATAGCGCGCCGGCCGCCCGAGGCCCCTCCGATCACGCGCCTTTGTTCGGATGTGCACAACGGCGGGGTCGCACCGATGATCCGCCCGCCGCGGCGGCCGTTGGCCGCGTCGCCCCCTCGCGTCGCGGCAAGGCCCGGTATAGACGCGGCCGACGATCCCGGTTGCCGGCGCCCGCGCCGGCACGGGGCGCGTCGCTGGGTTCGTGGCAGGGTTGAGGGCAAGGGGCATGCGCGTCCTCGTCACCGGAGCGGGAGACTATCTCGGCCGCCGCCTGCTCGAGGCGCTGCGTCGGGACCTGCCGCCGGGCAGCCCCATCCTCGGCCTCGACCGGAGCCCGCCACCGCCCCTCGACGGCGTGACGCTTAGGGCCGTGGACCCGTTCGACGCGCGCGAGCTCGCCGAGACGGTCGCGGCCTTCGACCCGACCTGCGTGTTCCACCTCGCGGCGCTGGCCTCGGTGGCGCAGTCGAGCGAGACGCCGTCCTACGCCTGGCGGGCGGAGCTGCTCGGCACCCTCAACCTCGCCGAGGCGGTGGCGCGGACTCGCGCGGCGCTGGTCTTCCTCAGCTCCACGGTCGTCTACGGCGAAGTGTTCCGCGCCTGCCCGCGCCCGGACGAGAGCGTCACGCCGCGCCCCGACACGATCTCGGGCCGGACTAAGAACGCCTGCGAGTACATCCTCCGCGACGTGCTGGCGAATGCCCGGATCAAGCATCTCGTGCTGCGGCCGTCGAACTACATCGGGGCCGGACAGAGCGAGACCTTCGTGGTCGCCTCCTTCGCCGGTCAGATCGCCCGCATCGAGCGGGGGCTGGCGCCGCCGAGCCTGGAGGTCGGCGACCTCTCGGCGGGGCGCGACTTCCTCGACGTGGCCGACGTCACCGCGGCGTGCCTGCGCGTGATCGCCCGGATCGACGACCTGCCGGATGGCGGCATCTTCAACGTGGGATCGGGGGTCGTCACACCGGTCTCCGACATCCTGGAGACGCTGCGCGGCCTGACGGAGGCGCGGTTCGACCTGCGCGTCGCGCCCGGCCGGGTCCGCCCGGCGGGTGTGCGCAGCGAGGGCTGCGACCCCGCGGCCTTCGCGACCGCCACCGGATGGGCCCCGACGATCCCGCTCGCGCAGAGCCTGGCGACGATCCTGGCGGAGGCGCGGGCGCGCATCCGGTGATCCGTCACCGGGCAGAGGTGACGGCAACGTCCTCGGACGGGCGCGCGGCTCCGGAACGCCGGCGGCGCCCCGGAGCCGCGACCGGTCTCAGCGCGAGAAGCGCTTGTACTTGATCTTCTTCGGCATGATCGAATCCGCCCCGAGCCGGCGGACCTTATCGGCCTCGTAGTCGGAGAAGTTGCCCTCGAACCACTCGACGTGGCTGTCGCCCTCGAAGGCCAGGATGTGCGTGGCGATGCGGTTCAGGAACCAGCGATCGTGGCTGATGATGACCGCGCAGCCGGCGTAATCCTCCAGCGCGTCCTCGAGGGCGCGCAGGGTCTCCATGTCGAGGTCGTTGGTCGGCTCGTCGAGGAGCAGCACGTTGGCGCCGCCCTTCAGGGTCCGGGCGAGGTGAACGCGGTTGCGCTCACCGCCCGAGAGGGTGCCGACCTTCTTCTGCTGGTCGGGTCCCTTGAACGCGAAGGCCGCGCAGTAGGCGCGCGAATTGATCTCGCGCTTGTTGAAATAGATGATGTCGTTGCCGCCGGAGACCTCCTGCCAGACCGTGGCGTTCGGGTCGAGGGCGTCGCGCGACTGGTCGACGTAGCCGAGCTTCACCGTCTCGCCGACCTCGATCTTGCCGTTGTCGGGCTTCTCCTGGCCGGTGATCATCTTGAACAAAGTGGTCTTGCCGGCCCCGTTCGGGCCGATCACACCGACGATGCCGCCGGGCGGCAGCTTGAACGACAGGTCCTCGATCAGCAGCCGGTCGCCGAACGCCTTGCTGAGGTGCTCGAACTCGATGACGTTGTTGCCGAGCCGCTCGTCGATCGGGATGACGATCTGCGCGGACGCGTCGACCTTCTGCGCCTGCTTGGCGACCAGCTCCTCGTAGCGGGTGATGCGCGCCTTCGACTTCGACTGGCGGGCCTTCGGCGAGGCGGCGATCCATTCCTGCTCGCGGGCGATGGAGCGCTGCCGGACCATGTCCTCGCGGCCCTCCTGCTCCAGGCGCTTCTGCTTCTGGACCAGCCACGCCGAGTAGTTGCCCTCGTACGGGATGCCCTTGCCGCGATCGAGCTCCAGGATCCAGCTCGTCACGTTGTCGAGGAAGTAGCGGTCGTGGGTCACGATCAGGATCGCGCCCGGATACTGGCGCAGGTGACCCTCCAGCCAGTTCACCGTCTCGGCGTCGAGGTGGTTGGTGGGCTCGTCGAGGAGCAGCAGCTCCGGCTCCCACAGGAGCAGGCGGCACAGCGCGATGCGGCGGCGCTCGCCGCCCGAGAGGGTCGCGACCGGCTGCTCGTCGCTCGGGCAGCCCAGGGCCTCCATGGCCTGATCGACCTTCGAGTCGAGCTCCCAGAGGCCCAGCGACTCGATCCGGTCCTGGAGCTCGGTCATCTCGTCGGCGGTCTCCTCCGAGTAGTTCATGGCGAGCTCGTTGTAGCGGTCGAGCATGGCCTGCTTCTCGGCGACGCCCTCCATCACGTTCTCGCGGACGGACTTGCTCGGATCGAGCTGGGGTTCCTGCGGCAGGTAGCCGACGCGCGCGCCCTGCGCGACCCAGCCGTCGCCGGTGAACTCCTTGTCGATGCCCGCCATGATCTTGAGCAGCGTCGACTTGCCGGAGCCGTTGATGCCGAGCACGCCGATCTTGGCGTCGGGGTAGAAGGACAGGTTGACGCTATCCAGGACCTTCTTGCCGCCGGTATAGGCCTTGGTCAGGCCCCGCATGTGGTAGATGAATTCGCGAGCCATCGCGGATCGTCCTCGGCGCGTTGTTCGGGACCGCGCGGATCGTGCCAGCGGCACGGGTCAGGCACCGGGCCTCAGCACCCGTCCTGGACGCGCGTCCCTACGATATAGGAATGACCCTCTCCGAGTATCAGGCCCGCCGGGACGCGGCAAGGACGGGCCCGCCGCCGGCGGGCGCCGGATCGCTCACGCGAAGGGGTTCTTGACCGTTCCCGGCGGCGCGTCCGGCACCTCCGCCACCGCGTCCGGCAGGTCGGACGCCTCCAGGGCCTTCACGATCGCGTCCAGCGTCTCCCGGAGCAGCCTGGCCTGCTCCAGGCCGGTCCGGTCGCGGGTCAGGTCGAGGGACCCGTGCAGGGCGATCCGGTCCGTGCCGTTCTCGAAGCTCAGGGCGCCGACGGAGCGCACGCCGGCATCGTCGGCGAACGGCGCGAAGCCCTCGGTGTCCGAGTTCTTGCCGTCCGGGCTCTCGCTCTCCGGGCTTCCCCTCTTGGGCCGGGCGCGTCGCTTGTCCTCGGGCATCGGGTCCTCTCAGAAGAACGTGCGCAGGAAGTCGCGGACGAGCTTGCGCAGGGCGCGGGCGAGTTCGCGCTCGAGCCAGTCCTGCCAGGTCTGCTCGTGCCGGGGCCGGCGCTCCTCCGCGCGGGCGGAGGCCTGAGGATCCGGCAGCCCCATCGCGGTCGCCCGGGCCGCGGGCGGCAGGCCGGGAAAGACGTCGATGCCGGCTTCCTGGCGGAGATCGTCGATCGACAGGGCGCGCCAGTCCCTCGAATCGTCGTTCCGGGCGAGGTAGGCACCCGCCTCGCCGCGGGACGGGTCGTACACGGCCTTGAACAGCTGCGTCGGGACGAGCACGCCGCCCTTGATCTGCTGCACCGCGTCGCCCGCGAAGATCACCCCGGTGACGACGAACAGCGCGCCCCGGCGGGTGGCCAGGCGCCGGGTGCTCTCCTCGATATCCGCCCAGAGTCCCCGGTTCAGGACGCGGTTCTGCGGCACGATGTTGGCGAGGCTGAACGACTCGGCCTGGGCGGCGAGGGTCGGCATGTCCCCGGCCGGCGCGAGATGGCCCCGGTCGAACCCGCTGCGGACGTAATCCTCCAGCGCGGCGCGCTGATCCTCCGGCAGGCGCGTCTCCTCGTGGAAGGAATCGTCGCGGGCCACCGCCCGGGCCGCCGCGACGCTGGCGCGGGTGAGGTGCTCGGCGGCGTAGAGCGGCGTGCGCGTCACGCCGGAATGCAGGACCGCGAAGGCCTCGAAGCACAGCGGGACCGCGCGGACGGCGAGCTTCGGATTCGTGAGGACGGGCGTCTGCCCGTCCGCGAACAGGGCCGGACAGGAATCCTGGGCTCGGACCGGGAGCGGGCCCAGCGCGAGGGTGAGGACCGCGGCGGCGAGCGTCGGTGCCCGCATCACCAGCAGACGCGGACCCGGCGGACGCCCTCCGGGGTCGGGCGGTCCCGCCACGCGCAGGGCCGGCCGAGGCTGTTGCTGAACGGGCGGACGTCGCGATCGGGGCCGCCCGGCGCGACCCGCGCCGGGCAGTCGCCGAGGAAGTTGCAGAGGAAGTCGAGATTGCCGTCCGGCGGCCGCGGCTGGGCGTAAGCTTGGCCGTGACCCGTAATCGCGAACATGAGCAGGATTGTGCACAGACGAGCCGGATTCAAAGGCGAACCTCTTGTGGCGTTAAGGGCACGTGATTGAAAAAAACGCCGGCCCGACATTGATCGCGCCGCCGTTCGTCCGTAACTGGCACTATCATGACAGCGACGGACGGGCGGGTTCTAGCATGAACACGCGTCCCCGGGGTGCTGGCGTCGCGGTTGCCGAGGGCCCGCGACGGAGCCGTCGCCATACTCGAACGAACGGATGCGAGCATTGGCACTCTCCCCTGAGCAATCGGCGTTGCTGGACCGCGTTCCGTCTCCTTCGGCGCTGCGGCGTCTTCCGGAGTCGGAGCTTCCGGCGGTGGCGGACGCGGTGCGCGCCGAGATGATCGACGCGGTCTCGATCACCGGCGGCCATCTCGGCTCGGGGCTCGGCGTCGTCGAGCTGACCGTGGCGCTGCACCACGTGTTCGACACCCCCGACGACCGCATCGTCTGGGACGTCGGACACCAGTGCTACCCCCACAAGATCCTCACCGAGCGCCGCGACCGCATCCGGACGCTGCGCCAGGGCGGCGGCCTGTCGGGCTTCACCAAGCGGAGCGAGAGCGTCTACGACCCCTTCGGCGCCGCCCACTCCTCGACCTCGATCTCGGCCGCGCTGGGCATGGCGGTCGCCCGCGACCTCGACAACGCCGCCGCCAAGTCGAAGAACCGCCCGCTCAAGCGCCGCAACGCCATCGCGGTCATCGGCGACGGCTCGATGTCGGCCGGCATGGCCTACGAGGCCCTCAACAACGCCGGCGCCCTGCACTCGCGCCTGATCGTCATCCTCAACGACAACGACATGTCGATCGCGCCCCCCGTCGGCGCCATGTCGGCCTACCTCGCCCGCCTCGCCTCGGGCGGCGCCTACCAGTCCCTGCGCGAGACCGCCAAGCAGCTCGGCAAGCTCCTGCCCAAGGCGCTCTACCAGCGCGCCGCCGCGGCCGAGGAATACGCCCGCTCGCTCGTGGTCGGCGGCGGCACCATGTTCGAGGAGATGGGCTTCCACTACGTCGGCCCGGTCGACGGGCACAACCTCGACCACCTGCTGCCGGTGCTCAAGAACGTCCGCGACGCCGAGCACGGCCCGATCCTGCTCCACGTCGTCACCCAGAAGGGCAAGGGCTACGCCCCGGCCGAGGCCTCGGCCGACCGCTACCACGGCGTGGTCAAGTTCGACGTGGTCTCAGGCGTGCAGGCCAAGGCCAAGCCGAACGCGCCGGCCTACACGCGGGTGTTCGGCGAGAGCCTGATCAAGGCGGCCGACGCCGACGACAAGGTCGTGGCGATCACCGCCGCGATGCCGGGGGGCACCGGCATCGACCTGTTCGGCAAGGCGCACCCGGACAAGACCTTCGACGTCGGCATCGCCGAGCAGCACGCGGTGACGTTCGCGGGCGGTCTGGCGACCGAGGGCTACCGGCCGTTCGTGGCGATCTACTCGACGTTCCTGCAGCGGGCCTACGACCAGGTGGTGCACGACGTGGCGCTGCAGAACCTGCCCGTGCGGTTCTGCCTGGACCGGGCGGGGCTGGTCGGCGCCGACGGGGCGACGCACGCGGGCGCGTTCGACCTGGCCTACCTGTGCTGCCTGCCGAACATGACCGTGATGGCGGCCTCCGACGAGGCCGAGCTGGTGCACATGGTGGCGACCGCCCACGCGCACGACACGGGCCCGATCGCGCTGCGCTACCCGCGCGGCGAGGGTGTGGGCGTCGAGCTTCCGGAGCGGGGCGAGGCGCTGGCGATCGGCAAGGGCCGGGTGGTGCGGCGCGACGCGGAGGCGCGGGTGGCGCTGCTGTCGCTCGGCACGCGCCTGTCGGAGGCCTTGAAGGCGGCCGACACGCTGGCCGAGCAGGGCGTGGCGGTGACGGTGGCGGACGCGCGGTTCGCCAAGCCGCTGGACGAGGCGCTGATCCTGGAGCTCGCGCGCGACCACGAGGTTCTGATCACGATCGAGGAGGGCTCGCGGGGCGGGTTCGGCGCGATGGTGCTGCACCTGCTGGCGGAGCGGGGCGCTCTGGACGCGGGCGGGGTGCGGGTGCGGACGATGACGCTGCCGGACGCCTACCAGGACCACGACAGCCCGGAGAAGATGTACGCCGAGGCGGGCCTCGACGCCACGACCATCGTCAGGACCGCCCTCGACAC